>JBAZKF010000001.1:319263-638527 GCA_041650895.1 Patescibacteria group bacterium | reverse complement strand
ACCTCGCGGCTTCAGCAAAGCAAAACGAGATGCGTCGTTGGTTGGAAAGACAAATGAATCCTGGTGATGTCAGGGAAGAAGGTGGCGTCAACAGGAAGGAGAAGATAGATGATGATAAAGCATAGGGTAATTAACATTCTGACTAGGGATAACATTCCCAACGCTTTAACCTCTATTCGTTTACTCTTAACACCATTGGCCATGACGTTGCTCATGTATTTTTCGGCCGTATCTTTGGCCTGGTGCTTATTGGTTGTTGTGGTTATAGAAGCAACAGATTTTTTAGACGGCTTTTTGGCTCGGCGTTGGGATAAGGTGTCTGACTTTGGAAAACTGTATGATCCTTATTGCGACGTGACTTTTCATTTAATGATGTTTCTTTGTTTAACAGCATTAAACATTTTGCCTTTATGGATTATGGCTGTGTTTCTATTTCGTGAATTGACAGTATGGTTTTTGCGCGCCTATTGCGCCACCTCCGGTGCAGATTTGGCAGCTCGACCTTGGGGCAAGCGCAAGGCCAATACCCAGACTGCCATGCTGATTACTGTCATTACTGCCTTAGGGGCTCACTTTTGGGGCGTACCTCTGGCGGTTGACGCTGGTTTAGTGGCTTTGTCCGTACTTTTCTCACTATCAGCTCTGATAGTAACCATTATTTCCTTTTGGGATTATGTTGGTTATTTCATAAAAGAGGCTTAGGTCTTGTACTTTAACCGGTCTTTATGGCCGGTTTATTTTTATTCTTTTTTGTCTCATCTTGACTTTTATCGTTCTATATGCTAAATTATTGATTAGTCAGAGTGCTCGTAAAGGGGCCCCAAAGCCCATTTTTAATTATTATATTATTTATGTTATCAATTAGATTATCTCGAACAGGCAAGAAAAAACATCCTTTATACTCCCTAATCGTCGTGGAAAAGTCTAAAGATCCATGGGGCGATAATGTGGAGAAATTGGGAACTTATAACCCCCATACCAAAGCGTCGGAAATCAAAGCTGATCGCGTGACTTTTTGGATTAGCAAGGGAGCTCAACCAACCCCGACTGTCCATAACTTATTAGTTAACTTGGGTTTAATTAAAGCTGATAAAGTTAGAGCTGGTAAGACTCAACCAGGCAAAAAGCGTACGGCGCAGATAGAATCCGATAAGAAGGCCGCCGAAGAAGCTAAGGCAAAGGCTGAGACCGATGCTAAAGCCGTTGAGGAAGCAGCTAAAGCAACTATTGAGACTCCAGTTGAAGAAGTTGTAACTGAGGCCGTAACTGAAGAAAAGCCGGCTGAAGAGGTTGTAGAAACTATTAACGCGACCCCAGCCGAAGAAGCAAAAACTGAATAACTTATTCTCTCTCTATAATATTAGAGAGAGTTTTGGATCGGTAGCTCAGTTGGTTAGAGCGCTGCCCTGTCACGGCAGAGGTCGCGGGTTCGAGTCCCGTCCGGTCCGCCTACAAAAAACGCCCCATAATTGGGGTGTTTTTTTATACCGAGAACGGGACGATGGAACCGATTGACAAGTATTGATTGTTTTGATATTATAACTTATCCGAATATGGAGTGTTCTTTCATAAAAACAAACTCGAGAGGAGAAAATGAACAATGGCAAGAGTTCAAAAAGTCAATGAATCAGCCGTATTGAATGACCAGGATGTTCCTGGTGGCTTTATGCTTTCGGCTCTTGATTCATCATTGCCCGTTACAAGTAAAATTCCCAGTGGTTATAAACTTCAAAACCCGACAGTGGCTACTCAATTCCTTAAGCGAAAATTCCATAGATTTCTGGATTTACTGGGGCTGTCTTGTGTGACAATCAATGTCCAATCTTTCGATAGATGCAGTATACGGGATTTTTTTGGTGAGTGTCTTGAAATTTATGATTGGGACAAGCGTGACTTACGCGCTGAAAGATTAGTGTTTATCAATTGGGAGAATGTGCTTTTTGAGACGCATCTCAATAAGGGTGAGTTAAAAATCACCGGCGAGGAAAAATTGAGACGCGCCGAAGAGAGTGGTAATATCCAACTTGGGGTCAAGGCCTTTCTCATTCTTTGGCGGAACTACATAGCTTACGGCAAAGATTGTGTGTTGGAGAAATTATATGACAGTAAGGGAGTAGAATGCGTTTACTTCTTTGGTGATATTATGAAAAATCCGAATGGCCGCAGAAGCGTAATTTGTCTTTGTAGGGATTGTCCAGCACGTTGGTCGTGGAACCATGACCTACTTGAAGATTCTTGCAAACGAATTTCCGCATCACTTAAGGGCTAATGATTAAAGTCGCATATCATCATCCGCTTCAGGTATAACCTGGAGCGTTTTTTTGTCAGGGGATTATTTGGGGTATCTCAAAGCTCCTTCCACACCCACCAATATAGGTTCTAACATCGTCTATTACCCTCCGCCTACGAAAAACGCCCCATAATCGGGGTGTTTTTTTATACTGAGAACGGGACGATGGAACCGACGGCATTCGGGAAATAAAAAGCGCCCCGTGTAAAAAATACCACGGGACGCAATGAGCATCTAACATTGTTAATCGTTATACTAAACTGACATTGGGGCTTGCTTTGTAAATCCTCTTTTGTTGTTTCGGGGCTGATGGCCAGTTCTTAATAACCTCTTCAATCAAATTAAGAGCGGTGCGGAAGTCTGCTCCAATTGATTGCATGCCGGCACTCAATAAGAGCGGGTCGCCATCTTCGCCAATAAATGAAACACTCCATTCGTTGCAATACGTTTTATCACCGTCCTTATAGTAGCTTTTCTTACTCTTGTCTATTGGTTTGGCAAAAGTGAACATAATGCGACCGGCTGTTATGAAGGTACGGAGTTCAACATCACCAAACTTACCGCTCATCCCGCTTTTGGGACATTTTTCAATAATTTCACCCAATCCTCGTCGATAGACAAGTCGGGTGAATTTATCAAAGGTCTGTTGAAGAACGTGTAATTGGGCATTGCAGTAGGTCTCAATGTGGTGTTCAATCCAATCATTTTCCATAACATCTTTGAGCAGAAATCCTAGCGTGGTCTGAACGGCAAAACATTGATGTAAAGTATCAGTCACGCCAAGGTCAGTGATATTAGGCACTTCGTGTTCTGCATCCTTTTCATACTCGCTACGAAAACGAGCGGTCTCCTCATCGGTGCCGGTTCGCAGCTGCTCAAAAGCATCCACCATCAGTTCTGGCAGGTAGTGGTCAATATCCCAGAAGTCATACTTTTCGTCGTTGGGTATATTGAGCTTGCCGAGATAGTAAATTAGGAAGTTGGCGAATGACCGCTGACCCTTCCACGCCGGCCTACGTTGTTCAAAAGTGACAACAAACTGCTCTAATCGGCCAATCAGCTCTTTCTTGTGCATCTGATATTCTCCTTGTTATGGCCTCCCGATTAGGATAGCCTGTTTTGTTAAAGACCAAAATTATTACAACTAATGTAATAACTTATCATAATCTTATTATTATGTCAAACGCCAATTTTAGGCATCTCAAAACTCTCCTTACACCCATCAAGATAAGTTCTAACATCGTCTATTACCCTCCGCTTAATGGAACAACATAAAAAGGCCTATAAAAGTAGATCTTTTTTTGTTGATTTGCGGTTAGGGCGGACGGGACAGAGGTGATTTTAGAAAAAAGAAAACACCGAGAACTTTCTTGTCCTCGGTGTTGGTGTGCTTAGTTACTCGTGACCTCAATTTCTGGCGCTTCAAAAGCGGCTTTCATTGCCTCCCAGAAACTCTGGCCGTGTCCAGTTTTATTGATGTGATACATCCATGCATCGCTATTGGGTTGGTCAGCCGGTCCTTCAATTACAGTCGATGAGCTGCCTATTTCTCCATTAGCAAAAAGATATGGCGAGGCCTCATAGGTGTATCCTCGATTACTACAACGAACTGTTTTTCCTTCAGTTTCGACTGCAGCCAGTACTAATGGTGGCGTCTCTGTTTGAATTAGACCGGCCAATTGGAATATTACCTCACCATTTTCAAACCAGCAATCAAAGGTACTGCCTTTACGAATCCACCAATCAATGTTGCTGGTAGAAACTGTGTCGCCAGTAAGATAGTGGGGATAGAGTTTGCCGTAAACCTTTTTATAAGGTCGTCCGCCGGCTAAATAATCTTCATTAAGTTGTTTGAGAGCTTCCTCAATATGTGGATGTTCGCCATAGCCCATTAATTTTGGATAATTGATGTTTCGCTTTCCGTCTTTTGCAGCTCTTTCCAGACGTACCACTCGCAGGCCACCACCGGAAGAAAAGGCGTGCATTTTGCATCCGGCGCGTAAGGCCGCCTCAATGCCGTGATATTTTGGCATCTTTTTTGGGAATCTCAGGTATGCGGTTTCGCATTCCTCCTTCTCGCGTTCTGCTTGTTCAATCAGCTCAGCAAACGATTTATTTCTTGGCTTACGGAAGACGATGATGTGAGTTTCAATCTTCTTCATGGTATTACCGAAGTTCGGTTCTACTGGATTAGTATCAGTGGGTGTCGGAGCGGTATACCAATGATAGATAGTCACCCAATAGATTTCCTTGATTTGTGTGATAACCTCAGGTTTTTTACCAAAACCAAAAATATATTTAAGATAGAGTTCGGTATTATTTGGTCCGAGAGTACCTCGTCGCCATTCTAATCGGCTAATGACTTTTCCCTTAGCATCCACGGCCAAGGCATATTCAAAACGTGTGCCACGCTCATTATTGTCGCCGATGAGATACCGACCACTATAAAGATGAATGTTGTTTGCCTGTAAATGCATTGTTGCCGTATCCGCGATTTGATATTTGACATCTAACTCGGGGACTATCGGCGGACACTCTTGCATTTGCGAGACCACAATTTCTCGACAAATTGGGAGTTTTCGTAGCCAGTATCCCAATTTGTCCTGCGGCTGTCTTTTTTGTTTATGTTTCGTTCCCATTATGTTCTCCTTCGGCATTCCGCCGTTGTAAGGAACCTTGAAATTAGGCCTTCCGCCCAATTCCAACTACATTACTCGCACATTGAGTAATAGCTAATATTACCATATTATTATTGCCCCGTCAAGGAGAAAATTATCAACAAATAAAGCGCTTGTTAAATTTTAGACAATTTGGCCAATCTATCACCACCTCCATCCAATCAATTTTTCCAAAATTGCCCCGTAAGCCCCGCCACTAAGCTCGTTTTATCGAGCGACCCGAGCACTTCAAATGTGCATAAAAAGATCGAGCTTTGTGCTCGATTTTTTTTAATTACATTTTTATGAGTTTTTCGAAAATATTTAAAAAATTGAAAAATACAGCATATAAACCAAAACATTTAAGATATTACATAGGGCAAGAATATGTAGAGGACAATGTAAAAATTCCAGTAGAAATTCATGCCCAGCTATTTTCTCCAGGAGAGATTAGTGATGCCGTCATAAATTTTGATGAAAAAACGGTTTGGCTAAATCAGCGAGGCTCTATTATTAGTATTACTATTAGAGAGAAACTTTCTAAAAAATTGATTGAAGACATTCAGCAAAAGCATAGAGGCGATAATTTTATAGTTGCATATATTGCTGAAATAATGCCGTATGTGAATCATGAGATTCTCAATCAAAGATATTTAAAGGGACATTTTTTGATACGGACGTATTCAGTAATGGATATCTCTGATCTCTGTATTATTATAAGCGAAACGTGTGAAAGGATTTTAGTGATGTGGCCCATGGCCATTGGTTCATTTCCTCCATTAGTTGATTTGCAATCAAAATTTAATCGGACATATATACGAGATTTGGTTGATTCAATGCATGCATATTTTAGCGGCAATTATGAAGATTGTATTAGAAAATCCATAACATCAATTGAAACATTTATCAAGTATCATGGAATCCAAGTTTATAAATCAAATGGAAAGATTGATTTTAAAAACACATTACAGACTCATATGAATATCGTGTGTCCTATGAATGGTGAAAATGCTGCAAATGTAATTTGGGAAGCATACAAGATTAGAAATGATATTGTCCATGATGGCAAACGATTAGACCCAATAGACGGTAAAAGACTAGGAAAAAGAGTAACTCATTTGATAAATGAGGTATATAAAAATTATGGATCTGAAGAGGACTTAAAACAGTATGCTTTTTTCCTAGAGGATCAATTTTTATCTTTAGAAATGCATCTTGGTGATTTTTATTCGTTAAATTGGCTTGAAAAAAATAAGCCATTTTAAATATATCATGACCCTAACACCTCAAATTTTCTAAAATAAATAGTCCAAAAAAGCTTTGAAAGACCTCTATATTTTGGTACTTGACCTCACCAGTCCGCAAACGGAACAGATTATAAAAAGTCGCCTAAATGGCGATTTTTTAGTATACTAAACGTATAAATGAAAACAATTAAAAACTATGGAAAAGATTATTGGCAAAATCGAAAAAGAAATTAAATCATTATTCTCTAACGAAGGCAGCGGCCACGATATTTATCATTTAAAGAGAGTTTTAAATATTGCTAATTATTTACAAAAAAAAGAAGGTGGGGACAGAGTGGTTATTGCTGTTGGAGCATTTTTGCACGATATGCATAGAATCATTGGAAAAGAAACAAACAAATTTTGTTCACCAAAAGATTCATTGCCTAAAATTAAAGAGATTATTGATAAAACAAAATTAACTTCAGAACAAAAAAAGAAGATATTGCATTGCATTGAATATCACGAAGAATACAACTTTTCCAAGAAAGGCAAAACCGTTTCAGATATTGAAACTCTAATTATCCAAGATGCTGATAATTTGGACGCTATTGGAGCTATTGGAATTGGTCGAACTTTTGCATATGGAGGCGCCCACTCTTTAAATATGTGGGTTCCAGAAAAAGCATTTAAACGCAAATATTTTAATGAAAATAAAGAAGACGTTTCCACGGTTCACCACTTTTATAGTAAGTTATTGAAATTAAAAGATAATATGAACACGGCTACTGGCAAAAAGATGGCTAACAAAAGGCATAGGTATATGGAGGGGTTTTTGCAAGAATTTTTTAATGAATGGAAAGGAGTGAAATAAAAGTAGTTATTTTATTGAACTTAAGTTTGGTATGTAATAATAACCTTCGTATGTATTAAAAAAGGTTATAACTTCGTCCACTTTCTCCCGCTAGATGAAACGATATAAAAAGGCCTACTTTTGTAGGTCTTTTTTAGTTGATTTGTGGTTAGGGCGGACGGGACGGAGTGGATTTTAGGAAAATGAAAACACCGAGAACTTTCTTGTCCTCGGTGTTGAAATTTATCGAATGTGCTTACGATTGGATGCACTTACGTCTGAATATCCAAACATTACGAGTGTAACTACAAGGTCCCATGTCGGCCGTGGCCCAATCCTCTCCAAACCATACCTTTCCAGCCGCTCCCATCAGCGAAGGAACTGTTGGGTAGAGGTATCCATCTGGCTGTTCTTTTCTTGTATAGTAGTAAGGCTTTGTCCCCACAAAAGCCCTTTCGCCCTTTCTTTGATCTTTCCAAGCGAGACGAATAGAGATTGCATCGGCAGGTTCACATAGCTCTAGTCCATATTGCGCCAGAAATTCATTGTTTAGAAAATAGTCGACGGAAATCTTCTCTTTTGTGATTCCAAATAGTTCATAAAGATTGCCCTTAACGAACTCAACATCTTTAGTTTCAGCGTTGATTCCTCGCTGATACTCAATCAAACTAAACATCAATGGGAATTTATGGTTTGGACCGACTCCTGCCGCAGTAAATTTTTCAATAATTTGCAACGGTTTGAGTTTAAGTCCGCCAACCTCGATTTTAATCCAAAGGGGAGGAGAAAGTGGTCGGCTGAGTTTAAGTAAAACCGTTTCCGGTTTCATTCTCGATAATTGCTGTAATACTTGCAACCACAGTTCACGTTTGTTTCCCTGTAATTGCTCCATGAGGTTTTTCAATGGTCCGAAGATGGTCTTCAGAGCATCACCAAGCATGTCATCCATGGTCGGTTTTTCCTTTCTAACTGTAAGGTTCTTTGTCCTTTTGGCGACTGCCATCCCGGACTGGGATGAGATTCCAATAATGGAATATCAAATTAGTATATCATAGTAGTATTTTTTTGTCAATACTAGGATTATTAATAGATTAAGTATTTATCTAATTTTAGATAACTAGGTAAACCAGATATTAATTCCAACCAATCAATTTTTCCAAAATCACCCCGTAAGCCCCGCATTTTCCAAATAAAAATAAACTCCCAATTTGGGAGTTTTTTATTGGCTGATTTCATCCTCGTCTACAAGTTTTTTTAAGCTTCATTCTCTCTCTTTTTTCTTCCTCGCTCATTTTTCTGAAAGTGCCATACTGGGGATAGTATTTTTCTATCATTAGTCCAAACCCAATCATTCTGGGGTGTAGTGGTGCGCAACAGTAGATATCTAACACTCTTTCCCAATCATCGTCAATAATTTTTGAAAACAAAAATCTGTCAGCTACCCCGGGTCTAAATTCTTCTGGAGGTATATAACCATCCTCAAATATTAAACCAGCAGCAGCTTCATAATAACCACGTATATTTTCTGCGCAATCAATCATTGCCACTAAAATTTCTCTTTTTATATCACTTTTCTTTACACTTGCTTTTGGTATGTATTCTCGTTTAGTCATTATGTATCTCCCCTTGGTTGTAGTCGAATGTTCGATATTAGACCTTAGCAATTACAGTTAATTTTGTCAAGCTCATATTCTTGGTATCTCATAATTCCTCTCGCATCCACCTATATAAGTTCTAACATCGTCTATTACTCTCCGCTAGATGGAACGATATAAAAAGGCCTATTTTTGTAGGTCTTTTTTTGTTGATTCGTGGCTAGGGCGGATGGGGTAACGATGATTTTAGAAAAATAAAAAAGCTGAAGACGAATGTCTTCAGCGTTGTTGAAAAAAAATTATACTTATGCCTCAGTATCGATAGTAGCCTCGGCATTATCGCTATTATTGCCGATGAATGTTGCCAAAAGTTTGGCACCCATTGGCGTCTGAGCGAGTGCTTCAATCATTGCCGCCATGTTCGTTCCACCTTTGGAAGTGAACATATCCATGACATTTTTGACGCCTTCTGTCGGCTGTCCAGCATTGGCAATTACCTTAACATCAGCTTTTTGCAGAGCCTTTGCTTGTTCACCTCCAACAGTAATGTATGCCTTGATGGCTTCAATCATCGCCAGGTATTGTTGATAGCCAGCATTTTGTCCGATTTCTTTCGCCAACGTAATATTGGCTTGAACCGGTGCCAATTGCATCGCTTTTTCGGCTGCGGCTCTGGCTTCACCGAGTTTTTCGATACCCTCAGCTTCCTTAATTTGGGCTAACAGAGAGCCATCGGCCATAATGACGCGAGTAGCCTTGTCTTGCTCAGCAGCAACGACTTTTTCGTCCTTACTGATTTCCGCCGCGCGAACCTGCTGAACCCGTTGCACAGCCATTTGTCGTTCGCGGGTTTCTTTTTCTTGTTCGAGAACTTCTTGTTGTGCCTGTTGTTGGGCGATTCCCACCAACTTATCTTTTTGAGCAGTCCGTTCACCAACCACCTGTTGGGATTCTTGTTGGCGAACGCTGATGGCTTGTTCCGCCTCAATTTCCGCATTCTCAGCTTTCCGATGATTGCTTGCCACCTCTAAGCGGCTTTCCATGGCGATAAAAGATGTCTTTTTCGCCATTATATTGGCAATAACCTCGAACCCCTTGGTGTCGCGAATATCCATCAATTCCATAGCTTTGACAGATTCGACGCCCCATTGGATCAGCTGATCTTTAACTTCATGGGTGAACTGGTCTCCAAATTTTGAGCGTTCTACCATAATAGCATCAATAACGTCTGATGCCAAGACTTTTCTTACAGCACCCTTTACAATGAGTTCCAATTGTTCACGCATCTCTTGAATACTGGCGACGCGTTGAGCGGCTTCAGCCGTATTATTGATGCGAAAGAAGGCAGTAACATCAATCATAAAGGGTACCCTGTCTTTATCATAGGCTTCATAGCCGTTCAGCGACAAATCAAAGTTGCTTACCGGCAATTCAATTACTGTCACGCCTAAAATTGGAATCCAAGATGGCCATTTGTAGTAGACGTTACCGGATTTTTGCCCAGTGCCATATGGAGTTGTTTTTGCTCGACTTTGTACAATGTGCACCATATTGGTGCTCACCACATGTCGAAATAACAGTGCGGATGCCAATCCGATTAGTACCACTAATCCAATAGCGCCCAGTGTTACGATTATAGTTAGGTTCATGAAGTCTTCTCCTTTTTTCCTGTTAATGTGCATTGTACTATTTACCCCCACTTGAAATAAATGAGGAGTACAATAGAGTATCTTAATACAAGTTTGGTAATTTGTCAATTGATGTTTAACAAAATTAATGAATTAACCTAAATAATTGTTTAAATTTAGATAATTTGGCAAATATAATACTAATCCCACCCAATCGATTTTTCCAAAATCGCCCCGTAAGCCCCGCTTTATGGAACGATATAAAAAGGCCTACTTTTGTAGGTCTTTTTTTGTTGATTTATGGCTAGGGCGGACGGGACGGAGGGGATTTTAGGAAAAAAGAAAACGCCGGGGATTTCCTTGTCCTCGGCGTTAATTGCGTAGTTGTACTTTGTTTGTGGCTGGCGGTATTTAACTCATCATTGTGAATTCTGGCTCAAGGTATTGCACGTCGTCGTCACTGACAGAATACTTTAATCTTGCCCCGCCTCCGGATAAGCAAGCAATGTCTTGAAACGCAATAGTTGCAAACCCTTCGCCGACCGTGAAATCGGTAATCGTGAATATTCCGTATCTATTTCCAGAAGAGTATTCTTCAAAAATCTTTTCAAGCTCCGCTTCCGTTTCCAGGTCTTCAGGAACATAGAGTCCCATAGGTCTGATTGTTCTATTATCCCTTAGGTCTCTCAGCACATTTCTGAATATCGCTTCATTGTCCCTTGCGATTTGGAGATAGTTTTGAGTCGTCATTATTAGTGACCTCCTTTGTGTTTGTTTGGGTAATAATAATCCTATCAAGCTAATGAACTATTAACATATGATTGTATCATATAAGAATAATTTTGTCAAGCATCAATTCTGGTTGATTCTAGTTATTTCAAAACACTTCTTGCATCCACTTAGATAAGTTCTAACATCGTCTATTACTCTTCGCATAATAAGACGATTAAAAAAGCTTATTTTTGTAGGTCTTTTTTTGTTGATTTAATGGGTAGGGCGGACGGGACGGAGTGGATTTTAGGAAAATGAAAAGCCCCGCACAATGTTTGGGGCTTCCCAAAATCGTGCGGGGCGTTGTGCTACTGCTTGAGGCCGCGGTCGATAGCTGGATCGAGAACATCGCACATATCGGCGAGGCCAAGATTCATGACGGCTATCCCGTTTTCCTGACGGAAGGCCGTTTCCTGTCCCATCATCTCACGGGCAGCCTTCGCGGCATCGTGCGCGCCTTGTGCGTGAGTGGCTTGGATGGTATCATTCATTGTTGGCGTTGCCACTGATATGCAGCGCTTCAATCGCCTTTGCGGCGGCACCGGCACCGTTGTCACGGTCGTAACCCCAAATACCAACTTCGTCCTTGGACAGGTCGATTTTCATGACCCGGCCTTTGAGATAGTCGAAGTGGGTTTGCTGCTCGAGGATTTTGGCCGCCTCATCGCGCGTCATTGGCTTCGCATCGAATTGTAAAATGCCAAGCCCTTGCGGCCTCGAAGCGTTATATAACGCCGCCAAAACCGCAGCCTTGTCCAACCCGTGAATGTTCACCGAGTCTCCCATGTCTTTTGTCTCCTGTTGGTTGTTGTTATTGTACTAAATTACCCTCTGATAAAATTGTCATTATATTATTTTATCATATGAATTAAATTTTGTCAAGTATTTTATCCACATATTCACTGTATTTTCTCTAAAATTAGCTAAATAATTATCATAAATTACCTAAATTTAAACAGTTTTGACTAAATTTTGATGAAAAATCCACCCAATCAATTTTTCCAAAATCACCCCGTAAGCCCCGCCTACGAAAAACGCCCCATAATCGGGGTGTTTTTTGTACTAAGAACGGGACGATAGAACTTTTGATTGTTTTTGGTGCCCAAAAATGATAAAATTTAGTAAATAAATAATTATTTTTTTAATCTTGTGACCACTCCTTCCAAAATAGTTAAGTATAATTTAGATAAAGATAAAAATGTTCTGGGAAAAGATTGGCTATTAACCTATGGCGGTTATTTTTCTGATGAACAAAATTTCAAGCTCTTTATTAAAGCAGTAAAACCTTATTTACCAAAGAGGAATTTAGATATCTTATATGTTGCTTCGGCTTCCGGACTTTTGGGAGAGAAACTTATAAATAGCTTAGGACGAGGACGATTAACTATTGTTGACGCTTCGTCAAAACACTTGAGCGAAAACAAAAATCCCAAAACAACTAAGGTGTGCGTTGATTTGCTTAAAATGAATCTTCACAAAAAATTCGACCTTGTAATAATGAGGAGTTCCCTTGATTATTTTCCTTCTAAAAAATTGCAAATAAAGGTTCTTAAAATTATTAAAAAGCATCTAAAAAAAGATGGACTCTTTGTAAATCAGCCAGCCTACATTCCTAACTTAGATGACCGCGACACTTTAAGTCTCGCCTATAATTCATCTAATAAAATTGGCAACCGTTTTTTTCAATCATTAGATATGGTTGATATTTATAAAAGAGCCGGTTTTACGGCTCCACAATTAATAGGTAGAGGAAAACAAATGTTGCTTTCAGATAAGGACCATATTGATAGATATAAGCTAGATAATAGCGATATAAAGCGAATGCAAACCATTTTATCTAAGGACAGGAAGGCTGCTTCAGTGACAAAGAATGGCTATCGTCTTAAATTTGAGTTTCCAATTTTTTTATCTAAATCATTCTAGTTATAATTGCCGAACTGGGTAAACTAAATTTGTCGTTTTCCTTAAGACGGGTTCTAACATCGTTTATTACCCTCCGCCTACGAAAAACGCCCCATAATCGGGGTGTTTTTTGATAGGGGTAATGGGACATTATAACTTAGTGAAATTTTAACAAAATGAAAAGCCCCGCACAATGTTTGGGGCTTCCCAAAATCGTGCGGGGGAATGTGCTTCGTTATTTGGTGGTCAAATCAAAATGACTCCATTATGGCCGTGTATCGTAGCCATCGCCATGGCGCCGTTCTTCATTACAAGACCACCGAGGCCACGCACCAGTTCTCTTGCTTCTCTCCCGACTACGTCGGTAGGAACATCGGTGCTAAGACAGATACCGTAGGGACAGCCGAGTTCATCGCGGACCCTCTGTTTCACTTCTTCTTCAGATGATGATGAGGAGATGATACTTCTTACTGCGATTTTGATCTCGGCGTCGGTCATGTTGTCGTATGTTTTGGACTCGACAATCTTTGCCCCGATTCGATCGAGCAGCTTGGTTTGTTGATTGCAACGGATAACAGACTTTGCGAGCGCCAGAGCTTTGCGGGGATTGTGCTCCAGTATGAAAGTCATCGAGGGTTGGCGACCCCGCGAATGTTTCCAAGCGGCATGAGCGATAACTCGTTCAGCGGAACCTTGTTCATATTGGGAAAGTGCGGACTGATTCATGGTAAACTCCTTTTTTGCCTAAGTTTTTAGTTTCGTGATTTTTGAGACACTACAGCCAAGAAAATCGATGTTTTCTGAGTTATTATCTCGCAAAAATAGGAATCAGTTTTAATATTCAATTATAGCATATAGCAATTATTTTGTCAATAGCGATTTATCCACATATTCTCAATTTCATCTAATTTTAGCTAAATTCGGTACATAATAAACCCCTTTATGCTCCTTAAAATAAGTTATAATCAGTCCCACTCGAGCCCGCCTACGAAAAACGCCCCATAATTGGGGTGTTTTTTATACTAAGAACGGGACGATGGAATCGATTGCAGATTTTTACAAAAAGAAAACGCCGAGAACTTCCTTGTTCTCGGCGTGTAGTAATGAGCAGATTATTGAGCCAGTAGCGGACATTGCGGGTTGCCATGTGCGAAATTACCGTATCTAGCGAAAGTTGCACTATGACAATCAGTAGCCGCGCATTTTTTCCAGTGCGCGCACCCCGCGCATTCCTGGGGTTTGGGACGGCTCGCCAAACCGCGTACTTGCTGTAGCAAAGGGTGATTCTGCCATAGCTCAGTAATCGAATCGGTTTGGGCATTACCGATCGGATCGGGATAAGCGCCGCAGATGCGTATGTCGCCAGTCGGGCCAATTACCAGATAGCCGCGTGAACCCTTGCCACAATGACACAGACTGAGATCGCCAATATCCAGAGTTTCATCAACTAAAAATTCGTAACATAGAGGTAGTAGATCAACTTTAATACGCGGGTATTGTTTGCGAAAGTCTAGCAGCATTCGAGCCATGGATAGAACCTGATAAGGTGACATCTCATAAAGCTTGTCTTGAGCTGGGATTTCAGTCCTGTTATAAGGCTTGATTTGGAACCATTCGATTTCCGACTCGCCAAAACGTATCAAGATTTGTAGTAAATTATCATAACTCTCTTTGGTTACCGTATATTTGAACATCGCCGGATAACCGAAAGACTTAAGAGTCTTAATCAATCGACCGGTACTATCCCAATCAATCGGGTCATACAAACTGACTCGAAAACGCGTTGCACCAGCCTGGCGGAAGACACTGAGCGCATTCTCATCAAGAAAATCACCGTTAGTGAAAATGCAAGATTGCTTGCCAAGCTGAGATATATGACTGATGATGCGTAGAGTCAAGGGTAAATAACGGCCGAAGGTCGGCTCACCGCCAGTTAAGGTAACAAGATTAACATCTCGCGCCACCATTTCCTCTTGAAAAATCTTCTCGACGATGGCAAAGTCAAGAATCGGCTGGTGGTCACTATTCTGTTGCAGGCAAAAGCCGCAACGTCGATTACAATCATAACCGACAGCGAATTTGAGTTGGTGTAGTGTCGGTATCTGGATCATCATTTGCCCTCCCTCAGGTAATCCATGATTCGGGCTAAGATAAGATAATAACCTTTGCAGAATTGCTCGCGGCCGGTAATTTGCTCGGCTTCGTGGCGAATATTATAGGCGATATAGAAACAACCGCCTTCGCAGATCGGCATGAATTCGCATTCGCTGCAGAGTCGCTCGGTTACTGCGCTGACTTCGCTGAGAAACTTACCTCGTTCCGGAGACTTTAGCACTTCCGCTAAGTTGCGGTCAGTAATATTGCCCAGGCAGGATTCTGGCACGCCGAAGAATTTATTGCAGGAAGGATAAACTTCCCCGCCCGGCCCGATGGCCAGAAGCTGATCTTGGCAATGGAAGCAAGGATCCTTGTCGTCATGCCGCAGATAGCTTTGGCAAGCATTGAGTAGTTTGTCGAGCGGAGTAATCCGGGCAATCCGCGGTTCGTTTCGGTCATTGATCCACAAGTCAAAGAGCTTGACTAGGAATAATCCGAATTCACTGTTCTCGCGGATCGCCAGATCGTGATTGATCAACGCATTGCCTTGTAGCACCATGCGAGAAACAGAAAAACTGCTAATCGCCAATTGTTTAAGGAAAGCGTAAATCTCTTCGACCTTGTCGATATTGCGATTGGTGATGACCGTATTGACGTTAACCGGCAAACCGGTGGCAACCATTAATTTGATTTTTTCTAAAGTAGCGGAAAAGTTGCCGGCTTGTCGCATTTCATCATGCAACTCGGGCGGAAAGTCCAGGCTAGTGCGTACCTGAAAGTTATTAGCCAACAGAAACTCAATCCAATTTTTATCCAGTAGGATGGCGTTGGTTTGGAGAATATTAGTAAACTTTTTGCCGAGTCGGCGTTGTGTTGCCAAGACGAGCTCAAAGAAAGCGCGACCCATCAACAATGGTTCGCCACCAGTCCAACTAATTACTGTTTCCCCCGCATTATAATCAGCCATTTGCTCAAGAATTCTGACTAATGTCGCCAATGACATATCCTGTGGTTTCTCGGTCTTGGCATAGCAATAACGGCAATTCAGATTGCAACGATCCGTCGCCCTAACGGCGTAACTCAAGCTCTTATTCATGGTGCTGTCTCTCCTTTTTGTTGTTTTTTAATGATCAATTTTTATCCTTTAGTATTATACCAGTCCGGATCGACTGAAAATTCCATTAGGAATTAACAATGTATTATAGCAAAAAATACATTTTTGTAAAGTATTTTATTCATCTATGTCTTATTTAAAATTAAATAATTATGTTAAATTACCTAAATTTAGACAATTTTGACTAAATTTTACTGAAATATCCACCCAATCGATTTTTCCAAAATCACCCCGTAAGCCCCGCAAAATTAGAATAAAAAAAGAAAACTCCCATCCCAAGGATGACGGTCCGAGGTGGAAGTTTTTTATTTACTTATCGCTTTAATTCATATAAAGAGCCTAGGGGAATTGGATTTCCATCCCTATCAAAGTCGCATATTGGCTTCAAAGTAAAGCCTATTTTCCATTCCTTGCAATCATGATTTGGAATCGGAGAAATACCAAATGGACATCCATTAGAACCAACAATTTTGAAAAGACGAATCATTTTACCTTTTCCCATTGAAATATTTGAGCTGCGTTCTCGGGTATCAAATATACTCTTTAATATCCCAATAAGATAGTTTTTTAGGTAATGTGGTGCATTAGAGTCAAAAACAGATTCAATACTCTCATCTGTTTCACTATCCATTTCAATAGCAATTGTTGAATATTCATTATGAAAATGATCCCAACACCAATAAGTTACTAACATATACTCTTGTGTTGCCATAATAGTATCTCCTTTGAGTTGCCTATTGTTTTCTGTTAATGTTCAATACACTATACATATCATATAAATATTATGTTGTCAAGCTTAATATCAATCTTATTATTGGCATATCAAAACCACCATCGTGAAGCCTAATATAGGTTCTAACATCGTCTATTACTCTTCGCATAATAAGACGATTAAAAAGGCTTATTTTTGTAGGTCTTTTTTTGTTGATTTGTGGCTAGGGCGGATGGGATGGAGTGGATTTTAGGAAAATGAAAATGCCGAGAACTTCCTTGTTCCCGGCGTAATGAACTAAAATGTAATAGAATAATCTCAATCCGCAGAGTGCCTCGCATTCTCCATGAGTTGGATAATTTTTTGAAACTCTCTCTCATTGGTCCAATGGATCGTTTCAATATTGGCGGTGCCGGATAGTCCGCTAGCATTAAAGCAACTAACGCTTTCGGAGTCCAGTAAAATTACGAATTTGATGTGCGGATTTTTTTGCACACATTCTCGCAGAGCAGCCCACATAATCGGGCTCAGATTGGGGTGCACCAACAAAACATCAAGTTTGAATTCACAGTCCTCGCCGGTCAGATAAGAGAGTTTATCTACATACTGAATTTTGATGTCAAGAGTAGAAGCAAGATGGTGAAGCAATGGTGTACAGCCATTGCTATTTTTATTAAACATTCCAATCCTCATTTTTGTCTCCTTTATGTTAAGTGCCGTTTCCACGATTAATCCCATGGCTGAATTATACCATTTGATAATATATAATTATATCATATGGTCATAATTATGTCAATATCAATTTATCCTCAACCAAAATGTTTGTCTAATTTTAGATAATTAGGTAAACTACCCGCCACCTCCACCCAATCAATTTTTCCAAAATCACCCCGTAAGCCCCGCAAAATCTGGATAAAAAAACACCTATTATATTAGGTGTTTTTTTGATACTTTTTTATGAGGCTGGGCGGGATCTAAACTTTTTAATTAAACACGCCATCAAAATAATATAGAATGTCTCCAGTGACTGCATCAACTATTGCTTCACTAAACATGCCAGATAATCCAATACTATTATCCTTATTATTCCTAGTAATTTTCCAAACTAAAAGGTATTCTTGTTTGTTTTCACCCATAGAAATATACCTATCCCTAAGACCTAATTCAATATTAAAATCATTCAACTTTAATTTATGTTTACGTTTAATTTTTAAAATAGCTTCTTCTGGTGAAATTTTTGGTTCAAGAGAGTTTATATCGACATGAGCTACATCTCCAACCAAATACCTAATATTGCCGTTTTCTCTAAAATGATAATACAAATCACTAGAAAAAATGGTGAGTCCATTATATAACTGGAGAGCTTTAATTATATAATCACCATTATTTCCTTCTATTAAATTATAAATCCATAAATCTTCATTAAAATCTTCACTAATATTATTCTTGCCAAAAAGTTCTTTTGCTTTAGCCAACTGTGTTGGAGACAATTTGTGGTTAGCATGAGGTTGAATTATTTCAATACTTACATTATCCAATGATATATTTGATTTAAATAATATATCTTTTATATTATCTTGAAAAGTCAAAAACAATACACCAACAACCATAACCAAAATAATTACAATCGCTATTATTTTTTTATTCATATTTATTTATTATTTATAACACATACATTATACCACAAACGCCTCATTTTTAATAAAAAAAGTTATAACTTCGTCCACTTTCTCCCGCTTTATGGAACGATATAAAAGGGCCTATAATTGTAGGTCTTTTTATGTTGGTTTGCTACTAGGGTGGGTCTGCCTACTGGCAGGCAGGTAGGATGAAGGTGATTTTGAGAAAAAGAAAAACCCCACGCGATTCTTCGGAAGCTCCGAAAGAAATTGCGCGGGGTAAGTGCGTAGTTAATGAGCTAAATCATATTCTTGAAGGCCTCAAGTGCTTGGCCGCAAGCCACTTGATTCTCTATCTCCTTGTCGATTGCCGGTGCATAAGCAAAGGCAATGCCGAGATCTTTAATATCGTGGATAATCATAGCTATGACATCACCGGAAAGTGGCTGCTTCGCAATGATATCCTGGACCTTGAGTAGGCTGTCAAAGTCTGCTCCGGCAACAACATTCCAGGGGGAAAGTCTAAACCAAATACTTTTGGGATCAAACTCAAAATTTTCCACCATTGATTTGAAGTCATAACTGTATCCCTCAAACAGGATCACATTTAATGATAATTGTTTTCCTGTAATGTGGTGCCACCGTTTTGCATATTCAGCAATTAGTTCAAGTGGCATGGCATTGCGACCGAATAATTCGCGCCGTTCATCCGCATCAGTTGAGTGTAGGCTGATTTGCATATCGATGTGAGGTAGGATATCGGGGCATTCTAAAAGTTTTTCTAATCCAGATATAACCCCAGACGTACTCATGCCGATAATCACATGCGGATACAGTTCAATGAGTCTTTGGATTGAGTCGATAACGGCATTAATGTTAACCATTGGTTCACCCATACGGGTATACAGTACTCGAAACTCTTTAGCTGCGTTTAGGTCGGGATTTCGACCTAGCGCAATACCCTGTTCAGCCATGAACCCAACCTGTTCAACTATTTCCTCTGCCGATAAATTTCTCTTGAAACTATCGTGCATGGAGCAAAATCGACAATGCATCGAACAGCCCGCCATTGTACAGATAGTCATCACTCGCTTGTTGGTGTCCGATGGGTCAACAAAATCAGCGTAGGCATATGGCCTGCTTCCCAAACTTAGCTCGCGAGCCATAAACACATCACCCATCTCAAGATAATGACCATCATGAGTTTTAACCAAATATGTTTGGCCACAGCCAATTGGTAAAATTTTACTTAAGCGTAGACTCATCTGAATTTTTCCTCCGTTTTTTAAAGAACAATTTAACCTTTACAATTTATGATTGTATATCATGTAGGTATTATTTTGTCAAGTATCTAAAATTGCACATAGAAACATCTATTAAACCACTCAACCCCACCCAATCAATTTTTCCAAAATCGACTCGTAATCCTCGTAGAATGGAACTGATTATAAAAAAGTCGCTTAAATGGAGATTTTTTGTTATAATAAAGAATATAATATCATACTATGAAAATACTGCTTAAAATCATTAATGTTTTCTTTACCGTTTTGGGGGTTATCTTCTTTATTTTATTGTTGGCCGGAATATATTTCTGGATTGCAGACCCACTTAATATCAAACCATTGATATTTCCTTCTCAAATCACGGCGGATAACGCCGTGAACAAAACTCCCAGCAGTAATCCATTGCTTACTCAAGAGCAGATTGCAGGATTAAAGAAACTTGGCATTGATACTTCAAAAATACCGACGTCGATCAGTTCAACAATGGAGGCTTGTCTCACTGCAAAACTAGGAGCAACAAGAACTAATGAAATTAAGCAGGGTAGTATTATTACCGCAATAGATTTATATCAAGCCCAGTCTTGCCTAAAGTAATCAAATAAATTGTATTTATGCAAAAATCAAAAATGTCAGGAATTTTAATGATTTCTTCGGCCAGCATTCTCATGATCATAGTAATTGGGTATGCTGTTATATTTTCTATTCTTGGTATCAGTTCCGGTGGATCATTTCTAATGATCACTCCCTTAATCATAATCACTATTGCCCTAATTATTGTTTTATCTATTCTTTTGCGCGCAGGAATCAAACAAATAAAAATAACATCATCATAAACTAGTAAGACAAAAAAACTAACCCCTAAATAGAGTTGATTTCGTCGCCAAGCGGTTGAGGTATCAGGGCAACTGCATTGGGTATGGTGTTGGTCTCACTTACGAAAAGCGCCTCATTCCGGCCATCCGCCTCCGTTAATTGGCGGAGGATGACGCGGACGGGGTGTTTTTTTATATGGAGGACGGGGCAATGGAATCAATGATTGTTATTAACTTATAATAGTGATAGAATTTTATGACTGATTAACTAACAATAATTATATGGAACAGAATAAGGTTAAGGATATTGTTAAGAAAAGTTACGCTAATATAGCCACAGCCCAATCAGGGTGTGGTTGCGGTTGTAAGTCGGCTCAGGCCATATCAAAAAGTATCGGTTATTCCGATGAAGATATGGACGCCGTTCCAGAAGCTAATTTAGGGTTAGGATGTGGCAACCCCATTGCTTTGGGGAAAATTAAAGAGGGTGATATTGTTTTGGATTTGGGCAGTGGCGCTGGTTTTGATGCTTTTCTTGCGACTAAACGGGTGGGCGATAGCGGCAAGGTTATTGGCGTTGATATGACTGAAGAAATGATCACTAAGGCCAAGGAAAGTGCCGATAAATATAATTACGTAAATGTGGAGTTTAGGTTGGGAGATATTGAAGCTTTACCGATCGATGATAATTCTATCGATATTATTATCAGTAATTGTGTTATAAATTTAGCTCCCAATAAGCTAAAAGTGTTTAAGGAAGCTTACAGAGTTTTGAAAACTGGCGGTAGAATGTATATTTCTGACATAGTGCTATTAGATAATTTAACGGAAGAACAAAAAAACGACGAAACACTAATTGCTGGTTGCGTCGGTGGAGCTTTATTGAAAGATGATTATATCGCAATTATAAAAGAGTCAGGGCTCGAAGTTAATATTTTGGGCGAAAATAAAAATATTAGCAAGCAACAGTACCAGGGATTGCCTTTGGAAAGCTTAGCGATTGAGGCTGTTAAGCTATAATTCAAATTTGTTATATAGCAGTAGTTATTTTTTCAAAGAGTCGCCCAAATGGCGATTTTTTGTTATACTTAAATGAGTAAAACTGTAATAAAATAAAAATCGTATGAAAAAAAACAAAAAGAAATTTTCAAATACGGCGGTCACATACTTGCTGCTGGTCGCGGTAGCAGTTACTATTATGGTCTTGGGATATAGGCAGGTAAAAATTATGCAAACTGAGGCCGAATATAAGAAGTTCTTGACGAGTTATGAAAGCCAGGTGGTGTCGCTCTCAAAAGAAGTCAGCCAGGCGTATTTTGACGCCTATATTTCTGGTCGTAACGAAGCTTATGAAAAATCAACTGAGCTGAACATTAAACTTAATAATATTTATTTGGATAAAGCAACTTTTGAAAAAATTAAAGCTTTCAAGGACTCCGGCTATATTCAAAATCCGCTTTATAAGCGTCAGTTGGAATTGCAATATATCAAGTTTATGACCAGCATGTCGGATAAAGCAAAAGTGGATGAAATCACAGCATTACAAAATCAATCTGAAGAGAAATTTAATACTTACAGAGTCACTTACAAGGGTAAAAGCATTACCGATAATGAAGTGGAGAATATTCTAAGAACCTCAAAAAACTCAGTCGAACTTAAGGCAGTCTGGGAAGGAAGCAAGAAAATTGGTAATTTGATGAGTAGTGACGTTTTACAATTAGTAAAACTCCGAAATGAATATGCACGCGATTTGGGATTCAGTAATTATCAGCAAATGGCTTTGACCTTAGACGAGTATGATCCTGCGGAAATCGAAAAGATTTTTGATGATTTGGATGTGGCCACTAAAGACATTTATCGTGACGCCAAGGGTGAAATTGACTCTGCCCTGGCCAAACAGTACGGCATAAAGGTCTCCGAGCTTCAACCTTGGCATTATCAAAACAGGTATTTTCAGGAAGTACCGGGAATTTTTGATGTTAATTTGGATAGTCTGTATGTTAATAAAGACGTCTTAGTCCTTACCAAAGATTACTATGAGAAATTGGGGCTTCCGATAGACGACCTGGTCAAAAATAGCGATCTTTACACCAAACCGGGAAAATATCAGCACGCAGTCGCTTTTGATATGGATCGAGGGCAGGATATCCGAGTGATTACTAATATCCAAAATGACAATTATTGGATGAATACTATGCTCCATGAATTTGGGCATGCATTGTATTTTCAAAAGATTGATCCGGAGCTTCCTTGGGAGTTGCGTCTTCCAGCGCATACCTTTACCACGGAAGCAGTCGCGGTTCTATTCCAGGACATGGTATATTCGCCAGAGTGGATGCGCCAAGATTTAAATATGAGTGATATTAATGTGGCCGCCGTAAGTTCGAATGCGTTGGAATACAATCGATTGAATGCTTTGATTTTTAGTCGTTGGACGCAGGTTATGTATCGCTTTGAAAAATCAATGTATGAAAATCCTGATCAGGATTTGAATCAGTTATGGTGGGATTTAGTGGAAAAGTACCAGTTGATTAAAAAGCCGGCAGGCAGAAATTCCGCTGATTGGGCCTCGAAAATTCATATCATTCAGACTCCGATTTATTACCATAATTATATGCTCGGTTATCTTTATGCGGCTCAGCTGAGGCATTATATTAACACAAAAGTAATCAAAACCATTGAGAAATTCCCAAGTTACACCGGAATGAAAGAGGTCGGAGAATATTTGGTTAAGAAAGTTTTTGCTCCGGGATCGCGTTATATTTGGAATGATTTTATTAAGAGGTCAACCGGCGAGAAACTCAATCCCATCTATTTTGCCAATGAAGTGAAAAAGTAAGTAATTAACAATTAAGATAATATATTCAATTTTTAAAAGAGGACAGTTGTTGCCGGCCGTCCTCTTTTGCATTTAATTTTTAATCGGTTATGTTTTATGGTAAAATTAGGTCATTATGAGAGAAAAACAGCGATACGAACAAATTACTGAAACCACTCCCGAAGCAGACATTGCCGGACTGATTGAGACAGTCAAGGAATCCGGCCATGTGGATTTGCGTTCTTTATCTCCTGACCAACTGGCGCAAGTGGCGCGTTGGTATAGGAGTGATTTTGAGTCTTTAAGTAATAATGATAGGGTAGAGTTTTTAGAGCAATTAATGTCAGTGAAAGAGTTTGATGATAAGGAAAGTCTGGAGTTTGCTAATAGAATCGATTTTGGCTCAAGAGCTGAGATTGGTATTTTTATTTATCGTGTGCTTGACGGATTAAAGTTCACTCAAACTTTCCAGGCTTGTTGGTCGGCTATTGACTATGGTAAAAGAAGTGAGATGGTCCTGTCTATTATCAGAGAACATCCCGATCTTTTATTGATGATCGTTCCTTTCGTGAAACTAAACCGTTGGTCTCAAAACGGTAAATATACTCAGTTTGGTGAAGTTGCTGCCACCGATAGTTTACAACGTGACAAATTTTCCACTTATGATAAGAATTCTGAATTAATAGAAGGATTGTTGCGATATATGGAAAGCCATCCGGATGAAAATAGCGCTGCGGTCGAGGATAATTTGTCCAATATAAATCCGATTTTGTTGATCCCCTATTTGGATCGGATAAGGGCCCTGAATATTTTAAGCCAGCAACAAATAAAAAGAATCGCTGTAGCCCCGGAAAGGTTCTTGCCGGTTGGCATTTTTCTGACAACTAAAGACATTGAGGAAAAAAGGACACTGATGAAAGAATTAGGGGCGTATTATCCCAATGAAGATGAGAGAGCAAATTTGAATTATTATCATCCGACAGATGTTACTCCGCTAAAATTAGGCATGAAACTGGCTAGAATAAATAACCGTACTCTTTTGAGAGGAGCTCAGACGTTATTGAGTACGTTTCGGGAGTGCCGTCAAAACGAGTTAGGTCAGGATAAGTTGGATTATTTATTCAAATTGGTTGAAGACAATGGTATCCCGATATTTGCTCAGATTAATAATCTGGGCTTGTCAAAAAAGGAGATTGCGACTCTATTTAGTCGTTGTGTTGAAGAGGGTTCTTCCCCCTTCGGTTTATTGACTGATTTAAGCGACCTTAAGAAATTCGTAGAATTTAATCGTCAACAAGAGTCTGGCTCTGGAATTGATTTGGAGCAATTATTAGTCCGCTATTTGATTCAAGATTTGCAAGAGAATAGCGGTTATGGCTTTGTAGGACGAATAACAAATTTAAACTCCGAAGGATTCTTTTTAGCCTTTAACGCTGATGATCGACAGAAAATTCAGGAGGCTGTAACTAAACTCGCTCCCGATATCTGGCTTAATAATATAAGTTATGTCCTTAAACATCAGGTTATGGCCTTTGATGAATTAGTCAGGACTTGTTCTACTGATAGTCAAAGCTTCATTAAAAATTACAATAAGTTATTGTATCACTTGCATCAATTACGGCGAGAGGGCAAGCCGTTAGAAACCTCAGTAGAATCATTAGCCGATAAAGCCAAATTGCTTTTCTCCGCCAATCCTAGTCTATTTCTCGGAAAGGAATCCGTCAAGATAGTGGAGAACATTTATTCCCGGGCGGAACAGCAACAATTCATTGCGGAACAGCTGACTGGCAATGTTAATTCTAATTTTTTTTCAGCCCTGCTGTCATCTAAATATATTGGCCAACATGCGGACACTTGCAAAAAGCTTTTAGTTGAGAATGGTCATCTATTCGCCGCTGTAACGGAGTATTCTTATCAATGGAAAGAAGCTAAAGAACTCATTGAAACAAAAGATTTGATTGATTTGGTGATCCGCCACGCAGAATATATAGATTTTTCATCATTATTTGATGATTTTTATTTGGTAGCCGAGTTAGGAAAGAAGCCGGCCAGGGCGGCGGCTTTGGTGGACCGTTTAACGAAGTTAAGTAATTTCTCAGCGCTGGCTCAGTTGAATAGGGAAATCAACCTGTACGGCAAAGAAGATCAGAGACTGCAAAAGGAATTGCAATCTTTCCAACAATTAGAACATTCGCCGAAGAGGCAGGAGAAGAAGAGACAGCTCAATCAAGAGTTAACGGAACTGATTGACAATGGGTATGAAGCAAATAATCGTAATTTAGAGTTATTAGCAAAGAGAATCATAGAAATTTTGGACCGGGCCTGTGAGTTAAACAGATTCCTGGTTTTTGATGAAAATATTTTAAGGACTAAGGGGTTGGATACTGCCAAATATATCACTAGAGATTTGTCCGGGTATATAGCTATCTATCCCGAAATACTATTTAAAATGGATAACCGTCCAGATAAGGGCGAATCACCAACATTATGCGAGAATATTTTGGGTGGTAAAGAGTATTATTTGCTCATGCGAGAGAATGCGCGACTTTTGGCTTTCAGGAAAAGTAAATATGGCGGGTTTGTTTTTGATAATGATGATGTCCAACCAGAAATATTAGAACAGATCAAGGAAATGAATCCTTTAATTGATTCGTTTGGCCAAAGCCAGAAGGAAATAGATCATTATTCCGCAATTTTAAGTCAAGTAAAACAAACGCCATTTGTTGGATTATATCAAAAAGAATTGGAGAAAATAATTAACAACAAGAAGGAAGAGGGCGAGTCAGTGATCATCGCTGGATCTTTCAATCCTGACGAAGGTTTTGAACGGATGGTAAGAACAATTTTTTTGCTTAATAGCCATTCGGCGATTAGGGAACATGCCGTCTGGCTAATGTCTCTGCCGGAGAATCAACGAACGGAACTTGTAGGCTTGTTGGAGTTTTCGCTTCTTAATAACTTAGGTTTCTTGGGTCAGATATTGCGATCGGAAGATTTCGCTGAAATAAAAAAAGATTTGCAAGAGGGTGTTGAGGGGTTCCTCTTGTATGTTTTTGGTCTGGAGGAGTTGTCGGGGCTGTCCTTTGAAGGTTTATCAGTTGATCTATCTCGCGCATTGATGACTTATTATTACGGGTCTTGCAAAAAAAACTATCGCCAAGAGCTGGTTTTTAAGGAATTCATTACTCATGTTTTGCGCGGCACATATGATTTCTGGCGCAATTGGGGTAGTAGTACTGAACCGAAAGATAAGCTTTTGCAGCTCAATAAATTACAAGAGGAAAAATTAATACCTAAAAGCTTATCTCTGGAGCAATATCAGGAATGGCTTAATGGAGAAAAAAATGATTTTGAAGAAACTCTTAGTTACCGTATCTCTGACATGAAAGCCGGCATCAGGGATATAATCGGCGATGCCGTGGCTGACGGCCATATTACCGAGGAGTCTATAGATTTGTCTAATATTGAAGAAAAGTATGATGTTCTAATTGAACCATTAAATATTTTTACCACCCGCCAGAAGGAGTTACGTGAATTATCAAAAACAGTGGGATTGACCGAAGAACAGCAAGCGGAGTATAAGGAATTGGCGCGCCAAATAGCCGATTACCGCCGGGAGCATAATGATGAAATGACCTATATTTTAGCTCTTAAATATTTAAATAGCTTGAAAAATTTAACCGCTCATGAATTAGAGAGTCAAGTACTTACTCTTGGCAATAAAAACCAGTTGCCGTTGAAAAAAGCGCTTAGTCTGATAGAAAGACACTTTGGAGAAGAATTCCCTGATTTCATAGGGGATATCAATCGCATTCGTCAATTGCTCGCCGGCGGTTTTGAGCAAATGTATGGCGGTAAAAAAGTTTCAAAGGAAAAACTTTATCTGACTGACAAGATTGATCTGGAGGTTTACGCTTTTATTGGAGAAAGACCGGTTGCTTCTTGTCAAAGCTATGACAGTAGAAGTGGTATGAATGCCGGTTTAATGTCTTATTTGTCTGATCCCAATATTAAGATTATCCAAATGTATAATGAGAGCGGAGATATTGTTGCGCGTAGTGTCATGCGTTTAGTTGAAGACGATAACAACAAACCGCAATTATTTATTGAGAGAGTTTATTCAGTCAATCCGCATCCCAAAATCAATGAAGCTATTGTTAATTTTGCTAAGCTTAAAGCAAAAAGGATGGGTGTCGATTTATATGTAGACGTTGTTCCTGTTGATTTTAATCAAGAATTGGTCACCGCCGATTTGCATAATAATAATAGCCGTAGCACATATGTCTATAGTGATGCTGGCGGAGGTAAGCTGCCTAACGGACGCTTTACCATCAGGAGCGCCAGATTAATCGGTGATTAAGGGCTTGGAAGGTGGTATTGGAAAAGTTGAGTCTGCAAAAATAGTAATTTTTTGTTATAATATATATAAATAATAAATCACTTATGAAATTAAAGATCCTTTCTCTACTTAATATTGCCATTTTATGCGTTATTGTTTTTACTGTCAGCATCTTTTTTATTAACAACTCGCAGTTGATAGGCTTTGTCTTGATTGGGTTGTCTATTCTCTGTATTGTTTCTCTTATTCCATTCAGTATTAGTGTAAAATCTATCCAGCCCGATATTATATTCGGTGTTATTGACAACGGTATCCTGGCAATCATGGCAATAGTCGGCGGCTACTTTGCCGGTGTGGCGGGCGCTATAATCGGCGGGGTTGTCGGCAATTCCATCACCGATGCCATCGCCGGCGTGTTTGAGGGATATTCGGCTGAGAATTTACGAACCAAAAAAGTGAATGAAGAAAGAACGGTCCTTAAGTCGGCCGTCGGCAAAATGGCCGGTTGCCTGTTGGGTGCCGGCATAGTGCTAATATTTTCCAGTTTAATAAGGTTTTAGTTTGTTTTTGTTGTGATTTTAATAAAATAACCGGCCCGGTGGCCGGTTATTTTGTTTTGTTAATCGATAAGCATAGGTAAAATTAAAACCGCATCCAAATAGTTGGATGCGGGTCTTTTTGCTTGATTATAATCTTGTAACAATGACCTTTGAAGCGGGATAAAGACTACGCTCATTAGCCATGAAGGTACTTCTACTGATATTATTGCCAATTCTACCATTAATTTGAAGTTGAATGAGTTTCGCCGTTTCCAAATCCTTAAGATATTCGTAAGCGGTCTTTGTTCTATTTTTCACGTCTTCTAAGTTACGGTTGCATGATTTTTCCGAGGAAAAAAGCACTTCCATGGTTCCGCCGATAGCGAGAGCCTCAATACATCCTTGAAGAGTTAAATCGCAGAAAGCAATATACCTGGTGGCCATATTGGAGAAAATGTAATCGATTTTTCCCCGCAATTGCCGAGGCATTCTCTCTAGAAAACATACTATTTGAAAATCAACTCCGTATGATCCGTATTCTTCATCTCTGGTGGTGTTGTAAGTAACTAATTCCGGATGAAGCCTTTTTGCATCATATAGAGCCAGTCCGACCCCTCCGCCGAGATCCAGAATGTTTAATTGACTTTTTCCTGTGGCTTTTTGGATTCTTCTTATGGTTTGAGTGAACCTCTCAGTGGAGCCGAACATACCATAATCGCTGATCGGGCGGTAACCCATCAATGCTAATGTTGAAGAGCCATACTCGTATTCCCAGAAAACCTTTAAATTTTTAGGGTCGCTTAAAAAAATTATTTTTTCTTCCGGAGTCATCGGGTTGAGGCTCTTGGGAATCGGAGTACGAGAATTGACCGAGACTATTTCTTGGTCGTTCCGTCTGCCCGCATTTCCAACCAGAAAACATTCTGCCAATAGGAATTTTCTGGTCGGGCCGTTATTGAGATAGTACATTAAATCCTCCAATAACGTTGTTTTTAATAATTCTTCCTCGTTATCGGTTATGGGAACGATTGACTCAAAAGAGAAATAGCGTCGGTCAATCAACTCAGTCACTTCCTCTTCTGAAAATGGCTCTGTCCTGCCAGCTAAAATTTCTCTAGCCATCATTCTTATTGGATTACTTTCGTCAATAGCATACTCTTTGCCTGGTATAATGCCAGTCGTTTCAACCGTCATTAATGATTGATCCATTTGTCTCTCCTTGTGTTTTGTTAAGGTTCTGCCTTATCAATTAGATATCTTATCAGATTATAGTTATTTTGTCAATATCTAACAAGTAATGGCTCAAAACAAGCTTTTTTGGTATTATTAAGGTAATGGACAAGTCATTCATAAACAACAATCCCATACAAGAATTTTTGGGGCGGATCATTATCAGTCGACCCTATGTTTATATTGATTATTGGTCAGCGCTTCATTTTTGTTCCGGCGCGATCTTGGGGTTGTTATTTGCCATTTATTATCCTAAGAAGTATTCTTGGTTATTTACTCTCGTTATTTTGATTATTTATGAGATTATTGAGATTCTTTTGACCGGTATTTTATTTGTTGCAGAGACAGCAGTGGACAGGATTTGGGATTTGATTATCGGACTAGTCGGGTTTTTTATTTTCTATTATCTTTTTCGTAAAAAATAACGAGCCATATCAAATCACCTACAAATTAAGTTAGAAAAAATAAGAACCGCCCAGTCAGATGACTGGGCGGTTTTGATAATGTTCTTAGATCGTTTTAGTTAATGACTACGGCGAATAAGCAGTCGCTGATATTCTTGCTGATATCCTCGTTGAAAACGCGTAACAGATGATGATAACTGAAATCGGGGCTATCTAATTCGAGCATCCCGTATTCCTGTTTTCCATTTTCAGAACAATAATCACCGATGATTTTGAGATCACTCTCGCCACTTAATTCTTTGCTGTATTCTAACCAGAGGTCACGTAATTCTTGGCAAGTGGCTAAGCGGCAATGTTCCGGTAGAGCGGAGCTTATATCAGAAAGGTACTTGACTTTTAACCCGACGAAGAAAACATCAACATGGCCATCGGGATAAGAGCGACTGTTTACCCGGAAAGGCTTATGTAATCTTCCGGCCCTTGCCAGGATGGTCGCGACGCGTTTTAAAATTCTTTCATCTTTTAGCAGTCGGATGTCTCTTTCGTCGCCCCCTGCATTTTTCACTTGATGAATCAGGTCGGTCATTATTCTTAATATTTCCGACCCAAGACCGCAGGCGTTAATTAAATCACTCTTACTCATCTCGTTTTCCTTTCTTTTTTTGGCTTACTTCCTATCAGCATCACAAGACACTGATTACAAGCTTGCCAACCTAAAGAACTGTTAATAATCCAGTATACCATAGTAATCACGCAAAGTCAAGGGTTTCTGTCGATCATCAGATAAGATGTCTTACAAAGTTGTTGATTTTTTTAATGGCCAGGGCAGTTTTATCAGGACAAAACCGATAAAAGCGATAAAGAGACCCAGCCAGTTTATTAGCAAAGGACTTTGGGTTCTATCCAGAAAAGAAACAGTGATCAGTTCGGCGGCAGTCAAAGAAACGACGAAAAGCAATCCGTCAAAGATAAGATTTTTTGAATACTTACTGATGAAAGGCCAGAGCGGTGCGATATTAATCAATATTAAACAGATAAACGACCACCAATTCTGCGTCAAACTGCTTTGCCAGGAAAAGTAGCTCATGGCCATGCCGTCAAGTATGGTTAGCGGTATTAGCAACCAATAGACAACCATGTCTTCCTCCTTAGAGTTTCATTAGGATAAAACCAATAATTACAATCATTACTCCTAACCAATTGTGACGTTTGAACTCTATGGCAACGCCTAGCGTTACCAAGGCCAAGGTCAATGTCATAGTCATCAGCGTATCGTAAAGCAACATATCAAAAGCTAAACTAGTGGAATCGGGAGCAATAAACGCCCAAAGCGGTATCAAGTTTAAGCCGATCATTATTGCTAATAATTTTTTGCTTTTGACCTCATTATTCTTTTTGGAAAAGTAGGCGATGACAGCATAAAAAGCGATTTCCACAGGTATCCAAATCAGGTAGGTTATGGCGATAGGGAACATATAAGCCTCCTTATAAATCGTCCTTCATTCAATTGAAAAGAACTTTAAGGCAGATTAGCATTGATTGGTTATTGTGTCAATCGTATTAAAAAATCCGTTGTCTGAGGCAACGGATAATGAATGAACAAAATAAATAATGTGATTCAGACTACGTTTCGGCGGGTATTTTGTGGTGGTTTTGGACTGATCCAAACCAGTTTCCAGTCATATCGTTTTTTAGTGGCCATCTCTATCAGACTTTCCGCGACAAATTTGACACCGGTATGGCAATCAAGTATCACCGAGTCAAAGCCTTTTTCAATTAACTTTTTAAACAGAATGTTAAGTCTAATTGCTATCTCTTTGAAATGTAACTCATTCCTGAATAGCATGTCAACGTTGTCATCAAGGATTTTAGCTAACTTGGTTAGTGATTTTTCATCACTACGGTGATCTCGCCAAATATTGATTTGTATTCTTTCTAAATCAATACCGCGGAGTTGCAGAATAACACCAAAAGCCTGGCAAGGGATAATCAATTTACCGATATCAAAATCATTGGTATCGGTGGCCAGTAGATATTGTTCCAAAAACGCTACGGTGTTTTGTCTCAGATATTTTTTCATGGCATTGTTTGCCAGCAAAGGCATTAAGCCGGCGCCTATGACATCCAGGTCAATAACACAAACCCGCTTGCCTTGAGCACTTAGCCTTTTAGCCAATCGTAAGGCCTCAGTGCTTTTGCCGACTCCTCCGCTTCTGGAGTGAAAGCTGACGACTTGTAATTTCTTAATAGTTTCCTTGCTGTTCCGGCCCATTTCTTTATCTTCCTTTCAGCCAATTTTAATTGGCACGTTTTAATTCTTTAATTCTTTCCGGTAGATAGTCGGAGAAAAATTCAAAGAAAGCTTCTTCAGAGGTAAAGACTTTAGTGGCGATATCCATAAACGGACTAGTGTGTTGGTTGGGCCAGATCACAAAGACGTTTTTGCCGGTCTCAAAGCCTCTGGTACATTCATCGGCGACACCCTTGGATAAAGTTGTTCCCGGGGGATAATAGGCGACTTGGTCTGATGCTTCAGGAATATACCAGTTCAAATCCCGATGGACTGTGTGTCGGCGAATAATCAGCTCTTCTTGGGCAGAAAGCCCGGCCCCCGATTCCATGTCAATCGTTCTGGGATCAATTAGCGGTGTCGGCAGGCCGGTTAGGCGGCGCCCCAGAGTAAGGAGTTTCTCTTTGAATGCCGTGATCATTTGATCGGCTTGCGAGCTGGCATCAGTCATGGGCATTTGAAAATAAATCAGAAAAGCGCTGGCTAATAGGCTCTCAATGGTTAAGGGGTCTTGCCTACCGGGTAGAATATAATGCGGTTTGCCGAGGTTGGCAGCTAAACCCGCAACCGTATTGACTTCTATATTTTGCCAAAGCAAAATATCGCGCAGGCCGTGACTTTGTGTCCGGCCTTGTGGCGTAGCCATTTGCCGTTGTTGGATCGTAGATGGTTTTTCGATCAATGTTATAAATAAATCAGGCATAAGCTGAGACAAGTGATGCCAATCATGGGCATTGGTAAAAATGTCATTCCAGAAAAATTGAGCGTGCAGGTCAATGATCAGCCGGTCATATTTTTCTTGATCGTGAGTGGTTAGAGCCAATACTGAATCAAAAGCCCTACCACCCAAGGCGCTCAATAATTCCGGGTTGAGATTAAGCAGATTTTTGGCGGTTACCGGAGGCTTTTGGGGGGTTTCTTGAGCTAGCGCCAGCAGTCTATCGCCCAAGTGATAACTATTAACTTCTAAGCGGCTAGGGTCGGCCTCAATATATTTTTTGCAAAATTCAGTACTGCCACTGCCGGGAATTCCGGTGACCATGATTTTTTTGCTTTTTGACATGGTAGTTTTCCTTCCTTTGTTGTTCTATTTTAATGTTCAAATAAAAAACACTTACACATCTCTTTTTATCATATTATGCATAGTATGTCAACGGTTTATGTTGCCATATTCAACTCGGTTTTTTTATGGTAAGATAAGGTTACTTTTTAATGCTAATTTATGAAAAAGATTAAGTCAGTGAAAAATAAAAAAGTCGCCGTATTTGATATTGACGGAACCATTTTCCGTTCCAGCTTATTGATTGAGGTAACTGAGGCGTTGATTTCCGAGGGTTTGTTTCCGGCTTCAGCCAAAAAGGTTTACGCCAAGTCATTCACTGCCTGGCTTAATCGCCAAGATTCTTACGATAAGTATATTTATGATGTTATTAAGGCGTTTGAAAAAAATATCAAGCAGGTCCGACGAAGCGATTATATGCGCGTAGGCAGAAAGGTTATCGCTTTCCATCAGAATCGGGTTTATCGTTTTACGCGTGATTTAGTGAAAGATTTGCAAAAACGCGGATATTTTCTTTTAGCCATCTCCCATTCGCCGCGAGAGTTGGTAGAACTGTTCGCTCAAGGATTGGGGTTTGACAAGGTGTACGGCCGAGTTCTTTTATCGGACGGACACGGCAAGTTTACGGGTCGGGTGGAACATGAAGAGTTGATTTCTGATAAAGCTAAGATTCTTAAACGGGCCGTGGCCAAGGAAGGCCTGGCTTTGCGCGGTTCAGTCGGTGTGGGTGATTCCGAGGGAGACATTACGTTGCTTCGATCAGTGGATAGGCCGATTGCCTTTAATCCTAATAGTAAATTATATCAGGAGGCCAGACGCCGGGGCTGGGAAATCGTGGTAGAGAGAAAAGATGTGGTTTATAAGATCTAAAACCATTAAGCGGGGTGTTGGATTAATTTTGGCAGAATACTGAAGAAACAAATAAATATAAAACTCGAGACCGGCACGGAATCGAGTTTTTTTGTACTATTTCTTTGGCGTGCCATAGGGTATTTTCAGCCGGCGCGCCATGCATTTAACTTGTTTTTCTGTTCGGCCTCGTTTTATCTGCCGTCGACCATCGTTATTGTGATGCCGGCGTTTTTTCATTTCTTCATCCTATTGTCGGTTCCTCGGCGCTTGAGTTGCATTAATTGTCGTAATTTGTCTTGATTCGTTCCCAGTTCTTCCCAAGTGAAAACTCCCTTGGCCTGCAGAGTTATGACTTGTTCAAGAATGGCGCAGCCGGCTCGCGGGTCAATAGGCGGTTCTTGGTTGAATTTTTTGATAGTCTGTTGATGGAGATCAAGCATTCTCTCTTTCACCGCCTGAGCCGTTGCCGGATCAACTCGACAGAGCGCCGGCCATTGGATCAGATCACTAGCCATGGCATCGCAGAGATATTGGTGGTATTGGGGTAGGCGTTCTTTTTGGCAGTGATAACCGAAAGCCGTATGGATAGCCTGATCGGCAATCTGGTCTCTTGCTGGGCCGTCAGTTCGGTTAAAATTACCCCGTAACCGTCGCATTTCTGCCCCGAAAGCGGGACTGAAGTTATAACAATCATTCCCGCCGTTAAACTGACTGGGGCTACTGGCGTTGATTTGCTTTTGAAAGTTAAGAAATTGTCGCCGATAGTAATTATTAAAACATAAGGAGGTCATTGCCAGCAGAATCAGCGAAATCATGCCGAACACTGCAAGGAATTTTTGCGTTTTTGTCATGACTATCTCCTTTTTTCAGTTGGGAGGTTGATTTTATGATTCAGTCGTAATATAAAGAGCTTGAAAAGACAGCTTATCATGTTATTTCTTTTTTGTCAATAGAAAACATCCGCCTGAGCGGATGTTTTTAGTAGTTATTGTATTTTCATAAGCCGAATCTCTCTGCTAACTTTTTTCTGGCGTCATCTACGAACCAGACAATCGTATTTTTTAGGCCGTCGTCAATGCCGATTTGCGGTTCCCAGCTGATCAATTCTCTGGCGCGGGAAATATCCGCCAAAGTGTCATGCGGTTCAATGCGCGGTGGCAGGTAGTCAGCGATCCCGCCGATTTTTTGCGCGATAGCGTTGACGGAATAGTTTTGGCCACCGCCGATATTGATTACCTCGCCTTGGCCGACTTTGTCGCTTTGTGCCGCCAGGACATTGGCGCGGACAATATCACCGACATAAGTGAAATCGCGTGTCTGCGTGCCATCACCGGTGATGGTCATAGTTTTGCCGTCGCGTTTCTGCTGTAAGAAGACGGCAATAACGGTCACATAACCTCCGGACATGGCCAGGCGCGGACCGTAGGCATTGAAATATCTTAAAGAGACGGTGGGCAAGCCGTAAAGCAAAGAAAAATTTCTGGCGTAATGTTCACCGACGTATTTTTGGACAGCATAGGGGCTGATGGGCGAGGGCAACATGGTCTCTTGCAAGGGCATAGTGTCTTGATTGCCGTAAGCCGAAGAGGAAGCGGAATAGATTAATTTTTTGACCTTGGCATCGCGCGCCGCCACCAAAACATTAAGCGTACCATTAATGTTGATATCATGCGCAGTGATCGGATTTTCGATAGACAACTGAACGCGGGGCAGAGCGGCCAAATGAAACACCCAGTCCTGGCCGATGAAGGCGGAACGGATGGCCTCCAGATCTCTAATATCCGCTTCAATCAATCTGGCGGCCGGGTTGATGTTTTCTTTCAGTCCAGTAGAAAGATTGTCCAAGATGGTCACTTCGTGTCCTTGGCTGATTAATTCATCAACCAGGTTGGAACCAATAAATCCGGCGCCGCCAGTTACTAAGCATTTCATAGATTATTGTTGTTATTTTGATTATATTTTAGTTAATTTGCGATTCCTTGTCAATGCTTTACAGATTTTGATTAATATGATAGTATACTATTGTTTTTGAGGGCAATTAGCTCAGTTGGTTAGAGCGTCTCGTTGACGTCGAGAAGGTCAGTGGTTCGAATCCACTATTGCCCACATAAAATAAAAACGGAGTTTTTGAACTTCGTTTTTTTATCTCAAAAAATTTTTATGATCCACTTATTTTTACCTCGTTTTCTATATAATCTACTAATTCATTAACTCTCTTCAAGAAGGACGGTTGGTTACTCTAAAAACTCCCTCGGTGGCTGGCAACAATCAGAGTAATATATAGACAAGCAAATAAGATTAACCTTTCTTTTTCTGTCTGTGGTTTGAAAAGGTTCTCTTAGTAGGCCTGGATGGATTTGAACCATCGACATCTACCTTATAAGGGTAGCGCTCTAACCCCTGAGCTACAGGCCCGAAACAGTTTATAAAGCTGAAAGTCCGCAAAGTCAAAAGTCAAGACAAATGCAACTAAAAGGAATACTAACAAAAAAAGGTTTATTATTCAAGTACCAAGGTTGACTTTTTGTCAAAATTAAGCTAAAATTTATCTTCTATCTAATGTATTGTATAATGTAGTTATGGATAAAGCGATGACAAAATTGAAGAATTGGCAGAAGGCGGCTCTGAGCTTGCCTGAGTTTGCATTCATTAAAAAATTTATTAAGCAGTATCCGGAGGCAAGGATTTACTTGGTGGGTGGCGCGGTGCGCGATATTTTGTTGGAGCGTATTACTAAGGACTATGATTTCGTCATTGCCGGCGCGTCCGCTAAGATAGTAGAAGAATTTTTCAGCTCGTTAGGTGAAGTTGATTTGGTGGGTAAAAGTTTCGGCGTATTCAAATTCGTACCAGAAGGATTCCATGTCGGCGAGAATAATTTCGAAGCAATTGATATTGCTTTGCCACGTACTGAGGTGGCGGGCATGAGTGGCGGCTATAAGGATTTCACAGTGCAGAGTGATCCGAGTCTGCCGATCGAGGCTGACTTATCACGTCGCGATTTTACCGTCAATGCTTTGGCTTGGGATTTGACGCTCGGTAAGATAATTGACGAGTTCGGCGGCTTGCAGGATTTAAAAAACAAAATACTTCGAGCCATTGGTGATCCGGCGCAAAGATTTCAGGAGGATTATACCCGCATGTTGCGCGGTATCCGTTTTGTTTGCCAGCTTGATCTTGTCTTGGAGTCAGCTACTTATGAAACTATAAAAGCTAAAGCGCAAAAAATCAAAACCATCGCGCCGGAGCGAATTAATGAAGAATTCACTAAGATTGTCATGTCCGACAGTCCGGAAAAAGGTATCAGGATGATGCAAGATATCGGCTTACTCCAGGTTTTGATTCCGGAATTATCCGCCGCCTATGGCGTGACGCAAAATTTGCATCATATCTATGATGTTTTTGAACATAGCGTCCGAGCAGTTCAGGCCGGAGCTGACCGCGGTTTCAAACTGGAAGTCCGCTTGGCCGCGCTTTTTCATGACATCGGTAAACCGCAAACCAAGGAAGGTGATGGCCCTAAAGCAACTTTTTACAATCACGACATTGTCGGCTCTAAAATTGCTAAAAAAATTCTGCGCCGTCTGAATTATTCTAATGAGATTGTGGATTATGCCACTCATCTGGTTCGTTATCATATGTTTTATTATGCTTTGGATACTGTCTCTGATGCCGGTGTACGTCGATTATTGGCACGGCTGGGCAAAGAACATATTGATGATTTTATCGCCGTGCGTATTTGCGACCGCCTGGGCATGGGCCGACCCAAGGCCAAACCCTGGAAACTGATTCAATTGGAGCGCCGGTTTAAAGAAGTGCAGTTGGATCCGATTACGCCTAAAATGTTAAAACTTAAGGGCGATGAGTTAATGGAAACTTTGGGTATTGATCCTGGACCGCGCGTCGGCTTAATCTTGAATGCTTTGTTAGGAGAAGTATTGGAAGAACCCAAGAACAATGATCATGAGTATTTGATTAAACGGGCCAAGAAACTGCAGGGATTGTCTGATGAAGAATTAAAGCAACTTAATCCGGATGTGAAGTTTTATGACGAAGAAAGAAAAAGAAATTTACACCGCGTCAGTCCCGGTGATGATGCTTAGAGATTAAAAAACTCGGCCGGAACCGAGTTATGAAAGTGCTGTTTATCGCTTGAAGAATTTTTTTATGTCGGCGAGACGCCGCTCCAGAGACTGCCGGATTTTTTCTTCGATTATTTGCTTGGTCTCTTTTGGTACGGTACAGGTGGGGTCAATGTTTTCTAAGGGAACCATCTTATCAGCGTAGACTTTGTAGTCGTGCACATTAAGAATATCGCAGATATAGAGTCCTCTAAGCTGATCAATGGCAGTGACCCAAAGGATATTGCCGGTTCTGGCGTTAGAGGTGATTTGGAAATAGTAACAACCGATTTTGATGTCGGGATTCAGTGTTTGTTTAGGCACAATTAATTCCTCCTCTGTTTTTAACAGAACAATCTTTATGTCAAATAATATTATTACAATTAGCAAAGAAAGTCAAGGCCGACGTCTGGATTTGTTTTTGGTCGAACAACTGGGACGAACGCGGTCGCAGATTCAGAAACTGATCAAATCAGGAGCGGTTTTAGTAAATAATGATAAGCCCACCGTGCATCGGTTTTTAAAAGAAAACGATTCCGTTGTTATTTCAGCGGAACCCGTCAAACAAATAGAGAAGCCAACGAAAGGCAAAAAGGGCTCTTTTGTTTCATCTGGGTTTGGTTGGAATGATAAACAGCTTTGGCCGAGTATCAAGGTCATTGATGATAATGATGATTATTTGATTATAGAAAAACCGGCGGGACTTTTGGTGCATCCGACTGATCAGAATGAAACCCATACTTTAATGGATTGGGCGATTGCCAAGTACTCGCAAATCAAAAAGATTGGCGAAGATCCGGCTCGCGCCGGCATCGTGCATCGTTTGGATCGCGAAGTATCGGGGTTAATGGTAATACCGAAGACCCAAGACGCTTTTGATTATTTTAAAAGATTATTCAAGACCAGACAATTGACCAAGAAATATTTGGCTTTGGTTTATGGCCGAGTCGGCCAAGATGTAGGTGAGATTAATTTCCGTATTGGCCGCGGCAAATCGGGAGAGGGCAAATTTGCCGCCTTCCCCGTCGCCGCCGAAGCCGGCAAAGAAGCCAAAACCTTGTTTACTGTCAAAAAAAGATTCAAGAATTATACTTTATTGGAGTTGGAAATCTTAACCGGCCGCACCCACCAGATTCGCGTGCACCTTTTGGCTTTAGGTCATCCTATTGTCGGTGATAATCTTTACCGTAATAACCGCCTGAAAGAAAAACTCAGGCCGGGCCGGGTGTTTTTGCATGCTTACTGCCTGGGTTTTAAAAATCAACAAGACGAAGAGAAGATTTACCAATCCGATCTGCCGGAAGGACTGGCAGAGATATTGAAAAAATTGGAATAATTTTAGGTAATGACCGACCCTCGGTAGAATACCGCCATGATTAAGGCGGTATTTTTGTTCATTTATCTAATTTAAGGTAAATTTTTCAAAAGTATTTTTTTGGCTATTGACAACAGAGGGTGTGGCGTTTATTATTGATTCAGTTTAACGTCAGTTGGGAGCAGTTTTTTTATACTGTCATTTGCCGGTAAAATGACTCTACCAACCCGGCAGATCCTTTGGGATCGGAGTCAGAAAGATGGTTATGGATAAGTTTGAACGGATGGTTTTGGCAGTGGCCAGCGCGAGGCATGAGGATTGGCGAAAACAGTATCGGGCCGCCAAGGGCAACGAACCGCGGATGAAGAAGACCAAGGATCCGGCTTTCTTGGCACGCGGTATCGCGGAGGTGGACATCGCCTCGTTGCTTTACGAAGAACTGCCGACTGACTGGCAGGCCGAAAACAAGGCGGCCGCCGAAGTCGCGGTGGACAGCGTCCTGGCCGCGATTGACCAGGACGTCGCTTTGGATGATGACTTCATTGAAGCCGTGTCCGCTATCCAGCACAAGAAGTGGCTGGAACGGAACGGCGCCTGGGCTCCGGACAGTCAGAAGGTTCCCTACGATGAGTTGAGCGAGGCGGAGAAGGAGAAGGACCGTTTCTTTGTGCGGCAAGCCATCGAAGCATTGTAATTTTTAGTCCCTTTAGGGGCGCTGACTATCCAGTCGGCGCCTCGTTTTATTCTAAAACCAACTACGCCGCTACGCCAGGAATCATTGGGTTAGCGGCGTTTTTTGTTTGATTAGGTTTTTCAGGTAATTATTCAAGTCAATTTTTTGGGCGGAAAATTTCATGGTTTCATACAGCGCCTTAAGCGCCAATCTGATGCTGTCGTTTTTTATCTTAACCACGATTTTTTTCTCAAAGTTTATTAAAATCACTTCTTTATCCAGGATTAAAATATCCAGGTCAAAGTCAATCAGTTCGTCGCTGATCAAATACATTACGGTCAGACGGTTTTCATAAGTTTTCAACAAATAAAGCGGCAGGTCGTTGAAGTATTCCAGCGAACTTTCTCCGGCGATGCCTTCAATAATAATTTTTTTCTGTTTGAATTGGTTTTGAATGTCGTTTAAATAATCAGAGCTTAGGGATTTTTGCGCTTTGATTGATTTGTTGCCCTGGATGGCATAGACGCGGCTGTTTTTGTTGGTTTTCAGCGACTGGCGGTAAGCGTCCAGAATCGCCGCCTGGCTTTTAAAAACTTCCACGCCGATATCCGGCAGATTGATTAAGGCCTTGGATAAAGTCAGATTAAAAAAGCCGTACAGCGAATTTATTTTTTCCGCCAAATGGTTTTCATCGGCCAGCCGCCATTCAAAGTGCCCGCCGATTTTTGTTTTTTTGATTATCCCCCGCTCTAATAATTTGTTCAATAGGAAGTTAACCGTCGTTCTTTTGACGCCGGCTTGGCGGGACAGGGCAGTCGGCGTCAAACTCTTCTCGTCGTTAAACGCCTGAATGATTTTTGTTTCTTCCGGCTGGAGTTCCAGAAAAGACGGGGTATTTTTGTGTTTCATATCTTTCATCATATAAAATGACAAGAATATTGTCAAAAATAATAAGGTATTTTATTTAAAATTAGAGCAAAGTGTTAGTTAATCAATTTTTATTGGATTATCGGTAGCCGGTTGTTTATAATATTAAAGTGTACGGGAGTTCTTTTACAATCCAAAAACAAAGCAACTAATAGGAGGTTATAGTATGCCGCTGCTTGATAAAATTAAAGAAGAAAGAGTTAGAAATCCATATTTGAAAGAATTAATCAAACATCTAAAACAGATGGGTGCTTTAGAAGTTGATCCATTAATAGCCACACCCGGAACCGCCCAATTGTTTCAGGATAAGTGGCACCATCATAGTGATCATACCGATTATGAGGCCCATAACGATTCTGGCGGTCCTAGTCACGGCGATTATTGCGATTAGGAGAAAAAAAATGGAAACAGCAATGAAAGATCTGACAGTGGTTATTAAACCCACCAGAAACTGCAACTTAAGATGTGTTTATTGTTCAGCTGGAGATCCGAAAGCCAGGACATTAACCATTACCGAAGTTGGGACAATAATTGAGAAGATAGTCGGAAGGCAGATTGACAGTTACACGAAATTCATTTGGCATGGCGGAGAACCGCTTTTGGCCGGATTGAATTTTTATCGTCAAGTGGTGGAAATACAAAAACCATTATTAGCTGGCGGTTATCACATAGCCAATGTGGTGCAATCCAATGGCACCTTGATTAGCGATGAATGGGCAAAGTTTTTTAAAGACCATGGTTTCGGCGTTGGTTTAAGTATTGACGGTCCTCGAGATATTACTAACAAAACACGAGTATTCCCCAATTCCCAAGGGGCATTTGAAGCAATTAAACGCGGTTCGGAAATACTTACCCGACATGAGGTACAACACGGTTATTTGGTGGTTATTAGTCGGTTGAACGTTCAATGGATAGAACAGATTATTGAATTCATGCACGAAGAGAAAAAAAGATATAAATTGGTATCCGTATCGCCGATCGGGCGCGCGGCCGAGGCCTATGATTTAATTATGACTGAAGGGAATAATTATTCTGATTCCCAAATACTGTTATTTAGATATTGGCTTGATCAGGGTCACTTTACCGATCGCGCTGCCCTTTGGAAATATATCGTCCCCATTTTGACAGGAAGGCCGATCGAATGTATTTTTTTTGAAAATTGCCAGTTATCATTTATCGGTGTTGATTGTAATGGCGATGTCTATCCTTGCGGACGTTTCTGCGGTAGCGGTAGTTTTAAATATGGCAATCTTGTTAATGATTCATGGAAGCAGGTTATAAATCATCCATCAAGATTAGCACTATTGGCAAGAGGAAAGCACCTCAAGACATGTCAATCATGCGAGTATCAAAAGATTTGCAATGGCGGTTGTCCGTTACAGGGAATTTTGAATGGAGGATTAAATAAGCCGGATTATAATTGTCGGCAATATCAGAGAATTTTTTCAGAGATAAAAGAAAGAATCATGCGGGAGATTTAATTATTTTTTGGGTAGTTTGTAAAAAACAACAAAAGGAGATATCCGTATGGCTACATATCAATACTGCGGAGGAAGTGGCACTATAAAATGGCCAGAGCATACGTATAAATGTCCGCATTGCGGTGGCAGCGGTAAGTGTTCGTGCAGGGCGGCCTGCAAGTCCTATTCATAAAGATTATAAAAGTACAAAAAGACCCCGGAATTATCCGAGGTCTTTCTTTATTAATTTTAACTATTTGCCATCTGCCATGTTTCTACATCATTCCGCCATAACCGCCCATGCTTCCTCCCATACCGGTAGCCGGGGTGTTGCAAGAACAATTATCTTTGGTCGGCAAATCGGTCACAGCACATTCGGTAGTTAGGATCATAGCCGCGGCTGAAGCCGCGTTTTGTAGCGCCGAGCGGACAACTTTGGTCGGATCAACAATGCCGGCGATGATTAAATCTTCACATTTGCCGGTTAAAGCGTTATAGCCCATATTATTATCCAACTTCTTGACCTCTTCTACAATTACGTCGCCTTTGTCCCCGGAGTTATTGGCAATCTGTTTTAGTGGCTCTTCAATGGCCTTAGCCAGTATTTCGATGCCGATTTTTTCGTCCCCTTTGACTTCTAGGTCATTGAGCGCTTTAGCGACGCGTATTAGGGCTGTGCCGCCTCCGACTACAATACCTTCTTCAATCGCGGCTTTGGTGGCGGCCAGAGCGTCTTCAATTCTTAATTTTTTTTCTTTCATTTCTGTTTCGGTCGCGGCGCCGACTTTAATAACAGCTACACCGCCGGATAGTTTAGCTAAGCGTTCGCGCAGTTTTTCTTTGTCAAAGTCCGAATCAGACAATTCAATTTCCTTGTTGATTTGGCTGACGCGTTTTTCAATTTCTTCCTTAGCGCCTTTGCCACCTACGATTGTGGTATTGTCTTTGGTGGCGATTATCTTGGCGGCATGGCCCAAAGATTCCGGATCGGTGTTTTCCAATTTCAAGCCGACTTCTTCGCTAATAACGCGTCCGCCGGTTACGACAGCAATATCGTTTAGTATCTCCTTGCGGCGATCGCCGAAGCCCGGGGCCTTGATTGCCAAGACATTGAAGGCACCACGCAATTTATTGACCACGAAAGTGGCCAAAGCTTCACCATCAACATCATCAGCAATAATCACCAGATCCTTGCGTCCGGTCTGCGCCAGTTTTTCCATCAGCGGCAGGATGCTTTGCAAAGAAGAAATTTTCTTGTCGGTGATGAGTACCGGCACGTCGGCGTATTCCGCTTCCATGCGTTCAGCATTAGTGATCATATAATGGGAAACGTAGCCCTTATCAAATTGCATGCCTTTGACGATTTCTTTTTCTACGCCGAAAGATTGGCCTTCCTCTACCGTAACCACGCCTTCATTGCCCACCTCGCCCAAAACATCGGCAATGATTTGCCCAATGGCTTCGTCGTTGGCGGAAATTGAAGCGACTTGGCGTTTTTCTTCGGCCGAAGAAATCGGCTTACTGATCCTTCTCAATTCATTGACTAAAGCGATTACGCCCTTTTCAATGCCATGGCGCAAGATGATCGGGTTGGCTCCGGCTGCAACATTTTTTAATCCTTCGCCGACAATCGCCTGCGCCAAGACTGTGGCGGTGGTAGTGCCATCACCGGCTACGTCATTGGTTTTGGATGCGACTTCCTTGATTAATTCCGCGCCCATATTCTCAAACTTGTCTTCCAGTTCAATTTCTTTGGCAATAGTTACGCCGTCGTTGACGATTTGCGGCGCGCCATAGCCTTTATCCAAAACCACATTGCGGCCTTTGGGCCCCAAGGTGGTTTTAACGGCGTTGGCCAGCTGGTCTACGCCGGATTTCAGTTTAATGCGAGCGTCTTCGTTGAATAATATTTGTTTGGCCATAAAGTTGGTTATTAGTTATTAGTTTTTAGTTGTTGGATTGCGGTTATTATTCAATTGTTAGTTTGTAATTGTTAGTTGGCAGTTTAATTCAATTGCTGACCAATAATTAATTAACTAACGATTAGCTTATTCAATTACCGCCAATACGTCTTCCGATGACAATATTTTGTATTCTTTATCGTCAATTTTTATTTCGTCCCCGGCATACTTACTGCAGATAATCTTATCACCCGGTTTAAGTCTCAGTTTGGATACTTTTTCGCCCTCGCCGACGGCAACAACTTCGCCCTCCGCTTTTTTTTCTTTTGCGGTATCCGGCAGGATGATGCCCGATTTAGTCATTTCTTCTTCCTTAATGGTGGCAACCAGCACGCGGTCGCCCAGCGGTTTAATGTTCATATGGTTTTTTTATTAATAATTTTTATTGAATATTGCCTGAAATTTACTTCCGATTTTTATCAGTTAGCACTCATAACGCAAGAGTGCTAATCGCTTAACTGAAGGTATTGTAGGAGATAAGCCCTCTGTTGTCAAGAGGTTTTTAAGTTGCGTTCAGGCTGGTTTTTTGGTATAATCAAACAGGTAAAATAACAATAATTGTTAAGCATATTAAGAGACAATGGGACAAACTAATAACGCGGTTATTAGCTTTTTTGTTAAGAGGCTTGCTTAAGTCAGGTGAAGTTTTAGTCTGGTCAGGAAGTCGTTCAGTGGTAGCCTTCCGGCCGCTCGGGCAGTTATTTTTTAAATCAGTCACCTTGCCATTATACGGCAGGTATCTTTGGTTTAAGTCACAATTAACCAAGAAATCTTCACAGCGGACTGATAAATTTTTATTGCTTTTAACCAGTCGCTATTTGTATCATATTCTCTTAGTGTTGTTAGGTATCGGCGTGGTTACTTCCAATTTATTAGCCTATGAGAATAAGGAAGATTACGGACAAAATGCTTTAGTTTATAAATTAGCCGGTTTAAGCGATATTGAGATTATTGAGGACTCCAATAATATCTTTGATGATACTAAAATTTATAATTATCAGGATCAGGGATTGTATGTGCAAGGTAATTTTTATTCTGATAGCCAGGGTGTTGATCAAGATAATATTTATACGGATCAGTCAATGGCGGTGCAAGGTGATTTAGCTTTGATCAAGCCGGTGGTTTCTACTGATGAAGCCAAAAATACAGTCGGAGTTATTCAGGAGTATGAGGTGGTGCAAGGAGATTCTATCGGTAAGATTGCGGCCAGATTCGGTGTTTCAGTTAATACTATTTTATGGGCGAATAATCTGTCTTTTTCCTCTTATGTTAAACCGGGGCAAAAGTTGATTGTGCCGTCAATGAGTGGCGTAGTCTATAAGGTGGTCAAAGGTGATACAATTTCTAAAATTGCCAAGAAGTATGGCATACCCGAAGCTAAGATTGTTGAAGCTAACGCTTTAAGTGAGGACAATTTGACTATTGGCAAACTGGTGATCGTGCCCGGTGCCAAGATTATTGAAACAGCCAAGCCGCGCGTCGTGGCCACTACTGCCGCCGTACCGGCTCGCACCGCTGCCGATAATGAGGTGGTAGTTCAGGGTACTGGCAGTATGAGCTGGCCAAACGGTTGTTATCGCATCTCTCAATATTACAAGGGCTGGCTTCATACCGGATTGGATATTGCCTGTCCGTGGGGTACACCGCTTCGGGCCGCTGATTCAGGCACAGTTACTCGCGTCCAATACGGCAGAACTGGTTATGGTTATAATGTGATCATTAATCATGGTGGCGGAATTAGCACTCTTTACGGCCATATGAGTCGAATTGACGTGGTTGTTGGACAAAGTGTGGAAAAGGGCGAGGTAATCGGAGCTGAAGGTTCCACTGGTCGTTCTACCGGACCTCATTTACATTTTGAAGTGCGTATTAACGGCACGCAAGTCAATCCCTTGGGTTATATTCGTTAGTTTATTGTTTATTATGCGCTGTAGGTTATGACAGGCAGTCCCTTGACAGTTTAAAGTTAATCTGCTAAAATTGGATATTCAATATAGAACCTTAAAGTACAGTCAACTCAACCGAAAAAAAGAAGGAGAAAACCATGGCGATTCAGATTCTGTGCGGTGATTGTAATAAGTTGTTTGTAATGACTCCGGCTAATGCCTTTCAGACCTTCGTTGCTGACGCTAAGCACATGGAAACAGTCAAGCTGGAAATTATTTGTCCGCATTGCCAACGGAATAACTCCGCTGAGCTTTATGTGCCCAAGCCGAATGACCGGGAACATGACGGAATCACGCGGAGGCATGTCGGCGAGCTTAGTTTTGCCGGTCGATTTACTTCCGCTGCGGTACCGGAGTTGGGCAAGTCTCAGCAGGAGTACCCGTTATCCTCACCATTACCTGTCACGGCAGGGAAAAAAGGAAAGGCATCTTCTGCTACTGGTGCGTCACCGGATGATTCAGAGAGTCAAGAAGAGAAAGCATCTTAGTGGGCATGGTTAATTCATAATGACCGGTGAAGATTCTTTTAAACAAACAAGCCGCTCTAAGTTAGGGCGGCTTTTGTATTTTTTATATCTTGTTATTCTTTTGGCCGGTATTGCAAGGCTTCGGCTATATGTTCGCACTTTATCTCTTCACTAACTTCCAAGTCGGCAATAGTGCGGGTAAGTTTGAGAATACGGAAATAAACGCGCGGAGATAAACGCAATTTTTCTACGGCTTGGCGGATAAGTTGCTTAGCTGGTTCGTCAATTTTACAATAAATATTAACTTGTTCGGAAGACATTTCACTGTTGGCGAATATTCTTTCCGTTTTAAATCTGATTAATTGAATATCACGAGCGTTTTGGACTCGTCCACGCACCGTCGCTGACGGTTCGCTGTTGCTATTGCCGGAGAGTTCTTCAAATTTTATTCGCGGCACTTCCAGATGCATGTCAATTCTGTCCATAAGTGGTCCGGAAGCGCGTTTGGTATAGCGTAATATTTCTGCGGCCGAACAAGTGCATTCTTTTTCCGGGTCAGTCAGATAACCGCAGGGACAAGGATTAAGCGCAGCGGTCAGGATAAATTTAGCGGGAAAGCGCAAGGTGCCGGCGGCGCGGGAAACATTGATTAATCCGTCTTCCAGCGGTTGGCGCAGATTCTCCAGAACAGTCTTAGGGAACTCCAGGAATTCATCCAGAAACAATACACCACGATGCGCCAGGGAGATTTCCCCCGGACGCGGCCAGGCACCGCCGCCTACCAGCGACACGCCAATGGCGTGTACAATGGTGAGGTAGTCAGATTTGAGATAATTGAGAGATTGGGGTAGAATTAGGGCAATAATATGTAAATGTATATGGAAAAAGACAACAAAATTACAAAAGGAATAAAGAATATTAATAACTACACTATAGAATTGTTAAAATCGGACGAGTTTAATCAAATGGTATTGCAGTTGAGAGAAAAATATCAAATACCACAAACAGGCCTTACTACGCCTAATAATTATAATTCCCCCTTTAGTTTGCCAGTTGAGTGGAGGTTGAAAGGAATAGGTAGTGAAAATGACAATAAAACTATTTTAGTTAATGTCCAAGATTTTTGTATAAAAAAGGGATTGGGTAGATCATCTCTTTATGCCGAGGTATACTTTTTTATTGTTTATAACAAACCAATCACAATAAGGAGTTGGGATCTATGTATACTATTAGATAAAATGTGGCTGAGAAGATGTAAGGATAAAGAACGAATAAAAGAAAGAATTACTAAAGAAGAATATGAAGAAAATGATGCGTTAGAATACCTACAAGACTTAGAATATCCAATATCTATTGGAATTAGCCCCTATGCTAGTCAAAATGAGATCGTTGATTTTATTAAAAAAAATGACGAGAAGATTAAGGAACTACAAAAAAGGCATAGGAGAAGTAATATAAAAATTGGTAAATTTAGAGATAAAGACGCTAATACTGTTAAAATGTACGATTATATAAGTAGTATCCAAGAAAAACCAAGGAAGGAGATTGCAAAACTAGTTAATGATAAATTTAAAAGAGATCTTGGCTATCAAGATATATCAAGTATTATATCTTTAATCAATAAAAGAAAAAAAGAAGTGTAATCACTTAATTTCTTATACTGAAATAGTTATAGAAGCTACAATTGAGATATATTGTGGCTTTTTTTATGTACAGAAATATTGAAATTAGTTACGAACAAATCGAAATTTCACCAGAAGAATTAGATAGGAAAATCTATAGAGCTCTTAGTTTTTTAGTATCCCCTGAAGATTTATATCAAAATTTAAAAATTAATAAACAAAACTATGAACAAGATTAAGTATGTGCCTTATTATGAAGAAAAGGATTTTTTTTATGCCTCGTTATTGTATGGAAGGGGCCAAAAATTAGAAAATACTGAATGGGATGACAGAGGAGTATTACACTGGATTTTTGAAGATGAGGAGAGGTGTAAACGAATTATTAACCAACACATTAATGGAGAATTAAGGATTAATAGTAAGAATCTGGAAGATGCTTTGCGAACAATTAAAGGTATGTTAAAAAAATAAAATTAAAATGTATGAATAAAGATATTACTATTAAAGAATACTTAAACCAAAAAGGCGTTAATTATACTGAAAGGGGCAACGAACTAATTACTAAGTGCCTGTTTAATGATTGCGACAAAGATAGCCAGCCCAATGAATTACACTTATACTTTAATAAGGAAACTGGCCAATACGAATGTAAAAAATGCCTTGAAAAAGGCAACTTAATTACTTTATTCAAGCACTTCAATGATGACTTAGATAAACCTGTTTTTAGTCAAAACAAATCAACTCAGAATAGAAAATTCAACCCCGGATTAGTTGAGAGATGCCATCTGGCATTACCAGATAATATTAGAGAATACCTTAATAAGCGAGGTATTGATAATTTTACCATAAACAATTTCAAACTTGGTTATGGTACTTTTTATAGCAAAAATTGGATCACCATACCCATCAAAGATGAGTTAGGTGATTACGCTTTTTTTAAGTTAAGACAAGATCCAAAGGATGGAAGTGATAAAATGACATATCCAAATGGCAAAGCCCAGATCTATGATTGGGATTCGCTCCAAAAGGATGATGATTTAATAGTGATTTGCGAGGGGGAGTTGGATAGATTGGTATTATTATCCAAGGGGGTGCCTGCTATCACATCAACCCACGGGGCGGGCACATTTAAGTCAGAATGGATTGAGAAATTGAGAAAGTTTAAGAAAATATATGTCTGTTTTGATAATGATGTAGCTGGTAAGAGTGGTGCTCAAAGGGTGATTGAAATGACGGAGATTTTGACTAAAACAGAAGTCTATCAAATCAATCTCCCAGCAGATTTGGGAGACAAGGGAGATATTACTGATTACTTTATCAAATATACCAATGGCATTGATGACTTGTTCGACAAATACGCGAGCATAGTTAAGGAGGGAATCAATACGGATAAATTTAAGCCGTTGAATGTTAAGGATTTAGCGGAGACTTTGAATTTAACTATCAAATATGACCAAACCAATAAAATTATTACTTTTCTTTGTTTATTATCGGCTTATACCGAAGATTCGCAATTCAATATCAGTTTTAATGCCCCATCTTCAACTGGCAAAAGTTATATTCCAATGGAGATCGCCAAGTTATTTCCCAAAGAGGATGTCAGGGAATTAGCATATTGCTCACCCACCGCCTTTTTCCACGAATCAGGCGAATATGATAAGGAAACTAATTGTATTACAGTAGATTTTTCCAGAAAGATTATCACCTTCTTGGATCAGCCACATAATGATCTGTTGAGCAAGTTAAGGCCGTTTCTCTCCCACGATAAAAAGGTTATTGAATTAAAGATTACAGATAAGAGTCAGAAGGGTGGATTAAAGGTTAAGAACATTAAGCTAATTGGTTATCCATCGGTTATCTTTTGCACGACAGGACTTAAGATTGACGAGCAAGAGGCCTCAAGGTTTTTCCTATTAAGTCCAGAGATTAATCAAGACAAAATCAGGGAGGGTATTAGTCAAACTATCATTAAAGAAACCAACAAGGATGAGTTCAGAAAATGGCTTGATAATGACCCCGAAAGGAAGCTGTTAAAAGAGAGGATTTTAGCTATTCGAAGCGAATATATTGTAGATATTAAGATTGAGGATGATGGCACAATAAAAAAGCGTTTTTTTGACAAAAATAAGGTTCTTAAGCCCCGACATCAGAGAGATATTAAAAAACTTATTTCTCTTATAAAAGCCCATGCTCTTCTTAACCTGTGGTGGCGGAAAAAGGAAGGATCAATGATTATAGCCAATAGCGAGGATATTGATGTGGCCTTTGATGTTTGGGAGAAAGTATCAGTTGTTCAGGAGTTGAATTTGCCCCCCTATATTTATGACTTCTATAATGATGTGATTTTAAAGCTTTGGCAGGAGTTAAATGGCGATATTAGCTATCAAGAGGCCGTAGATGGTGCTTTAGGGTTAAGTAGGCAGGAGTTATGCCGAAAGCATTTAGATGTTTATGGGAGAAATATTGATAACAATAACCTAAGATTACAGGTTTTGCCCGCCCTTGAATCGGCTGGGCTTATAGTCCAAGAGCACAATGACCCCAAAGATAAACGGAAGTCGCTTATTTACCCTACGGCCAACTACACTATAGTTTCAAATCAAACAGAATCAGCTGATAATGCCATTATAATTGAGGAGATTACCGATCAAAACTATAGTGGAGACGACCCGGGGGTGAATAATGCAGTAGATAATCAGTCCAATGTAATTCAAGATACGTTAGCTTATTTTAACTAAATTTATGAAGAAAACAACTAAAGCTTTAACTGTTAGCCAGCAAAAAGAGTTGGAAGAATGGGCAGTCAAGGTAAAGAGTGGCGAGGCACGTAAAATAACCAAAGATCTTATATTAAAAAATGGAACTTATGACTGTGATCCAAGGTATACTCTAGACAGGGCGAGTAAAAGCATAATACCAAAGATCCATATAGAGGGGAAAAACATTAGTGATCTTAGCGAGGAAGAATTAGAGTTAATATCTCGGCTCAATATTGATTGTGGCTTAGATAATGATTTATCGATGGTTGAGGCAGTAGAAGCAAGATATAGAGGGTTAGTAATGAATTTAAGACGAGGTTTGATTAAAGAATATAATTGTAGTACTTATAGTGAAAAAGCCCTAGTTGATATGATAATAGGGGCGTATGCTCGTAATCTAACATATTCCAAGAAGCTTCTTTGTCTTAAGGATTCGGAGTATATATCTTCTGAGGGAAATGGCATGATGGGAATAGCAAGTAAGGAGATTGATCGGGCTAATAGGCATTTTTTAACCGCCCTAGAAACATTAAGGCAATTGAAGCAACCGAGCATGAATATCAACGTAAAGACTAAGAATGCTTTTATTAGCCAGAATCAAGAGTTTAATAAGAAATAGACAAAAATAAAACCCCCAGTCGGTGGGGGGTTATATGATTTGATCAAGATTGGGAGCTCTAACTGCAGACATTATTGCATATTTATAATCACAGGTAGTAGATTCATAACGAAAATAATGCTTTCCATCTTTTCTAAATCCCTTTGATTGTAAAAAACTATCAGCAGATTTGGGATCGTAGTGTGGAACATTATCAAATGGACCAACGGTTCTAATCTCTTCAAATTCTTCACTGTTAGAAAAAACCACAACAACCATGTCACTACGCATGTCTTATCTCCTCCTACGTTTTGGCTAATGAACGATATCTTATATTTATCACATAACCAATAATTTGTCAACACCATGAAACAATCAACCCCAAATAATTTAGGAAAAAAATATTTAGTCGAACAATGCCAAAGTATTGATATATCCAAGTATCTCAAAGGAGTTAAAGAACAGCTAAAGGAAATGGCGATCAGCTCGGAGATTGAGGCGGATGGCCTACAGATCGGGCTAATAACCAGTCAAACTAACTACAAAGGGCTTAGATTCTGGTTCAAATGCCCATTATGCGGATATAGGGCAGGAAAGCTTTATAAGCACCCTGTAAGCCAGATTCTAGGCTGTAGGACGTGCTTAAACTTAGAATATAGGTGTAGAAGATATAAGGGAATGGTGGAAAGTGGTAGATTTTAATCTTGGAAAACCTTGGAAAAACAGGGGAAAACTCTATTTGACATAGTATGACAATATGATACAATTGATATATACATTAAATAACATAAATATGGAGACGGCTCGGCAGTTTATATATAGAAAAGAAGCTCAATTCAAGGAAGAACAGGATAGATTATGTAGAAAAAATAAAAGCGGGAAAGCGAATTCCAAATTATCTATATTTTGTAATTGACGATATCGGTCGAAAGGGAAAAATGTTTTTTATTAGAGATGGTTGGTCTTTTTTACAACAAACAAATTTACCAGAAAAAGTATTTGTTGTTGAAAAATTTAGAAAAGTATTTTTTGAAGGTAAGTTGGCATATCCCCATTCTTGGAAAGAAGGAGATATTGAATACAGGATCGGCTATTATATAATTGGTCAAATTGGTAAGACAAAGGGAACTTGGAGATGGGGGGAGTCTTGCCCAATAATACCAAAAAAAGATTTAAACAAGTTGATTAATGGGGTTAAGAATAAAAAAACAAATAGAAATATTAATGAAGTCTAATAAATCATTTAAAATATTCTTAATAATCTGGACTGCTTTATTTGTAATCGTTATAGGCACGTTGGCTTTGCACGATTACCAGAGGATGAAGCGTAGTAGTGATACTAAGGTAATAGGAGTTGAGATATTTAATCAAATAAACCAAGTAAGAAAAGAACAAGGATTGCCGATATTAAAGTACAACCGATTACTATCGAGAGCAGGGCAAGATCACTGCGAGGACATGATTAAATACGATTATTTTGACCACGACAGAGAAGGTAGGAATATGGTGGATTTTGTAAGTGAGCTAGGAATCAGTGGTGGGGTAGGAGAAAATATAGCCAGAGATATTAATGAGCCAAAAGAAATAGTTAATAGATGGATGGAGAGTGAAAGTCATAAGGAGATTATGCTGGGAGATTTTAAAGAAGTGGGAGTAGGGATTTGTAAGCAGGATGGTGGTGATTTATTAGTTAGTAGTTATTATATCAAGAAATAATTTAAATTATATGGATAAACACAAATTGATTTTGCTGGTTAGTATTGTATTGGGGTGTATTATCTTGGGTGTTGGATATTATTATTTAACATCAATTAATAACGCAGATTATCAAAAGAAAAATTATTTACTCTTACAAAAACAAGAGTGTCAAAAATATATTAATGAAATAGAAAAAAAACTTCAGGACAAAGAAGATAAAGTAAGAGCGGAAGATATAGCTATGTCTTCTGGTGTTTATGCAGAATATAAACTTGATAAAATTTTTTATAGCTCTAGTAGAAACTCATGTCTATATGTGTATTCTTTTGAAGCGTTTAAAGATGATCACTCTCAGTTCTATAAATCTTTTGAGTTAATTGATTATTTAACTGGAGAATCTTTAGAATTAGCCAGTGTAACCCCTTCAGAATATAATTGGTTGAGTTTTAAAGATGATTTTTATACCGATTTAGTTTCACAATATGAATAAGAATAATATATGCAAAAATTAAAACAGTATTGGATAATAATTTTATTAATGGTTATTGTAGGTGGAGGATTATTTTATTGGTTCCAGTGGAGACCTACTCAAATTAGGAAAGATTGCAGTGTTAAGGTTATGCAAATTAATACTAATGGTGGTCTAGATCAGGCTTTCGAAGAATTTAAACAACTAGAGCAAGATTATGATAATAATTATAAAAAATGCTTAAGAGACAACGGCATTGAAAAATAATATACTATGAAAAAACAAGAACATATATTATATACAACTCAAGAAGTAGCCGATATTTTAAAGGTTCATCAAAGGACAATTTTTAGATATATAAAAAGTGGCAAGATCAAGGCCTCCAAGATACTTGGCCGTGAATGGAGAATTAAAAAAGAAGATTTGGATAAATTAATTAAATGATAATATGAAAATAGATCTACATAAATTAATTTTACCGGTTAGTATTGTATCAGCATGTACAATTCTGGGTGGATTTTATTATATGACGGAAGTAAGTAAGCTTAATGCAGCGGCTGAAACACAAAAAAGAGAAGACGCAAGGGCTGCTGTTGAGACTCAGCAAAAAGATGTGGAACTTGAAGTAAAAAATAATGAGGCTGAAGCATTAAAAGCAAAAGCAGTTTCAGAAGCAGAAGTGGCTAAAGCAAAAGCAGTTTCAGAAGCAGAAGTGGCTAAAGCAAAAGCAGCTTCAGAAGCAAGGGCAGCGGCAGCTGTTCAACAACAGGCTGAACAAGAAAGGGAGAATAAGTTAAGTTTATGTTTATCTGTGGCTAGTTACAATTATTCTCAAAATTGGGCCAATGCATGTAAGAACCAGGCCAATCAAATTAGTTTAAACCTTAATGATTGCCTAGCTAATGGAGTGCTTGGTGAAAGTTTTTGTAGGTCTATGTGGATTGTTGATCCTAGTAATGATTGCTCTCTTTATTCTGGCCGTGCAGACAGCGTAAACGAATATTATAAAAATGATAAAGATGACTGTTATAAAAAATATGGTAATTAAATAATATGAAAACATTATTTAAAGCATTAACATTAATTTTATTTGTAATCACTCTATCGGGTTGTGTTGCTGATTACGATACAAGTTTAAATAGTAGCAACGGAGTAAGACAAATAGCTCCAGTAGTACAAGAAGTTGAGCGGGCAACTGCAGTCGAGGTAAGTCCAGTAGTTAATGAAGCTGTTAGTACTCCAGCACCAGTTGCTTGTGGCTCTGGTTATTACAAGAATATAGATGGTAATTGTGTTCACGTTCCTAGTTCTAATCCTTCTGGAGCATCTGCTAAATGCAGAGATGGGAGTTATAGTTATAGCCAACATAGACAAGGGACTTGTTCGGGGCATGGAGGTGTGGCCCAATGGTTATACTAAATATATAATAATATGTTTTTTCAAAATTGGGCCATCAGAAAAATGGATAAAAAACTTAATAATACCACAACAAGATTGCGAAAAATAATTCAGAATCAAGCATCTTTTGCTGATTTAGAGCTTTATAAAAAGTGGTTGGATTTTAACCCAGAAGAAATGGGAGTTAGGATCTTATCTCACACAAATGGAAACAAAAAATTAAGAGGAGAGCTTGTTAGTAAGATTATATTAGCTAGTGAGGTTATAGATAAAGTATTAGATCTCGACTATAAAATTAATAATCTAATAAATGCTGGAGCTATTAAATTTACTAATATTTTTACAAATGAAGAAAATGATGGGGTTGATTTAGAGGCGACAGCTTATGAGAGAAAAAAAATGATAGCTATAATTGAACAATCTTTTTCTGATATAAAAAAATACATAGATTAATTATATGGATGATAAAGATAAAAAATTTGCCGAAAGTTTTGATCTAAAAGAAGAGGAAGTCGCTGAAGCAAAAAATAATTTAGTGGGATTTTTTGAGGTTTTATATAACATTAATGAGCGTTTAAAAAATAAAGAAAAATAATATGGACGATATATTAAGGAATGTGATAATTATAGGGATTACTATTATAACGGTGAGTATTGCGGTGATGACCTTATCTACAATATTAATTCCTCAAACTGAGTTTGACGCCTGTTATAGTAAATGTATGCATACTGTCTTAAGTGAAAATCCATTGGCTTGCGTAGGTATTTGTGGTGATAAATCTTCTAAATAATTTTAAAATAATTTATATGTATATGAAAAGATTATTAATGATTATTATGGGCGTTGTGTTTCTCTTACCCACAATTACTAACGCTTATTCCCCTAGTCCTGGCGATTTAATAAAAACCACATCAAGTCCAGCCGTTTATTTTATCGGTCAAGACTTAAATAGGCATTTGTTTGTTAATGGAGTAACCTTTTGGACTTGGTTTACTGGAAGCTGGGCAGATCAGGCATTAAAGATATTAAGCCAAGAAGAATTTGATAGTTTGTCTTACGGTGACAATATAACTACAAAGCCTGGAGCCAAATATATTAAATTTGATAATAGTAATATCAAATATCGAGTTGATCAGGATAAGAAAATCTGCCCATTAACAGTTGATGTTCCAGATGAAGACGTTGTTATCATCCAAAGCTCATTTGAAAATGATTACAAGAGAGATGACTCTTGTGATAAAACTAAACCTAAAATTGATTTACCCGCCATTTCAATTATTAATTACATTGGCATTACTAATATATTTAATGTCGTAAATAATATTACGAATAACATATTTACGCCTACCACTACCAATGAAGCCATTTGTTATAGCGACACTTGGGTTTGTGGCAATTGGGGTTTATGTCAATCAAATAATTCACAAACAAGGACATGCTATATGTCCCAAGATTGCCCAAGTGTAAACACTCCTTCTCCCAGTATTAGCCAATCTTGTAATTTTAACGCACCCGTTTGTACATCTTGGACTTATTCTGATTGGTCAACTTGCTCATTAGATGGAAAACAGACCAGAACAATTTTACAATCATACCCTAGTAATTGCATAGCTGGTAATTCATTATTGATACAGCAACCGATCTTGGAACAAAATTGCGTGAGTCCAGTGACTATTAATCTCGCAGTTAATAAACAATATGTAAAATTAGGCGATACAGTGACATTAACTTGGAGCACGTCTAATGCTAGTAGCTGTACTGGCTCTGGAAAGGCTGGGTGGTATGGAGCCAAGGAAACATCTGGTACTTATTCGTTTGTTGTAAATACAGCTGACGACATAGCAGACACATTAAAGACTTATTCAACCCTTAGTTTAAACTGTCAAAATAATACAACTTCAACTACTAAATTTATTAATGTTTATTTTTCTTATGATGGAAGTTATCAATATACACGTTCTCCCTACCAAGTAACAGTGGGCACAAGTAAGGTTGGCGACCTCCGTATTTCTGCTGATTCATCAATAGTAGATAAAATAGTTGTTAATAGTATTTCGATGAGGGGGCTTCTTGGTAATGGTTTAACAGATTACACTAATCTAAACTTTGCTTTAAAAGATGAGGGCACGTATATAACCCCATATGAAAAATGTGAACAAAGAGATTGTAATCTATTATTTGATAATTTAAATATTGATATTTTACCTAATGGCAGTAAGACTATCAATATTTATTCTGATTTTTCCACTAGTTACCCGTATTCTTATTGGGATCTTTATATTGGTGTTTCAAATATTATGATTAATTCTAAAATAATGCCATCAAATATTAATGCTATATTAAGAAATCAATAATTGCCACGGTATTTTAATACTGGAGTAAAAAATGTATATGAAAAAAGCAGTTTATTACGCTCGAGTTAGTACCAGCCTTCAAGAGAATGAAGGTACTATTGAAAGTCAAAAAAACGAGCTGATAAGACAAATCAAAAAAGATGGCAATATCCTTGTTAAGGAGTATATCGATAATGGCTGGAGTGGCGGAAGATTAGATCGTCCCGCACTTGATGAATTAAGGGGAGATTTAAAAACAGACCAATTTGATGTGGTCTATTTTTTAGATTCAGATCGGATTGCTAGGGATATTTCTTATCAGAATATTATCATTGCGGAGCTTCTGAAATATCAAAAGGAGATAATTATCAAGGGCAAGAACTACATTAACAATCCAGAGAATAAGTTTAATTTAAATGTAATGGGTGCTGTTAATGAGTATGAAAAAGCAAGGATAACTGAGAGATTTACTAGAGGTAGGAGAGAACAAGCAAGACAAGGGCACATAGTAGATTCTGGAACATTGTTTGGCTATGATCATCATAAGAAGACTGATAATAAGAGAGGCTATTACACTATTAATGAAGAGCATGCCAAAGTAATCAAATTAATTTATGGAACTTATGCTAATACGAGCGTAAGTATTACGGGATTAATTAAAATATTAGAAGATAAAAAGATTAAGACGGCCACTGGTAAGACTTATTGGAAGAGCAGTGTCATTAGAAGGATATTAACTAATACTAGCTATTTCGGGAATCATTATTTTAATCAAACAGAGAAGTTTGAATCTAAGAATGGAGTAATCAAATACGCTAAATCAGTCAAGACTTCTACTCGGTTTAAAGACCAGTCGGAATGGATTTTGGTGCCTATCCCTCCAATTATCTCTCAGGAGCTGTTTGATATAGTGCAGAACAAGCTAAAAAGAAATGGCAAGTTATTGAGAAATACGAGTTATCGCTATCTATTAGGCGGTTTGGTTAAGTGCGGGGTTTGTAATCATACTTATTCGGGGTGTATGAGCAAGGGCGTTCAATATTACAGATGCAACCATAGGGAAAAGTTATACCAACACAATAATACCGAGGATTTAGTAAAATGCAAGAATCAATCAATAAAAAGTGAAGTAGTAGATGAGGTAGTATCTAATGTTGTATTGGAGAAGGTATTGCAACCTAAAATCATCAAAAGGTATATTGATATTCTAAATAATTCAAAGGGGGAGAATCTAAGGGGACTTAATAGTGAGTTAGTTGGCATTGGCAAGCAGATAGTAAGTTTGGAAGAAAAGAAAAAGAGAATTTTAGACTTATATTCTGAAAGCCATGTGAGTAAGGAGGACTATATTGCTAAGATTAATGAGATAGATGCTAAATGCAGTGATCTTATACTTGATAAACAGGAGATAAACAAGAAAATAGCATTATTAGGAAAAATAAAAGATATTCGTATTGGTATTGGTGATTTTTGTAAAATGGCTCGCAGAAATTATAAGAAAATTGATAAATCAGACAAAGTTGGCAAAATTGGCTTCATTAATAACTTCATAGAAGAGGTATCTATTATTAAAAATGAAGTTGAAAAAAAGCTTATAATAAGGGGGTTTTTGCCAGTTTCAGCAGGAGACAGTGGCCAATTGCCTCAGTATTGTACTAGCCACGCCAGAGGCGGTATGATGGGGCGCGCGAAATGGTCGCAGGGTAATCAGTGGCTGATCAGCCGGTAAGAGTCCGGCGGCGGAATAAATCTTGGTCACTTCCAAACTTTCTTCCTGAGTCATTTGTGGTAAAATGGAGGGTAAAGCTTTGGCCAGCATGGTTTTGCCGGAACCAGGAGGACCGGACATGAGAATATTATGACTGCCGGCCGCGGCGATTTCCAGCGCGCGCTTAGCCGAATTCTGGCCGCGGATATGTTGCAGGTCTACCGGAAAATTTATTTCCTCAATCTCTTGTTGCCATTCGGCGCAGGGCTCAATTAATTCTTTTCCGGCTAAATGCTGGGCCAGTTGTGCCAGATTTTTGACCGGATAAATGTTTAAGTCGTTAATCAGCGACGCTTCCTTGGCATTGGCTGTCGGTACGAACAGGCTGCTAATGCCGGCTTGTTTGGCGAATAAGGCAATTGATAATATTCCGGATACCGGACGCACTTCACCGCTTAGAGCCAGCTCGCCGGCAAAAAGCGAGGAAGCAAAGTCGGTTAATTTGGTTTGTTCGTTTAGAAGCATGGCGGCTACAGCCAGTGGCAAATCATAATGTGTGCCGCCTTTGCGCAGATCGGCCGGCGCCAAATTGAAAGTGACATTGCCACGCGGGAATTCAAAGCCGGAATTTTTAATGGCGCTACGGACACGGCTTTTGCTTTCATCCACGGCCTTGTCGGGCAGGCCAACAATAAAAACCCCCGGGTTACCGTAGGGGCTGTTATCCGCTTCCACTTCCACCGGCTCGCACTCCAATCCGACAATCGCGGCCGATAGGACTTTTGATGGCATAGCTTAATTGATTAAGAAAAATCTTAACTAATTATATCATTTATTCCAGTTGAGCTCAAAGACTGAGTCTTTTTGTTTGTTTTTATCGGTTATCTTGACTTTTTATGGAAAATGAGTTATGATTTTAGAGTAAATTATCAAGCATATATTTAAAACTATGGCAAAATTAAATGTTAAGCAGGATTGGCATGAGAAGGTTTTACCGCTTCTTAAGGCGGGCGTAACCGTCAAAGTCCATCAGATCATCAAAGAGAAAAATACTAAGGGCGAAGAAAAACAACGCATCCAGATTTTTGAAGGCATTATTTTGGGTCGCCACGGCGGCAAGGGTAAAAGTGCCACTATTACAGTGCGTAAAATCGCTTCTGGCGGTATTGGCGTGGAAAGAATTTTTCCTATCTGGTCGCCGGCTATTTCTAAGATTGAGGCGACTAAGATCGCCGAGGTGCGTCGCGCCAAGCTGTCTTATATCAAAGGTTATAAGAAGAAATTATCAGAAAAGCAGGTCAAATAAACCATTAAGCCCGAGCAATCGGGCTTTTGTGCGGACGTGGCGGAATTTGGTATACGCGCAGCCTTGAGGTGGCTGTGGTCGCAAGGCCTTGGAGGTTCAAGTCCTCTCGTCCGCATTAATTAATAAATTTATGGCTCCTAAAGTCTTTATCGTCCATGGTTGGGATGGTTCACCGCAAGATTGCTGGCTTCCCTGGCTAAAAAGCAAACTGGAAGAAGAAGGGATTATTGTTCAGAGTCTATCCATGCCTCATCCCGAGAATCCTACGATAGCCGATTGGGTTAATCAGCTTGCTGACGCTGTCGTTGACCCGGATAAAGATACGTATTTTGTCGGACATAGTATTGGTTGTCAGGCAATATTGCGTTACGTTGAGCAATTGCCAAAGCCGATCGGCGGCATCGTCTGTGTGGCTGGCTGGTTCAGATTGCCCTACCTTAGCACTGATGAAGAAAAAGAGATTGCGCATCCTTGGCTGGAAACTTTGATGGATTTTGATAGAATCAAACAGCGGGCAGGAAAGATCATCGCTATTTTTTCCGATAATGATCCTGATGTTGATTTAGGGGATAAGGAATTGTTTGAGAAAAATTTAAACGCCAAAACGATCGTGGAACATGAAAAGGGGCATTTTAGCGATGATGCCGGCGTTACGGACTTGCCGTCGGCGCTAGTGGCCGTAAAAGAATTAATTGAGAATAATTGATCGCCGTTAATTAAAATCAGCACGCCTAGCTCAATTGGTTAGAGCATCTCGTTTACGTCGAGAGGGTTAGGGGTTCGAGTCCCTTGGCGTGCATTGAATAAATTCAGTTGTTTATTGGAGTCAATAGATCGTCCGTCCAAATTAATCAAATTTTTATGCTGGTTAGAATTTTAATCGGTTTAATCGTCATTGCCGTAGGATTTTTCATGGTTTGGAAGCCAAGATTTTTTTATGATTTCATGGGCCATCAAATGTGGGCGGAAAAGATTTTTGGCATTCATGAAGACGAGCTAGCTTACAAGGTTATCGGCGTGCTGGTGATTTTTGTCGGCGCCTTAATCGCTACGGATTTGATTTACAGTTTACTCACTTGGTTTTTTTCGCCGGTGGTTAAAGGTTTAAAATAGTATAGGGGCCCGTAGTTCAGTTGGTTAGAATGCCGCATTTGCAATGCGGAGGTCAGCGGTTCGACTCCGCTCGGGTCCACCAATATGTTTTTATTAGAACCGCATTTTTTTGACATTTTTGGGGCGATAGGATTTATTTACATCCTCATCCTTGCTTTGTTTGGTTTATTCGGCAAGCGTATTCCAAGATGGGCATTTTTTATTCTTCTATTAATGGGGATTGCCGGAGCGCTTTTGGATACTTTAGTTGTCTATATGTTTTACCTTAAGTAATTTTTATGAAATCAAAGCATTGTCCGGCCTGGATGAAATTAAAAATAATTTGAGTTACGAGACGGGTCTTTTGCTCTGTTTTTTTACTTGCTCCATAGCCGCAAGAATTAAAAATCCCCGCTGTTTGGCGGGGATTTTGGTTACAGCTTATTGATGAATTCCAGAATTTTTTCCCTTATTTTTTTACCCTTGGGCAGTTGCGCATAGTGGTGGCCGAATTTATATTTGAAGATATCAGTCCTGATTTCTCCCAGCAGCGCTCGGTAGACTTCGCAGGCTACATACTTGGCCGCGACATTGAATCTGCCGTCTGTCTCCAATCGACGGACCGAGACATAAATTTTGGGACGTTTGAGTATCTTGTAGACGCCGTGCTTTTTGACGCGCTTGATGTATTCATGATCCTCCGCTAATTTGAGTGATTCGTCAAAACCGCCGACACGGTCATGCAACGCCTTCTTAATCAAGATGCAGAACCCCGGTGCATGAGGATAAAAATACCGGGTTAACTGAATATAAGCGTTAGCCATGTCATGCAGAATAGCGTCAATAACTTTGTCGCTCAAGGGAATGACAGCACAGGAAGCAACATCAACTTTTTTTTCTTCCGCTTCCTCAATCAGGAATTTTAGGAATTTTCCGGACAAAAAAACATCAGCGTCCAAAAACAGCAGCCATTCTCCGGCGGCGATTGCAGCGCCATGGTTGCGTCCAGCCGCCGGCATACCACCCTTGACGATGCGACAGCCGTAGTCTTGGGCGATTTCTATTGTTTTATCGGTTGAGCCGGCGTCGGAGATAATGATTTCATAATCAGTAAACTCCTGATCCTTGATTGACTCCAATAAATCGGGCAGAGTTTTTTCTTCGTTTAATGCTGGGATGATGATGGAAATTTTGGGCATATTTTCTACCTATTAAGTATAGTTGATTATTGTCGGCCAGTCAATAACCGTGTTATAATATAAAATATTAAAATTAATTTTTAGAAAAATGAGGAGGGGTTTATTTGCCGCGTCTTTTTTAATCTTGGCGATAGTCGTAAGCGCCGGATTTTTTATTCTTTCTTTCGGTGCCGCGTCTTGGGCGGCTAATAGTCAGATCGTCATCCAGAACAATGGCGTGATAGCTTCAAACAGCGATTGGATTTATACGGGAGTCGAACAGAGTTCTGCGGAATATTTAATTTTAAAACAAGCGTCGTCAACCTTGTCTTCTCCGTTAATTGATTTAAACGGTTGTCAGGCGGCGCAATTGGTTTATCAAGCGCGGACTTACGGCGGTGTGGTCTCCAGCAGTGCTGTTATTGCTATTTCTGTTTTTAGTTCCGGTTCCTGGCAGGAAACCAGCTTGAATGAACCGGCGACTAACGCCTTAGCGGTACAGCCGACTATTGATTTGAGCCCCTACTGCGGTTCTCAAATTAAATTGATGTTTAGTACGCCCGGAGCCACCGGCAATAAAGGTGTTGGTTTAGATGAGATAGTTGTTACTGAAACAGCCGGCAATAATCCGCCGACAGCCCTGGCCACTTCCACCAAAATTATAGCTGAGACAGGAGAGGAAATAGAATTTTCCGATGACGGTTCATCTGATCCGGATGGCGACGCCCTGGTTGATTGGCTGTGGGATTTTGGCCAGCAATTAATCAAACATGGTGTTAATGTCAGTCAAAGTTTTTCAGCGTCCGGTACTTACGCAGTCAATTATTATGTGGTGGATAGTGAGGGCACCACTTCTTCCCCTGCGGTTTTAAATTTATCCATTACTGACTCTGTCAGCACTTCTACACCCACTTCTACGCCAACTACTACCCCCGCGCTAGGGCCGCAAATCGGCGATCTTGTCATTAATGAGGTTTATCCCGCTCCTAATACGGGCGAGGAGGAATGGATAGAATTATTCAATCCCACTACTTCTACTTGGGATTTATCCGGCTTAATATTACTTAACATTGATGGCGGAAAATTTGTTACTACCACTTTAAGCGGCAGTATTTCTCCCGGACAATATTTAGTGATTGATGATGTTGCCGGTAATTTGAATAACGATGGTGATACGATTGCGTTGCATTTGGCCGGTCAGATTTTAGATCAGACGGTCTACGGTGATTATTCCAATAAGAAAGGCGAGGCCTGGGCGCGCAATGGCAATGGTGTTTTTGAAGAAACTATTACACCGACTAAGGGAGTGGCAAATATTATAACACCCAAGCCGATCACCAACACTTCATCCGGTGGCGGATCATCTGACATTAGTTATCAGTCGAATGATACTGCGGCCACCAGCTCGGCTACCTCAACCGCCGGAATTGCCTTAGAAAGCTATTACGGCAAGGTGATTATTAATGAATTGTTTCCTCATCCGTCCACGGGAGCCAATGATGAATTTATTGAATTAAAAAATATTTCCACCACTACGGTTGACCTGAACGGTTTTTACTTGACTGATAACACCAATAAGAAACATTATTTGCGTGCCGCTCCTCCCGCCTTACTGATTCTGCCTCAAGGATTTATTGCCATTAAGCGCGCATCTACGTCCATCGCTTTGAATGATACGGGTTTTGAAACAGCCAACTTATTTTCACCATTGGGGGAATTGTTAGATAGAGTAAGTTATACTGCTAAGCAAAGCGAGGGTTTAGCTTATGCCAGAACCGATAAGGGCGAATGGCTTTGGACCGCTCAACCGACGCCGGGAGCGGAGAATATTTTTCCTGATAGCGGTTTAAGCCAAGAGCAGACAGTTGAAGTTTTAAATACGATTAAAGCGGCGGCAGTTAAAAAGGCCACTAATAGTTCCGGTGTAATTCATGCGGTTACTTTGGAAGAGTTAAGGGATCTGGCTGTCGGTGACAAGGTTAGGGTGATCGGGGTTGTGTCGGTGGAACCGGGTGTCTTGGGCACGCAGATATTTTATTTGGCCGGTTCCGGCATACAAGTGTATTGCAATAAAAAAGATTTTCCTGAGTTGAAAATCGGCGATCAGGTGGAAGTTACCGGAGAAATATCGGAAGTGTCCGGTGAAAGAAGGATAAAAATAAAAACACGCGATGACATTAAGTATCTATCTAGCGAGGCTGAGCCCGAACCGCATGGAATCAGCATAGTTGAGTTAGAAGATAATATTGGATCATTAGTAAGGGTATCCGGGGACTTGTTAGAAATAAAGGGCCGCAACGCTTATATTGATGATGGCAGCGGCGAAGCGAAAGTTTATCTTAAAACCCAAATTGACACTAAAGAGATCAATTGGCATACGGGTAATCAAGTTGCGGTTGTCGGCATTGCCTCTTTGACGGCTTCCGGCGTTCGACTATTGCCACGCACCGTTAAAGACATTACCGTGGTTAGTGGCCAAGTTGAGAGCGCTTATGAAGTCGGAGGTCAGTCGTCGTTTGTCGGTTCACCTTTGAGTTATGCTATTGCCGCGATAGTTTTTTTAGCGACTGTAATCGGTTGGCTGGGGTATAAATTGAAATATAAATAATAAATTTTAAAGGCCTGTCGAAGTTTTTCGACAGGCCTGGTTGCTTAAGTGCTTGTTAGTTGAAACAGTTGAAATAGACGTATGGCTCTTTCCAGATATTTTTGGGCCATTTGCCAATCAATCGGGTCCATTATACTGCCAGAGGGGCGTAATCGTCCCTGAGCGTCAATGCTTAATTGAGGATATTTTTTTATCAAGGGGATGATTGTCTCTATTGTTTCCGGTCCCAAACCGCCGGCCACCACTAACCCCAGATCCGGGCGTTGCTCGGATAACTTATCTAAAAATGGTTGCAGGAATGGTAGAGAGAGCGGTTTTCCTTGGCCCATACTTTTGTCTAATAAGACGTAGTCAAGAGCTGAGCCGTATAATTTTAATTTTTTCAGTAATTTTTCGGGCTGTTCCTCTACTTCCTCAAAAGCGCGGGTGTTAATTTGCAAGATAACGCTTATGTGAGGATAAATTCTTTTAAAATCTCTAACCACTTCATGGTCAGGCCAAATCATGTCAAGTTGCAAAGCTTGCATATGCGGTTCGCCCCAAAATACGGTTTCCTCAAAATCCATGGCTGTCTTATGCCAAGAGTGAGATTCGTAATCGGCGAAGTGCAAGGTGTTGAGAGCTAAGGGATGAGACATAAAAATGTCGGTAATCTTATCCTTGGTCGGAAAGACTTTGCCATAGCGAGTCGGCAGATCGCGTAGGGTTTTATGACTCATCATAACCCCTATGCCCAAGCGATGCGACAGTGGTTTTTCTGCGTAAACCTGACTCATTGCTGTTAGCATGGCCTTGGTTTGCCGACAGTCGGTAAAATCGGTAATGCTAATATAAGGGACTGGCATTTTATTTCCCCTCCTAGTTTGTTAAGGTTCTATCGTAATCAACTGAATAATTAAGTCTAACAAAAGTAATTAGTTTTGTCAATAAGCCATTAAATATAAAACCGACCAAGTTGTATATCTGGGTCGGTTTTATATTTATTCTGCTGTATTTTCTTCAGTCGTGCTTGCTTCTTCGCTAATTTCTTCATTTGGTTGGACTTCAGTCAGTTCCTCAGTTACAGGCGCTTCCTCTAATAACGGCGTCTCCTCCGGTTTTATCTCCGCCGTATCTTCTCTTTTATCGTCTTCAGTATCTTTCTTTTTTCTGGTTTTCTTTTTCTTTTCAGTCGGAGCTTCTTCTTTTGCAGTTTTTTCTTCTGTCACAGCAACAGTCTCTTCTTTCGGAGTTTCTACTGTTGCCTCATTGGTTGCTACGCCATCAACTGTTTCAACTGCTTTTTCCGGGTCATATTTTTCTCCGCCGTCAGAGATGATATCTATCTTCCAGCCGGTTAATTTTGAAGCTAAGCGGACGTTCTGGCCGCCACGGCCTATGGCCAGAGATAATTGGTCTTCTCTGACTTTGACTTTGGCTACGCGACTGGCTTCATCTACGGTAACATCATTGACTTTAGCCGGTGATAAGGAGTTGGTGATAAATTTAGCCGGATCAGCGTCGTACAGGATAATATCAACTTTCTCACCGGACAGTTCGCTAATAATCGTCTGAATTCTGGATCCGCGTTGTCCGACGCAAGCGCCAATCGGGTCAATATTCTCTTCAGTGGAAGCAATAGCCACCTTAGTGCGACTGCCGGCTTCGCGGGCTAGGGATTTTATTTCTACTGCGCCGGTAGCGATTTCCGGTATTTCCTCTTCAAAAATTCCTTTGACTACAGCCACGTCGGCGCGGGAGACAATCATCATTGATCCTCTTAATCCTTGGTCAACTGTCTTTAAATAAAATTTCAGGCGATTGCCGATATTATAGCGTTCGCGTTCAACCTGTTCTTCCGGCGGCATAATGGCGGCAGTATGACCTAAATCCACAAAAACATTCTGGCCTTCGCGGCGCTGAATGGTGCCGGTAATAATAGTATGTTCCAAGTTCTTAAACTCTTCAAAGACTTTTAGGCGTTCTTCCTCGCGTAATTTTTGGATAATGACCTGCTTAGCTGTCTGGGCAGCCATACGGCCGAATTCCCCGGGTACTTCCAGGGGCGTGACAATTTCTTCGCCGAGTTTGGCGTCAGGTTTTTCTAGTAAGGCATCTTTAAGTTGAATTTCTGTTTTGGGGTTGAACTTTTTTTCCTTTTCTTCATCGGTTAACTCCACTTCTTCAGCCAAAAATGATTTCATCACCGCTTTTTCTTTTTGCTCTTTCTCTGGAATAGCGGTTTCTTGTTCTTCGCGTTCTTGTTTTTCTTTTAAGGCGGCGGCAAAAGCGGCGGCAAACGACGCTCCGGCTTCTTCTTTGGTTTTTTTCTTTTTCTCCGCTTTAGCTTCTTTAGTATCTGTATCTTCTGTTTCAGTTATCTCTCCTTCCGCACCTTCTTCCGGTTCGTCTTCTACTACGGTTTTAACGTCAAAAGCCTTGACTTCGCCCGTTTTGGGATCGAATTCGGTGATAATATTCTGCAATTTGTTGCCGAAATCCTTACGATAGGCGGCGGCAAGAGCCGCTTCAATGGCGCGAAGCACGACCGCTTCGTCCAAGTTTTTTTCTTGGCAGATTTGTTGTATGGCTGCCTGAATTGGTGATTGTGACATAAGTTATTTTATTAGCTATAGTAGCCGGCAGGTTATGAAACTAAACTGCTCAGCTTGTAAAAAATGACAGCCGGCTAGGGCTGTCATCAATCATCTGTAAGTAGTATAGCATGGCCGGTTTTATTTGTCAAGAGCCGGATAAAATAAAACGCCGCAGTAGTATTTCTGCGGCGATTAAATGTTCTGACATTTTACTGTTACTTATCGGATTTTAGCAATCCCGTCTTAGCCAGTTCTTGGGCTAAAGCGTAGATTTTTTTCAAACCATCCTTGTCAGCATCCGGCCGTGCGGCTTCTCGAGTCAGTAATTGTTCCAAGGTTAGTCCCAGTTCTTTGGCTTTGTTGTATTTAGCCATTACTTCTATGATATTCAGCTTTTCCTGCAAACGACGACCGAAATCCGGTTGATTTTTAGGGAAGATATCAGGCGGTAGGCCCAATTCTCGCCTCACGGCTCTGTCAGCATGGCGCATAGCTACGATAAAGGGCAATGAAGCTAACGGCTTACCGATTTGCGCTTGAGTTCGATTATGTCTAAACCAGTCTACAAATATTCCCAGGAGCTCTCGTGGCGTGATATCTTCAAATTCATAGCCCTGATCGTGGCAGGATTCAGTCAGTACCCTAGCGTCGGTTTCCAGATTTTCCGGTTTTGGCACCTGATTCATCGTTCTGTAAAAGAGTACAAGTTCAAAGAAGGGTACACCCAGTTGAGAGAATTTTTCCAAATCCTTAGCCGTCAGTTTTTCCTTGACTATTTCTTCTATTGTTTTTGACTTGACTGGCTCGACTGCTGGTTTGGCTGGTTTAGGTGGTTTTTTTTCTTTTTCTGCTTCAATTGGTTTTGGCGGACGATTTCTTTGCCGGTCAGCCGGATGGATTGATGTGCTGGGGTTAGCTTTGATATCCTTTTTTTTATCACCATCTTTTTTCCACCACAACATTATTTTACCCTCCTTTTTTATTGCGCTTTTAGCACGGTGATTTTGCCTTAATTTAAAGTGCTGTATTTTTGGTTATTATAAAGCAAATATAGATAATTGTCAAGAGAGAGAAATATTATTGAACCATTTTATTTTGGCTATGCCGGCGCTTCGGTTGAGTTCCACGCTGATTATGTCTAGATGCCAAAAGCAGTTCCAGTTACGGTTATTAAGAAATATTCTGGCGGCTTTTTGCAGATGGCGTAATTTATGGTAATCAACCGCTGTTTCGGGCCAGCCGGTTCTGTCGGTTGTACGGGTTTTTACCTCCACAAATAAAATCTCATCGTCGAGCTGGACGATGAGATCTATTTCTCCAAATTGGGTATAATAATTTTTTTCAATTACTTGGTAACCGCGCTGGATTAGAAATTGCGCCGCCAGGTTCTCGCCGTATTTGCCCAGACGCACTCGGTAATCAGACATAGTTTATCCCGTTAAAATTCATTAATTTGATTTGGCCGGATCAGGTTTAATAGGATTATTTTTTCTTGGGCAAATATTTCAAATATTGCTGATGTGTTTGAGCTTGCTTTTGCGCTTGCGGTACAACCTTTTGCCAGTAGAGGAAAATCCGGTAAGCCCACCAGAGAGCTATAAAAAGCAAGATAACACTCCAGAAGCGAGCAGAGAGGTAAGATACCCGTTCGTATTTCAACCAAGTCCAGAATAACTCCAAACCGCCGAAAGTGGCAAACCAAACGGCGATCTGATTAAACAGTCTGAGTTGGTAGCCTGGCATCTTTTTTTTGATAGCATAAACCTTAAATACCACAGCGACAATAAGTAGAATTACACCAATAACGATCATGATTTTGATAGTTGAGGGGTAAGTGTAGGGGCGCAATTCTAAAAAATAGCTGGGGGTGAAAAATTTAATGATGTTAAACATAATAGTTTGAATTCAATCTTCCTTCTTCGCTTTGACTTAGTTTTTGGATAGACTGGTCAGTAGGGTGATTTGCCAGCCAGCAGAGAGGGATTTATTAATAGTTTGGTAGTATCTTAGCGATAATCGAAAAAAATGTAAAGGTCGATTAGCGGGTGAAGATCAGTCCGAAATGGTAGGGGCCGGCTTCAAATTCTTCAAGCAGTTTTAAACCCGCTTTGGCGGCCATATTCTTGATTAATTCCGGTTCGGGGCGATCCTTGACCGGCGGGCCGAAGGGCGAGGCGATTTTTTTCCAGTCAATAACCATCAGTTTGCCTCCCGCTTTGAGTAGGCGGGCGGTTTCTTTGAGAAAACTGTCATGTTTACCAGCCTGGAATAAAACATTATGGATGAAGGCGATATCTAGACTGCCTGTTGGAATATTGGTTGCCCCGATCAGCTCCAGATTAGACCAAACGGTTTTAATGTTTTTTAATCCTTCTTGTTTAATTCTGGTGTCCACGGCGTTTAAGGCGGACTTGAGGATATCAACCGCATAAACTTGGCCGTTTTTACCTACCAACTTAGCTGAACTTAAAGCATAAAAGGCCAGATTGCCGCAACCTAAATCGCCGATATGCATATTCTCTTCTATGCCGATTTTCTTAAAGACGTCGACTTTTATTAGTTCATTGCCGTTTTGTAGGTTAGCCATACGTGTAAAAGATTACAAATTACCGGTTTTATAATTAAAAATCGCAATAACCCGGTAATCACTATACTAGTATTATACAATATTTTTCTAATTATTGACAAAAAATATTGTTAAAGCCATTTCCCGAGGCGCCTCGCCATAATCTAAAAATAAAATCCACTTGAGTGTTTCAAGCGGATTAAGGTTCGGTTATTCGGGCGCAATCATCGAAAACGGGATAATGCTTTGTACTGCCGGGTCGGGGGTTAGCAACTTGGGGGTATCAAAATTGACCAATGGCGGGTAGTGCTCTGGTAAGTGATGCTCTAGCGGGAATATCTCATCATCTTGATTGACGTATTTAACTTCAATTATTCTGATCTGACTGCCAGATGGCAGAAGCACTTGGTGTTTGGTGTCAGTCAGTTGATCAATCAACCATTCAGGGTCAACTTTTAGGTCTTTAGCGATGCGGGAACATAATTCTTCCAGTCGCTCCCGAATCAGAATATTGAAGATGTCATCGCCCGCCACCCATAATGATTTGGAGGTTTGTTTGCATTGCAGAGCGAATTCAAATTCTGCATTATGGAATAACCACCAGGCCTGATCTATCGGCAAGGGCAATCTGTCAATAATAAACATTTTAACCGCTGTTTTTTTGACTTCGTAATTAGCCGAATCAAGCGCTCGGAGTCGTTCTTGGGTGATGTTTTTAGCAGCAACATAGCTGGAAGCAGCAATGCCCAATCCCACGAAGATTACAGCCAAACCCAAACCCCGACGCCAGCGCTTTTGATGTTTATACATCTGCCAGACGCCCAGGCAAATCAATATAGCGACCAGAGCCGCCCCGGTCATAGTAAAGAAGTAAGAGAACAGGAAATATTGCATACTATGGTTCAATCCTTGCAGAAGCTCAATCAGGCTATCCAAATGCCAGGGCGCTAACTTCATCTAATTCCTCCTTTGACGGTTGATTTTGCCAGTTTGTTTGGAATGTTCAAATAGCCTTTTCCCGGTAGTTTTTAGCTATCGTATTAATATAGCACATACAGATGTCTGTGTCAATCGCCTCTTTGGCTGTTATTGTTATTTATTCAAATTTTTAGAAATTCAGGATAATTTTTTCTTTTGGGTAAATTTTGTTATAATTAATCCTGTATGAACAAAGCAAAGAAAGAATGGGAGTCGATTAATTTTGTCTTTTATTTCCAGTTCGTATTGATCCCGGTAATCATCGCCGGAGCGGCGGAAATTTTTTTGCGCTGGTTATTGATTTGGCTTTGGCCGGACCTGTCTGTCGGTATGATTGATTTATTGATGTGGTTGGTGCGTTTAGCGGCTTTTATTTGGATCGGTCGGCAAGTAGTCAAATCTTATGGCCAGATTAACGCTATCGGCGCTCTTTCCGGAGCGATTGCCGGATTAGTGATTGGGCTAATTATTGCTGTTTCCCGTTTTTCGGGCGGCTTTAGAATTTGGAAGGTTTTTAATTTGGCGACAGAAAGCGTTTTGACCGCTTTGGCCGGTTGCTTGCTGGTTTATCTGATGGTATTATTATGGGACAATTTACCAAAAAGATTAAAAATTTAAAAATAAATTATTAATTTAAAAATAAATCTATGTCGGATAAAACATTAACATCAGATCAAAAAATTTGGGGAGCTATTTCTTACCTTTGGGTTTTGAGTTTGGTGGCCTTAGCCGTCAAAAAAAACGACAGTTATGTGCGTTTCCATGCCAATCAGGGCGTGTTGTTGTTTGTAATTTCTTTTGTCGGTTTTATTCCTGTTTTGGGCTGGCTGATTAATTTAATCATTGCTATTGTGGCGATTATTGCCATAATCAAAGCTTACGAAGGTGAGAAATGGCAATTGCCGTTATTAGCCGGACCGGCCAAACAGTTTGGTGCTTGGCTGGAGAAAACATTAAACTTATGAAACGAACCAAGATTGTTGCGACTATCGGACCAGCTTCGGAAACCAAAATAATGATGAAAAAAATGATTAAGTCCGGCCTGAATGTGGCCCGGCTTAATTTTTCCCATAATACTCATAGCCATCATGCCAAATTGATTCGTAATTTGCGTTCCGCGGCCAAAGCAATCAATACTAATATTGCCATCTTGCAGGATTTGCAAGGACCGCGCATCAGAATCGGCGAAGTGGGCGGTGGCGTGGAAATAAAAGCGGGGCAGGAATTGTATCTGGTGCCGGAGAGATATTCCTCAATTGACAAAAAAACCGCTCATTTGCTTATTCCCATACAATATCCTGGATTATATCGCGACTTAAAAAAGGGCGATTCGGTCTTGATTGATGATGCGACGATTGAATTGAGGGTTAAGGAAGTTGATCAGCGAGCCATTCGCTGTCTGGCTCTAAATAATGGCATTATCAAGACGCATAAGGGCATGAATTTTCCCAAATCATCCATTAATTGTCCGGCTGTAACCAAAAAGGACGTGGCTGATGTGGAGTTTGGTGTCAAAAGCGGGGTGGATTGGATCGCTTTGTCTTTCGTTAAGGATGAGAAAGATATTTTTAACCTACGTAAGAAGGTTTTTGCTCTGGAGAATAAATATTTGAAGTTGAACATCGGCAACGCCAAGAGAATGGACAAACCGGAAATGAGGGGTAAGATTTCCGGTGAGCATATCAGGATTATCGCCAAGATTGAACGGCGCGAAGCTATTAACAACTTTGATCGGATTTTGGAAGCGGCTGATGGTATTATGGTGGCGCGTGGCGATTTGGGTATTGAAACGCCGATCGAAGATTTGCCCATGTTGCAAAAATCCATGATTGAAAAATGCCGGCAAGCCGGCAAGCCGGTGATTGTGGCCACTCAAATGTTGGAGTCAATGATTAAGAATCCCATTCCCACTCGCGCAGAAGTGTCCGATGTAGCTAATGCCGTTTTGGATGGTACCGACGCCATCATGCTTTCAGGCGAAAGCGCTACCGGCAAATATCCGCTTAAGGCTGTGCAATACATGACGCGCATCGCCAATCACATGGAGCAGGAAGAGATTGTCCGCGAAGAAGCGCGGGAGAACAATTTTAAGAATAATCAATCCATCACCCAGGTGATTTCTTTTATGGCTCAGGATTTGGCTGAGGACAGCGCATCAGCCAGGTTGATTGTTTGCGCCACTACTTCCGGCTTTACGGCGCGTAATATCTGCCGTTTTCGGCCGGCTGTGCAGATTATAGCGGTTACGCCGTCGGCATTGACGCAACGGCAATTAGCCCTGAGTTGGGGCGTAGATGCGCAGATAGCGCACTTTACTGATTCTTTTAATAAGCTCTTGGCCGATATTAAAAGGTTGCTGCTCACTAAACGTTTGGCTAAACGCGGAGATACAGTAGTAGTGGTGGCTGGCCATCCTTTCGGTTACAAGGGGCAGAGCAATTTAATTAAGGTGGAGGTGATATAGTTTTTGTCATTCTGAAAATCTGCAAGCAAATTATCCGGAAACCCTGAATTAAATTCAAATCAATTTTCACGATACTTTTCTCTAGAGAAAAGTATCACCAAAGAGTCGCGAGCGAAGCATAAATCATGGCTAAACTTTATGCTCCACCTGCCTGCCGGCAGGCAGGCTCCCGAAAAGTTTCTGACGCTCCGCTTGCAAAACTTTTCTGGTCGTTCTCGCATAAAGTCGCACAAGATTTTGTTATGCTCGCATTTTTTGATTCAAAATACAAAAACAAATTAGAATAAAAAAATAACAATTTTAAAAGCCGCGAACAAGTGCTCGCGGCTTTTGTGTGCTGTTATTTATTAAAGAAATGTCTTCGCAAGTAGCATTTTCTGCACTTCCATTTCATAAATAAACCGATTTCCATTAGAGTTTGCTAACGCAATCTCTATTATTTTATCGTCCGTTAACGCCTCGTCGCACAAACGTTCGCCTTCTTGCTGCGTCACGCCCGCCTTGTAGATTTTTTCTTGCGAATTACCATCGGCCTCCATGGTCCGTTCAAATTCTTTCAATTGCCCTTCTGAGCTAAAACTTCTCATAAAACGCGTCCCGCAATAAGCGGCGGGAGAAACTTTTTCAGTATATTCAAATACCACTATTATTTCTTTTTCCTCTTCCTCGGCTTTTTTTAGTGGTTCCGGTAACGGTTCATAAGGGGTCAGATCAGGGGTTGGATGCGCATCTTCCGACATAGTTTTTCTCCTTTTGGTTAAGGTTTACAAATTTCGCCAAATTTCACAGCCTCGGATGCCCGGATTATGTCTTTCCCATCCCGGACAAGCGACATTAAGATCAAACAAAAAGTATTGAGTGTAGTTCACCTGCATTTTTTTTGACAACTCGCGAGCCAGTTCTTTAATGGTGGAGAACTTCGGTTCGCTGATGCCCAGCAAGGAGATGTAGCCGAACTTTCCATCTTGTTTGTATAGGTAGACTTTAGTGATGGAGCTTTTCAGCGGTCGGAATAAGAAAGTTTTCCAAGAGGTTTTAAGGCATAGGATATACGGTTCATAACCGCAGTGTTTTAGAACATAAGCGGCAACAACTGCGGCACCGTAATCATCTAACGGCCGTCGGGAATAATGAATTTGGCTGAAACTGGGCGGTGAATTGTCGGCTATCAAGCCGTTTTGCAGTTGGTAGCAGAAAACAATAGTACGCGCTTGCAGAGGATGATGGACAGTGGCGGCGATCTGTTCGGCCGATGGAGCCAGTATGTGTTCCGGCATGATCACGGAGGCCTCCTGATTTTTTCCTAAGGAAGCCATGGCAATTTTATCCCAATCAGTATAAATGATTGACAGGTCGTTAATGATTTTTTGCACTTCATTCAATTGCGGATCGGTTGCTAAGGAAGTCTGCTCGATTTGGCTTGGATCCAAGGACGCTATCTTCCACTGAGTCAGATCAAGGATAATTACCATAATAATGATGCAGGAGACGGCTCGAGCCATAAATGATAATCTTTGGCCGACACGGTCGATGGAAAAATAGACTGGCCAAGCCAGAGTGTAAATAATCCTTTCCCAACGCGTCAATGAATGATAGTTATCATTAAGCGCCGTTCCCGCCGGCATGAAGACGCTGAAGTGGCTGGCACAACCGATAAGCAGATAGCTGGATAGGGCGATTAATGGGACCAGATAAGCCAAGCAGTACTCAATAAACATGGCATTTTTCTCCTTTTGCCGATTATTCGGCGATGCGTATGATTCTGCATATTATCTTTTGTCAAAGAACTTTGATAATTGATCATATCATAAAAAATCGTAGTAGTCAAGACGTTAAGATTAGAATATTGCCAGAGATAATGCGTAATTATTTTTTTGGGAGTATAATTAAAGTATCAAATCAAAAATTAGGAGGTATGAAAATGCAAAAAAACATCCTTTGGTTTAAGGAGCTGACGATGAAAGACGTCGGCAAAGTCGGTGGTAAGAACGCCAGCTTAGGCGAAATGTATCGTAATTTGTCTGGCCGTGGTGTTACCATACCGAATGGTTTTGCCGTTACGGCCCAGGCTTATAATAAGTTTTTAGCCGGCGCCAAAATCAAGCGGGCGATTTATGCCGAGCTTAAGGGGGCGACTGATAGGAATTTGGCCAAGAAATCAGCTACAGTCAAGAAAATGATTTTGACTGCTGATTTGCCTCAAGAATTAAAAACGGAAATTTCTCAAGCATACAAAAAATTATCCAAGCAGTATGGTGTTGCCAATACTGACGTAGCAGTGCGTTCTTCGGCCACAGCCGAGGATATGCCCAATGCTTCTTTTGCCGGCCAACAAGAATCATATTTGAATATCAGGGGTGAGCAAGAATTATATTTGGCGATCAAACGCTGTTTCGCTTCGCTGTTTTCTGAACGCGCCATTTCTTATCGTCTTGACTATAAATTCAAACACGAGGCGGTTTTGCTTTCAGTCGGAGTGCAGAAGATGGTGCGTTCCGATTTGGGCTCCGCCGGCGTAATGTTTACCATTGATACGGAAAGCGGCAATCCTAATGTTATTTTGATCAATGCCGCCTATGGTTTAGGTGAATTTGTAGTTAAGGGAACAGTCAATCCGGACGAATACTATATATTCAAGAATACTTTGGCTCAGGGTTTCAAGCCGATTGTTTCCAAGCAGGTCGGCGATAAGAACAAAAAATTGGTTTATTCCGATAATCCCATCCGGCCGACACGCTCGGTGGCTGTGCCTTTGCTTCAACAGGAGAAATACGTTTTGACAGATGAGGAAATCCTGCAATTGGCTAAATGGGCAGTGGTAATAGAAAAGCATTACAAGCGACCCATGGACATTGAATGGGCTTTAGACGGACGTACCGGCAAATTATATATCGTTCAGGCTCGGCCCGAGACTATTGCCAGCAATAAGAATCCGAATTTATTGGAAGAATATGTAATGGCCGGCAATGGCAAGTTATTATTTACCGGTTCCAGCGTCGGGGTGAAGATCGGCAGTGGCCAGGCGCGCGTAATCAAAAAGGTGTCGGAGTTGAATGATTTTAAGGCCGGTGAGGTGTTGGTGGCCGATATGACCGATCCGGATTGGGAACCATTTATGAAAAGCGCCGCCGCTATTGTTACTAACGAAGGCGGTAGGACTTGCCATGCCGCGATTGTTTCGCGGGAACTGGGCGTGCCGTGCGTAGTGGGCGCCAGCGTAGCGACCAAGAAAATAAAAACCGGCCAAGCCGTAACCGTGTCTTGCGCCGAGGGAGAAATCGGCAAAGTGTATGCCGGTTTGGTGCCGTTTAAGGTTAGGCGCACCAATTTGAAACACTTGTCTCGCCCCAAGACGAAAATCATGATGAATGTCGGCAATCCTTACGCCGCTTTGTCATTTTCTTTCTTACCCAATGACGGCGTAGGCCTGGCGCGCGAAGAATTTATCATCGCCAATTACATCAAGGTCCATCCTTTGGCACTTCTAAATTATTCCAAAATCAAAGACCAGAAGGCCAAAGCCGAGATCGCCGAAATAACCGTCAATTATCCGAAGAAGCCGCAATTTTTTGTTGACAAGCTGGCCGAAGGTATCGGTATGATCGCCGCCGCTTTTTATCCTAAAGATGTGATTATCCGCTTGTCTGATTTTAAATCAAACGAATATGCCACCCTGATCGGCGGCAAGCAATTTGAGCCAGAAGAAAGCAACCCGATGATCGGCTGGCGCGGAGCTTCCCGGTATTATGCTCCGCAGTATGAGAAGGCCTTTGTGTTGGAGTGTCTGGCATTTAAGAAAGCGCGCGAAGAGTTCGGGTTGAAAAACATTAAGATAATGGTGCCTTTCTGTCGTACCGTGGAAGAAGGGAAAAAGGTGATTAAAATAATGGAAAAAAACGGCCTTAAGCAAGGCCATAACGGATTGGAAATTTATGTGATGTGTGAAATTCCTTCTAACGTGATTCTGGCTGAGGAGTTCGCTGAGATTTTTGATGGCTTTTCCATCGGTTCCAATGATCTGACTCAGTTGACTTTGGGCGTGGATCGCGATTCACAATTAGTGGCTGATGTTTATGATGAGAATAATGAAGCAGTCAAACGATTATTAGCTATTGTAATCAAAGTAGCCAAGGCCTCGGGACGGAAAATCGGTATCTGTGGCCAAGCGCCATCAGATTATCCGGATTTTGCCAGATTTTTGGTCGGGTTGGGTATTGACAGTATTTCCTTAAACCCCGATACGGTAGTGAAGACCACCATGGCAATATTGAAGGAGGAGAAAAAGAAAAAAAGACGGAAAAAAACATAGAAAATAATGCGCCCCGCGAGGATGATCCTGGCGGGGCGTTTTTGTACGAAGTAAACGGGATTACGGGACTGCTTCGGCGACCGGAGGCGATTGCGGACAATACACCATTTTGACGTCATTGTACAACACCGGCCACACCCTCTCGTCAAAATATTTTTCCCAATCCTGGTTGGTATCAGGGCAGGGGCCGAAGTGCTTCTCAAGCGTTTCCCGGTATGTCCTAAGGCAAGCCATAGTCGAGTCACGGTTAGGGTAGGTGTTGTATTGCTCAACCCACCACATTTCCTCCTTTTTCATTGGTTCGCAGGAAAGAAAACGATCTAATGCTTCTGCGTTGCTTTTTACCGCCGCTTGGTATTCCGGCGTTCTTTGTAGGCGTTCTTGATGTTTATTTATTATCCAGCCGCTCGTCTGAATTATCATTAATCCCGCTAAGGCAATAGCCAATGATATCGCTGAATTTTTCGTGTACCATAAGAAACTGCCTATGTAACTTTTTCCGCAAGTGAATAATATTGTTACTCCTGTTAAAAACAAGGCGACGCCGCAAATTACTCCCAATAATACCATAACCATTGCAAACGCCATCAACAGTACGAGCAATAGCAGTAGAAAATAAGCCATTTCTCTATCCTCCGTTTATGTTAAGTGCTTTTATGGTTTAGAGACATTTCTAATCCAATATGTCATTATAGCACATGATTAATATTTTGTCAATACCTTTGTCCACAGGATAACTGCTTTATTATACCAAAATTTTTTTATTTAATTTTACATAAAAATACTCCCAACTTGTTAATCGGGAGTATTTTTATTTTCATTTATATTTTTCAAATTTAAATTTGTCTTTGTCCACGGCTGATGTGTCGTGAGCGGTTAAAGTCTTGGCCGGCACGCCGATAGCCATTAAGCATAAGACGCTATGTTGGCCGGGAATATTTAGGATTGATTTGACGTTATCATCAGCCTTGCCTTGATTGCGGATTTGGATCCAACAGGCGCCCAGACCCTGCTCCGTCGCTTCCAGCCATAAGTGTTCGGCGACAATAGAACAATCCTCAATCCATTCCGGGCTTTCGTTTTTGTGCCCGACAACCGCAATAATCACCGCCGCCTCTTTGGCAAAAGTAGCCCAGGGCGTGGTTTTGGATAACATTTCCTTAACGGCGTGATCCTCAACAATAACCAGTTCCCAGGGGTAGAGGGCGTTGGCCGAGGGCGCGCAAGCGGCGGCGTTCAATAACTCCTGAATCTTGTCGTCGCCGACTGATTTATTAAGATAGTCGCGGACGGCCCGGCGTTTTTTGATGGCATTGATCATATTTACCCTGTTAAATAAGATTTGAATGGTTAATCACTAATCTTATTATATTATTTATTTCATCGTTTGCCCCTGAAGATTCAATCGAGATCAAATCTTAATCATAAATTTTAAAATTTATGATTATTTAACGGGGTGAATTTAATCTTTAATAACTATTTTTTTTAAGTATTCCATCACTTTGCGGTTGCCTAAGGAATTCTTGAGATAATCGCGGTAGGTCTCGCTTGTCAATTGCTTTTTTACGTCGGGATTGGGCGGGTAATTCTTAAGCAGTTCTTCAATTTCCTTGTCCACTTCATCGGGCGTAACCTCAAATTTATGTTGTTGGTAAATTTCGCGGGATAAGACGGCCGTCTTGACTCTAATGACTGCCTGCGGTTCCATTTCTCTTTCCATTTCTTCCTCGGTTTTTTTCAGGGACTGCAAGTAATTGTTAAGATCCAAGCCTTGGCGACTCAGGCTATCTTCCAACTCATGCAACATCCGATGGATTTCTTCGTGAACCAGGATTTCCGGCAGTTCATCAAACTCACTCAACTTGACCGCTTCTTCCAACAGTTCGATCTCCAATCGGCGATCCTGCTTGGCTTGTTCTTCCAGTTGTAGATTCTCTTTGATATTTTTTTTCAATTCTTCCAAAGTGCCGAATTTTCCGCCGGAGACCATTTTGGCCAGTTCGTCATTGGCTTCGGGCAGGATAATTTTTGCCACCTCGTTGATTTTAATTTTAAATTCCGCCGGTTTTCCGGCTAAGGACTTTTCAAAATACTTTTCCGGAAAATTTAGAGTGAATTCTTTCTTCTCGCCGGCCTTCAGACCGATGACGTTAGCTTCAAAGCCGGGAATGAATTTATCCTCACCTAATGTCAGCGGGTAATTTTTGGCGCTCCCCTGGTTAATGGGTACGCCGTCGCGGAAAACATCAAAATCAAGTTTTACCAAATCGCCCTTCTCGGCCACTTTAGCGGTTTTTTCTTCTTGCCCGCGCATTTTGCGGATTTCTTCAATGATTTTTTGCACCTGTTCATCGGTGATAACGATCGGTTCTTTTTTTAGTTTGATTTTTGTCAGGTCGCCGATTTTCACTTGCGGCAGGATCGCTACCGTAGCTTTATAACTGAAAGGATTTTCCGGCGCCATTTTTTCCAAATCAATTTGAGGTTGGCCGATAGTTGTCAGATTGTTGTCTTTAATCGCCTGATAATAGGTTTTGGAGATTATATCGTCAACAGCTTCAGACAGGACGGCCATCTCGCCATACTTTTTGATAATGACTTCGTAGGGGGCTTTACCGGGGCGGAAGCCTTCAACTGGCTTGTCTGCAGAGATTTTTTCCGCCGCTTTTTTCAGGTATGGCAAAAGTTCCGCCGGTGTCAGTTCAACGGAGATTTCTACTTGTGATTTCGGCTGTTTAGCGATGTTGACTATCATGTGTTTTAATTTAATTTAAGTTAAATCAGTTTAATAAATATTTTGCCTTTTGTCAATCATTAATTAGTTTTTTAATCGCTTACATTTTCTGGATTAAAATTGATAAAGATAAATTTTTCCGCTGGTTCTCAAATGACGATCAAACCAATTATTTCTTTCTTGCCCCATAACCGTTTTAGCCGGTTGGATATTGGGCAGTTTGAAGGTGTAGGAGACGACGCGTGCTCCCGGTTTTAATCCGGTTTTGAATTTTTCTTCCAATTTGTCCATCACTTCAGGGAAGAGATAGCAGAAGATTACATCGGCTTGGGATAAGTCGGCTTTGAGAAAATCTTGCATCTTTAAAGTGACATCGGCGCGGATAATCTTGATGCGCCACCAACCCCAAAAGTAAGGCCAGAGCGATAATTCGTAACCCGTGCCTTGGGCGCCGAATTTTTTGGCGGCGATCGTCAACAGGTTGGCTTTGCCACAACCCAAGTCAAAAATCTTTTCTCCCGGCTTAAGCTCTGCGACCTCGCAGATTTTTTCTAGGTCGTAGCATGGAGTGGAAACAAATGGCACGCCCTTGGTCATAACTAGGCCGATCAGGATGGAGATACCGAAAACGGCGCAAGCCGCGAGAAAAATAAGGTAAACGAAAAGTAGTAAATAGATAAGCATAATTATATGTCTAATTGTTCTAGTATTTTTTTCTGCTGACGTCCGAGGTTTTTGGGGATGTCCACTATGACTTCAACTATCTGATCGCCGCGTCCGCGGGAATTGAGATGTGTCACGCCTTTGCCCGGCAGTTTGAATTTGGTTTGACCTTGGGTTCCCTCGGGTATTCTTAAATTGATTAAGCCGTCAATGGTTTCTATCTCTACTTTATCGCCCAAAACAGCTTGCTTGATTGAGAGGTGATGGGAGGAATAAATATTAAAGCCGTCGCGGTGGAATTTAGGATGAGGCCGGACGCGAATGCGAACCAGCAAGTCGCCGGACTGGCCTTTTTCTCCGGCCTCGCCTTGGCCCGAGAGGCGTAAGGATTGGCCATCATCAATGCCTGCCGGAATAGTTATTTTTATTTTTTCATTGCCCCTAATATGCCCGTTGCCATGGCATTTATGGCATTTTTTTTCCGGCACTTGGCCGGCACCTTGGCAATCAGGACAAGTCGCTTCTGTTTGGATTGTTCCCAGGAAAGTCTGTTGCGCCCGGATGACGCGGCCGTGGCCGTTACAGGTTTTACAAGCATTGACTTTGCTGTCCGGTTCAGCGCCGGTGCCGTTGCAAGTATCGCAGACAACTTGTTTATTGAGTTCAATGGTTTTTTCTGCGCCGAAAACGGCTTCTTTGAAATCAATGATCAGTTCAGTTTGCAAATCGGCGCCGCGTCGGGGAGTTTGGCGACCGCCAGTCGCGCCACCGAAAAAACTGCCAAAGATGTCGCCTAAATCGCCGACATCGCCGAAATCAAAATTGACATTGCCTTGATTGAAGCCGTTAAAACCCTGGCCGAAAGGATTACCGCCATAATGCCCGCTACCAGGCCGGGGGCCGGCGCCGGTGAAGGCTTGGCCGAATTGATCGTATTGCCGGCGTTTGCCTTCATTGCTAAGCGTCTGGTAGGCTTCATTGATCTCTTTAAACTTTTCTGCGTTGCCGGTTTTTTTATCGGGATGATACTCATGAGCCAGCTTGCGGAAGGCGCGCTTAATCTCATCCGCCGAGGCGGATTTGTCTATGCCGAGAGTTTTATAATAGTCTTGAGCCATGTTTTTAGAATTATCTATTTAGAACTTAAGCCTTAAAGCCGATTTCTTCTTTGGGACTTTCCGCTTCAGTGATGGCACCGAATTTTTCCTCGTACTTTTTTAGGTTGTCATTCAAGGCGGCGATCATGCGTTTGCAATGGCCGGGACTGGAGATGATTTTGGCGCAGACGCGGCCGCTGGGCGGGACGATGTTTAAGAAAGTCAGGATGAATTCGTCTTTGCTATGCACCACTTGCATGGCGTTAGCATATTCTCCGCCGGCTGAGTTGTCAGCTATTTTGATTTCTAATGGCTGGTTTTGTTCGGACATATTGGTTGGTTAAATTAATCATGAAAATAATTGTGTTTTGAATTCTTAATTAAGCCGAGAATAACAGTTATGTCAATTATTTTTTTGAAGCGGCGGATTGCTCGCCTTCTCGGTATAGTTTTTTGTAGCTCTCTCTCATTGCTTTTTTGTTGATCGCTCTGAAGAATTTTGATTGCAATTGGCGGTTGGCCAAGGCGCGCTTGGCCGGTGGCAAGGCAAAGATTATGCCGAGGAATTTTCTTAAGGAGCGATGAGTCCAAAGAGTGGCGTTGTCAAAAATATAGTTTTGCAGTTTGCCCTCCTCTATAGCCGCTACCACTACCCGTTCCACGGTATTAAACGGCACATACTTCAAATCTTCACGTCGTTTGAGCGATAAGCTTTTCTTACCGCAAAATCTGGTGCAAACGCCGCAACCGACGCATTTGGTCGGATCAACTTCAGCCACTTTTTTGCCGTTTTTCTCTACCAGTGTTATCGCTTCAAAGGGGCAGTGCTTGACGCAAACACCGCAACCGTTGCAGTTTTCATGTTCATTAACGGCCAAGTAGTTGCTTCTGAAGTCGTCATAATTGCCCAAGCGTTTGGCGGCCAGAATGGCCTCACAGCAACAGCCGCAACAATTGCAAATAAAACTGACTCCGGCCTGGATGTTATCGCCTATTTGCACTAAGCCCAAGCCAATACATTTATCCAATATGGCTAAACCTTCCTCGGTAGAGATTTTTTTGGCGATGCCGCGTTTGGACAAATTCTCCGCGCAAGAATTAAAAGTCAGGCAGACGTCCTGAGGCATATCACAGGCCTTGCCGACGTGTTCCATTTTATGCCGGCAATAGCAGGTGCCGACAGTGATACAGCTGGCGGTTTTAATGACAGCCGAGGCCCGCTCATAATCCAAAATTTCTTTGTGACTCTCCGGAGGCAGGGCTGTTTCATGGACAAAGACCCGGGCGATGGCCGGGCTAATGCCCAAAACCTGCTTGACGAAATCGTCTTTGACATTAATGTATTCATAGAAAGCTTTGGAGAGCGCTTCGCGATCGAATTTACCGTCATTGCGCATAAGGGAGAATTCAAAAAAGCCAGCCATGGTCGGCGCTAGGCAGTAAAGGGTTTTATCGCCTTTTTGAGAATCAAAAATCACGCCCTTTTCCGCCAGTTGCCCGAGGATTTTCTCGGCTTCTTCGGCAGTCATCTGCCAACGCTTGGCCGCTTCTTTTGAAGTGAACAGCTGTAATGGCAAAACTGAAGCCAGCTCGGCTTCCTGTTTGGTAAAAATCAATTCTAAAATGCGATACAAGGCATCTGACGGCGGTGCGCCTTGCACGCTTTCATCCAGGCGTTTTTGCAAATCCAGATATTCTTTGGCGGTAATATGACCCATAGATTATTATTTTGACTTTTTTATTTTTTTAGTATAATGTTTGGTATTATACCAAGCACATTAAAGATTACCATAGGCAATAATAAAAAGGAGGAAAACGATGCCGGAACAGAATGTCGAAGCAGGGGCTGTTGTTAAGTGTTATTTTTGCGGTACAGCGGATAAAAATGGACACCACCAGGATTGTCCCGAGTATATTGATCCAGATGGAGGAGGCAAGACCCTATTTTGGGCGAAAGACAGAGGAAAGAAAATAGATGATTACAGTCAAGGTTGGGTATTCGGCTATAAGGGAATAGACAGATTTTACCTAAGAGTAAAGCTGAGGAATCCTCAGTTTCTGTTGGGTTATAAAAATGGCTCCAGGGATCACAAGCAGAGTTTGTCGGCAGTGAAGAATTAAAACGGCTGACTCAGGAAAGGAGGGAGTTATGTTGTACTTACTGCAAGTCTTAGGGTTGTTGCTGTTGCTTGGCTTGGGGGCGCTGTTGCCTCGGACAATTGCTTGCCTTTGCCTGGCTTTCATCACCCCAGGATGGTTGCCGGCGTTGTTCATTATTCTGCTGATTCCCGCTTTCGCTCTTGATTATAGCGAAAACGCCGTCGGACAGTTTTTCAGTCAGATCAATCAGCAGAAGAAAAGTAATGATACCGGCTAAATAAAATTACTCGTACCCCCGACTCGTTCGGGGTTTTTTAATACTTTCATCACGAAAGCTGTCGAAAATTTTCGACAGCTTAACGTTATAAAACTATCTGTTATTTCTTGACTTCCTCATATTGCGCTTCTACCGGTTCACCCGCAGTTCCGGCTTCGGCAGCGCCTTGGGGCGATTCTGCCTCGGTGGCTCTGGTACCGTTGGACGGCCCGGCTTGTTGCTGGTACATGGCCGCGCCGATTTTTTGGATAGTCTCGGATAAGGCGTCATAGTTTTTTTTGATCAAATCCTTATCTGTTCCGTCTTTGGCCTTCTTTAAGTCTTCAACTTTATCCATTACATTCTTCCTGTCATCGGCCGATACTTTATCACCCGCGTCTCTCAGGGTTTTTTCGCAGGTGAAGACCAAGGATTCGGCTTGGTTTTTCAAATCAATCAATTCGCGTTTCTGTTTATCAGCTTCAGCGTTGAGTTCCGCATCTTTTTTCATCTTCTCAATATCCTCTTTAGATAGGGCGGAAGAGGCGGTAATGGTGATCTTTTGTTCGCGGCTGGTGGCCTTGTCCTGCGCTTTGACATTCAAGATACCATTGGCGTCAATATCAAAAGTTACTTCAATCTGTGGCACGCCGCGAGGCGCCGGCGGAATACCATCCAACATGAATCTGCCCAAAGTCTTGTTATCAGTAGCCATAGGGCGCTCGCCTTGCAAGACATGGATTTCCACGCCCGGCTGATTATCGGCCGCAGTGGAGAATATCTGGCTTTTGGAAGTCGGGATGGTAGTATTTCTATCAATTAACGGCGTCATAACGCCGCCTAAAGTTTCCAGTCCCAGAGTCAAAGGAGTAACATCAAGCAGTAAGACGTCTTTGACATCACCTTGCAATACGCCGGCTTGTACGGCCGCGCCCAAGGCCACAACCTCATCAGGATTGACGGAGATATTGGGTTTTTTGCCGAAGAATTCCTCAACCTTTTTCTGAACTAAGGGCATGCGGGTCATGCCGCCGACCATGACGATTTCTTCTATATCCTTAGCGGACATATTGGCGTCGGCTAAAGCTTTTTTGACCGGTTCAAAGGTCTGTTCAACTAAACCGCCGACCAGGGATTCCAATTGGGAACGGCTGACGCGGATGTTCAAGTGTTTGGGAGAGCTGTCAGCGCCCATAGTGATGAAGGGCTGATTGATTTCCGTTTCCATTTGCGTGGAAAGTTCAATCTTGGCTTTTTCGGCCGCTTCCTTGACGCGTTGCAAAGCCGTAACATCCTTGGATAAATCAATGCCTTCTTGTTTTTTGAATTCATCAATAATCCAATTCATGATTTTCAAATCAAAATCATCACCGCCTAAATGAGTGTCGCCGTTAGTGGATTTGACTTCTACGGTGTCGGCGGAGACATCAAGGATGGAAATATCAAAAGTGCCGCCGCCCAAATCGTAAACGGCGATCTGCTGGCCCTTTTTCTTTTCAAAACCGTAAGCCAAAGCCGCCGCGGTCGGTTCATTGATGATGCGCAAGACTTTTAAGCCCGCGATTTCACCGGCGTCCTTGGTGGCTTGGCGCTGGGCGTCGTCAAAATAAGCCGGTACGGTAATGACCGCTTCGGTGATTTTTTCTCCCAGTTTGGCTTCAGCGTCTTCTTTGAGTTTGGTTAAAGTCATAGCCGAGATTTCTTGCGGGCTGTATTCCTTATCGCCCATTTCAATCTTGACGCCGTTGCCGGCTTTAACGATCTTAAAAGGCATCAGGGTGATATCGCGTTGCACCTCGCTGTCGGTGAAAGCTCGTCCAATCAAGCGCTTAATGGAGAAAAGAGTGCTGGTTGGGTTGGTAACTGCTTGGCGCTTGGCGGCGATGCCTACCAGGCGTTCGCCGGCTTTAGTTTGCGCGATAATGGATGGCGTAGTGCGCGCGCCCTCTTTGTTTTCTAATACTTTCGGCTGTCCCCCTTCGATTACAGCCATGCACGAGTTGGTCGTGCCCAAATCAATTCCTAGGATTTTTGACATATTTTTGCTTAATTTTACTTATTTTTTTATTTATTCTTGACTTTTTCAATTATTTTTGCTATAATGGCATATCGGTTATGTGGCCGAGAATTATCAAGTGTTCCTTAAAACGATTTTCTAAAAGGGTTAAACCCGCAAGAAGGAGAAAATTATGCCGCTGTTTACGTTTATGGGAGTTTTGGCAGTAATGTTTATTGGGTCCTTTTTCCCTCGCACCGTCGGAACGATACTGCTGGCGGTGGTAACGACGAACATGACCTGTTTTAATGGATTTTTTACGATTATTTTCTTCATCTTTGCAATCGGCTTTTCATTCATCTTTGATATTGGCGATGAGTCTTACAAGAAGATCTTTTAGGAGGACTGTTTTATGCAGATCTTGCAGATATTGCAAATCGTCGTTACGATAGCCATCGTTTATGTTTTCGGGAAGTATTTCTTATTAGAGAACATCGGGTTCCAACAACCTAAATTTGGGACCTGGCAAAGCTTGTACGGCATTCCTGCGATGATCGCGGGATTTCTCTGTATGTTCTTTAATGGTCTGCTGGCTGTAATAATCATCGCCTTCGGCTGGTTTTTTGCAGAAGGAATATTCTCGGGTCTTACCGGATTTGAGTATCCGAAAGAAATACTGACTCGGAAATGTCTTTACATTCTGCCGCCGCTTTTAATCGGCTTGTTGCTCGGCCGATTATTGCTCATATTGCTCGCCAGCTTTTCCTGATCGGGTTATTGCTCTTGAAGCTCTTTATTGCCGGAACCTTGGTTCCGGCTTTTTTTATTTTTAATTTTTCCTCCAGCGAAGCGGGAACAATTTCCCGCCTCAAGCAGAAAAAATTATTTGGCGATATTTACCTTAATGGTTTTGGGTTTGGCTTCCGGTAATTTGGGCAAAGTGATTTTTAAGATACCCTTGTCATAAGAGGCTTCGGCTTTATCGCTTTCCACTTTGGAGGGCAGAGCCACCGAACGGTAGAAAGATCCGGTACGCACTTCTTTGCGGTAGTAATTCTTGTCTTCCACTTCGGTTTTCTTTTCGTTTTCTCCTTTAATGGTTAAGATGTTGTTTTCAATGGCGATTTCCACTTTGTCCGGGTCAATGCCGGCCAGTGGCGCTTCCACTACGACGTTGTCTTTGTCTTCGTAAACGTCTATGGCCGGGGTAAAAGAGCCGGCCGTGATGGGCCAATCGCCCATTAGTTTTTCCGCTTCGTCAAAGGAATCGACGAAGGGAAAAGGTGTCCATTTGATGATTGACATATGTTTAATGGTTAATTTATTGATAATTTTATTTGGCTACTTTAACTTTGGCCGGCAGAAGCACTTTGCCGTCTAAGAGATAGCCCGGCGCCACTTCCTCAAAAATCATATCCGGTTCATAGCCGTCTTTTTTTTCATGCGTCAGGGCTTCATGCAGATTCGGATCGAATTTTTCGCCGTTAGTTTTGATTTCTTCTATTTGATATTTTTTAAAAAAATCCTGGAAAGTTTTTTGGATAAAAATCACGCCTTCCACCCAAGGTACCTTTTTCTGATCTTCAGGAATATGTTGCAAGGCCAGCTTGAAATGGGAATAAACAGGCAGAACCTCGGACATAAACGCGGCGTTGGCCCACTCGTAAGTTTCTTTGGCCTTTTTTTCTTCATCTTTTTTCAGATTCAAGTAATCGGCTTTGGCTCTTTGCCAGCCAGCCAGGAGTTCGCCGTTTTTTTCCTTTTCTTTCAGCAGTTCTTCTTGCAACTGCTCAATGGATTGTTCTTCGGACATAGGTTAGGTGCTAATTAATTTTATTGATTAATTCTTGCGCGTGTTTTATCAGTCCCAGGTTTCTTTTATAATCCATGCGCAGGGGCCCTAGAACACTGATGACTAAGGGTTGTCCTGATAATTCGGCCAAAGCGATAATAGCTGAAGCGTCGCGGCCGAAAGGACAGGTATCGCCGATTAATATTTGCGGCATTTCGTCGGCCTGCGGAAAGTACCAATTGATCACCCGATCCAGGTTATCAATAATGTCGGACATAGTGCAAACCAGGGACAGGTTGGTGAACTCCGGCTGACGGAACAAGTGCGATAAGCCGGTGTAGTACAGATCATTAGCTGAGAAGGCGATTATAATAGTCTGTTCGGATAAGCCTGCAAGCTGTTTAGCCAAGGTTTTGATGCTTTCATGGTTTTTGGTTAGATTAAGGCCGCTTAACTCTTGCCGGTCCTTGGCGGAAATATGGCTGTCAATGACGAAATAATTGATATAGTACTGGTAACCCAGAATAGTGGGGATTCGGCCGGCGGAGGTGTGGGGCTGATAAATCAGGCCCTGGCTCTCCAGTTCTGCCAATTCATTGCGAATGGTGGCCGGGCTTAAATCAGGGAAATATTTTTCTACCAAATGAGAAGAGCCGACCGGCTGGGCGGTTTTGACGTATTCATCAACTATGGCTTTGAGTAATTGTTCCTGTCTGGCCTCCATAAGTGGCTAAAATTAGGTATTTTCGCTATTAGCACTCTAATAGCGAGAGTGCTAATTTAAATATAGCGTAATGATAAAAAGCTGTCAAGGCTGTTTTTTTTGTAACAAAAATAAAACCCCAACTCGTCGGTTGGGGTATAAAGTACTATTCGGCCGGATTTCAGCCCGGTGTTTTGTGGGGTCTCGTCGCCACCGGTCTGACCAGTTTGGCTTTGATTGTGGCTTTACTGCCACTACCGCCGCAGGTCGGGCATACGCTGTCGGCCTGATTGCGGTTATAAGGGTCTTCCAAGTTGCGTTTTCTGCCGGTGCCACCGCAAGCCGGGCATCTTTCTTTATTCATATCGGCCATGATCTGCCTGATCGGGTCGGTCTCTTGGGGCGACTGGTCTTTCGGCATAGTTGTTATTCTCCCTATCTTGGTTGGTAGCGTTTGGCTTTTTTCATGGCCGCCGCCGGGTGCTTTGGTTTGGGTCTTTTATTTTTCCGTTTAGCCGAAATCCATTCTCTCTTTCTTCCTTCTCCTTTTCTTCCCTTTTTATCCATTATTCCGCGCTCCTTACCTTTTGGATTTTTGTGTTCCTTTAGTTTCCTTTAAATTTTTAAAGTTCTAAATCAGTTAATCATATGTTATTTTTGACTTTTTGTCAAGTACTTGGTGCAATTTGGAGTAAAAAGCTTGAAAAATAAAAACGGAAGCCAGCGGCTTCCGTATGGTATGTTATTTTTGACTTTTTGTCAAGTACTTGGTGCAATTTGGAGTAAAAAGCTTGAAAAATAAAAACGGAAGCCAGCGGCTTCCGTATGGTGCGTTTGATTTATAGTTACTTTTTTACTCTTTTTGGGATAGGCCACGGTGTGCGGCTCTAACCTTGCCGCCTATGCCTTTGATCGCTTCGGCTCCCTGTTTGGCTCCCTGCATGAATTCGTTGGCGGAAGGCATGATACTGCCTGAGCCCATATCCGCCAGAACCAGCGCCATAGCTTCGGAACGATTGAAGTCGCCGGTATGCAGGTATGCGTAAAGTTGTGCTTTCCTCAGGCGCGCCCGCGCATTGAAGAGTCGTCCTTGCGCTTCTTCAATGCCCTCGCTGACATCAACCATTTCGTTCAGGAAGAACTCAATCAAGGCGATGATGCTGGGATTCATTTTTACTATGGCTGTGCCACCGATACCGCAAATTGCTGGCAATAGTTCATTCAGTATGTCCGTAATAGGCGGAACAATATCATCAGATGCTTCTCCAACCAAAGAACCAACTTTTTCCATTATCGGGGTCAGGTTCAAGATCTCGCGTCTGATTAACCGTGACAAATCGGTTATTAAATTATCCAAAAGCTCCGGATTGTTCAGTAGTTCTTGCAGTAGAGCTTTATTCTTCAGGTCTTTAATGGTCATCGTTTTTCCTTTCTTGCCCCTTGGGGCGGTTTTGGTTTTGGCCAACTGCCGATAAATCAATGTGCGACTCATCATAATTGATGATTCATCATCTTATCATACTTTAATTCTTCTGTCAAGAGACTAATATGAAGTTTTGGCTTTTAGGTTATTTGTGTTAAGATAATGCCATATGGCAGAAATAGCGGAGGACCGCGTAATTGCCGCTCAAGACGACGGCAATGACACTGTTTTGGACTTGACTTTGCGCCCTAAATCGTTGGGCGAATATGTCGGCCAGCAGGCGGTCAAAGATAATTTACAGATTTTTATGGAGGCGGCCAAAACCAGGGAGGAACCCCTGGAGCATGTTTTGATTTTTGGTCCTCCGGGGTTGGGCAAGACGACTTTGGCGCATATTATCGCCAATGAGATGGACGCCAACATCAAAATAACTTCCGGTCCGGCGATTGAGCGTACCGGTGATTTGGCGGCGATTCTGACCAATCTTAATGAAGGTGATATTCTGTTTGTGGATGAAATTCATCGTCTAAACAAGTCCATTGAAGAAGTGTTGTATCCGGCTATGGAGGATTACGCCTTGGATATTGTCATCGGCAAAGGACCGTCGGCTCGGACTTTGCGGCTTAATCTGCCTAAATTCACTTTGGTCGGAGCAACCACCAAGATCAGTGGTCTGTCTTCGCCTTTGCGCGATCGCTTCGGTAATGTTTTCCGTTTGAATTTTTATAACAAACAAGAAATCGGCGAAATCATTTCCCGGGCCGCCAAGATATTGTCAATTGAAATGGATGAAACAGCCAGAGGGATTATTGCCGGCCGCGCTCGTCAGACTCCGCGTATCGCCAATCGGTTGCTCAAGCGCGTTCGTGATTTTGCCCAAGTCAAGAAAGATGGTAAAATTAATGAAGAGACGGCCAATGAGGCCTTGAAGCTTTTAGAGGTTGATGAATTAGGATTGGATCATGTCGATCATTTGTATTTGAAATTGTTATTAGAAAAGTTTAATGGCGGTCCGGTCGGTTTGAACACTATTTCCGCGGCCTTGTCCGAGGATATGGATACGATTGAAGATGTGATTGAACCGTTTTTGTTGCAATTGGGGTTCATTAACCGCACTTCCCGCGGACGTGTTTTAGCTGAAGAGGCTTATCGGCATTTGGGCGCTACCCCGCCGGTTAATCTTCAGGAGAAATTTATATAAAAAGAAATAAAGATTTTATGTTTTCACAATTAGATTTTTCTTTAACCATCGGAGTTTTTTATTGGCTCTACTTGATCGTAGTGGCGATTTTTATCTTATACACCCTGATTAACTATTACCACTTGATCAGATTCGGATTTTTTTCTTCCCTTAACATCGTTGTTATGGTTGTTTATGCCGTGGTTGCTGTTTGGCTGGTTTGGTTCTCGTTGACCACTTTAGCCACTCTGGATTGGAGCCGTTCCCTGTTTGATGCCAGTTGGCTTGCCGGCCTGACTGATATTTTCGGCTCCATTAAAGTCAAATAACTGACTCCCTGCTGTTTTGGTCGCTTATTAATCAAAAGCGACGGATCGCTTGGAACATCACAATAAAACTACAATAAAGAAAGTATGATAAATTTAAACGCTGTTCCCAATAAACGTCAAAATGAATTGGTGTTGGCTCATCTCTGGCCACATCCGATTGTTTTTATCGGTATACTTTTGTCCTATTTAATACTGTTCGTCATCCCGCCGGTAATTTATGCTTTCATTAATTTTGTTACTCCAGGAGTTTTTGATAACTTGGTAATCATGCCTGTGCTTTTGGCTTTAATGTTCGCTTATTACCTTTTAATCATGGTATTCATGCTGACAGTGTGGATGGATAACTATTTGGACGTGGATACCCTGACTAACGAACGGTTGATTTTGCGGACGCAAAAAGGTTTGTTTAATCGCACTGTTTCGGACATTGAGCTTTACCGCATCCAGAACGTTTCCGTTAATCAAAAAGGGTTGCTTAAGACCATCTTTAATTACGGCGATGTTAAAGTGGAAACGGCCGGCGAGGATCCCGGTTTTGTTTTGGTGAGCATTAACAACCCGATCAAAATTTCCCGTTTAATTCAACGTTTAGATGAAACCGCCAAAAACAGCCACAATACCACTGAATAAATTTGATTTCCGTTTACCTCGGCAATTAATCGGCCAGAAACCCATAAAACCGCGTGATGCCGCGCGGCTTTTGATTTTGGATAAAATCACGGGCCAGATCAAGCATCGGCACTTTTTTGATTTGCCCAGTTTGCTTCGGCCCGATGATGTTTTGGTTTTTAATGATTCCAAGGTTATTCCGGCGCGTCTGCGTGGTACAAAAGATACGGGTGGTCGGGTGGAGATATTCTTATTGAAAAGAATAAGAGGAGTTAACAAACAAAAAAATATTTGGCAGTGTTTGGTGGGAGGTAAAGTTAAACCGGGGCAGAAAATTGTCCTGACTGAAGATATTTCAGCTTTGGCAACAAAGAAGGATAGCGATCAGACTTGGCTGATGGAATTCAATGCCAATGACCAGCAACTGTTCGCTTTGGGTGAAACGCCCTTGCCACCTTATATCAAGACAGTTGCTAAGTTAGAGGATTATCAGACGGTCTATGCTAAAGAAGCGGGGTCGGTGGCTGCGCCGACCGCCGGTCTGCATTTTACTAAAAAGCTTCTAGGGCAATTGAAAAAGCGCGGCGTGGGAATCGAGTATGTGACTTTGCACGTGGGGCTTGGGACTTTTGCACCAGTCAAGGTTGATAATCTATTGGAACATAAAATGCATACGGAGTGGGCGGAGATTGACGCCATTACGGCCAAACGATTAAATCGGGCTAAGGCCGATGGTCGCAGAATCATTGCCGTAGGTACGACCGCGGTTAGGACTCTGGAATCCTCGGTTAATTCCTCCGGCCAGTTGCGTGCCGGCAACCGCCTAACTGATATTTTTATTTATCCCGGTTACAAGTTCAAGTTTACAGACGCCATGATTACCAATTTTCATTTGCCCAAATCAACCTTATTGGTTTTAGTTTCCGCCTTTGCCGGCCGAGAGAAGATTCTGTCCGCCTATCATGAAGCGATTAGAAAGAAGTATAAATTTTTTTCTTTCGGCGACGGGATGATGATTGAATAAGCGATAACTAAAAATAACCACCCTTGACCGAATCAAGGGTTTTATTTTTTAATATGCGTCTATTGACAATGGCCGGTAATTTGTCTACAATGAAGTATTGTGCAATTGACACGAGATTAATGCGACTTAAACGTTAGACAGCAGAAAATGGCCCTAAATGAACAACAGCAGGTTTTTGAGCTTGTCAAAAAGTCTCGGCAGACACTAATCGTATTCAGGAAGGATTGGACCGGAGACGCTTTGTCCGGCGCTTTGGCTTTGGCTGATTTTTTACGCAAGCTGGGTCAGAAAGCGGATATTGTCTGCCATGATTTCAAGCAATCGGCTAACTTGGCGCACTTGCCGGCCGGCGAGGTCAAGAAGAGTTTGAGTAATCTGCAAAAGTTTATCGTCTCAGTGGACTTGACTTCTACCGGTCTGGCGGAGTTTCAGTACGATCATAAAGAAGGCCGGTTGAATTTTTATATTACGCCGCAGGAAGGCCAACTGACTCCGGAAAACATCGCTTCTTCGGTTTCCGGTTATAAATATGACTTGATTTTTTTGATTAATACGCCGGATTTGGAGTCGCTGGGTGAGTTGTACTTGAAGAATACCGATTTTTTTTATTCCGTGCCCAAGATCAATATTGATCATGCCACCAGCAATGAATATTACGGCAACATTAATTTAGTCAATATTGCCGCCGCTTCCAGCTCAGAAATAATTTATGATTTGGTTAATGGTTATGATGCGACGCTGATTGATGATAATTTGGCGACTTACATTCTTTCCGGCATTATTATGGCGACTAAGAATTTTAAGACGGCGGAGGTAACGCCTAAGACCTTGACTTTGGCCGGTGAGCTTATTGCCAAGGGCGCGCGTCGCGATCAGATTGTGCAGAATTTATATCAAAGCAGATTTTTGTCCACTTTAAAGTTGTGGGGGCGCGTCTTGTCGCGATTGAATAATGATTTGGATGATCGGATTGTTTGGTCGGTTTTGTCTACGCAGGATTTTTTGGAGACCGCCACTAATCCCGAAGAGTTGTCTGACGTGATTGACGAATTAATTGTTTCTATGCCGCGTACCGAGGCCGTAGTGTTGATGTATGAGGATAAGCGAGGTGAAGTCCCGGTGGTGCAAGCGTTGGTGTATGCGATCAAAAATCATGATGCGATCTTTCTGGCGCGTAAATTCAACCCGTCCGGCAATAAGGATGTGGCTAAGTTCGTTTTAACCGGCACAACCCTGGCCGAAGCGGAAAGAAGTGTAATAGAGGAAGTTAAAAAACAGCTGGTTTAGTCATTGATGCGGGAGGTAGTCCGGCTAGTAAATATCGTAGTTTTTCAGACTCATTGAGGCCCCAATTTTGGGCCTTTTTAGTTTTTGCTTAAAACTTGACTTTTGGCTTAATTTGTGATAAATTAGGCAGTTATCTATTGATGATATTAACCGTAATGTTCGTGATTGCCTTTATGATTAGTTTTTTGTCTAAAATTAGATAAATTTGAAAATTAGCGTTGATTAAGATGATTAAGATGAACGCTGTTTTTCGTTTCTGACTCGTAATAGTCGGAGACTGGCACTTTAAATCTTAGAAACAACCCGTCTACGTAAGGTCTTGACGGGCTAAAGAAGGAGATAGCGATGCTAAATCCCAAAAGCATAATTATCGGTGGCAGTTCTGCTAATCCGCCCCACTACGGGCATCAGGCTATTTTGGCTGATGTCTTGCGAGGTGAAAGAAAAGCTGATTATGACTTGATGATTTGGATTCCTTGCGGTGAACGGCCGGATAAGCATTTGGCGGTTTGCACAAAGTGCGCCGACAGCTCGGCAGGGTTCTGTTCCGATTGTATTAATCACAGGATTGCCATGACCGAGATGATGGTTAATGATTTTCGTCAAATGTCAAGCAGTCCGATTAATTTTCAAGTCTGGTATGATGATATCTTCGGCCGTAATACGGCGACTATAGATTGGCTGGAACTTTTGGTAAGAAAATATCCGCAAGCTAAGCTGACTTGGCTGACCGGCTCAGACTCGGTAATACCGCGTCCGGAGTTCGGCGGTTTGAATGAGATTCAAGCGCGTTGGAAGCGAGGCGAATGGCTGTTTGCCTGCCAGAGATGGCATTGGCTGGTTTATCCCCGGCCCGGTTATGAATTAGGCGACTTGCCACTGCCTTGGCAATTTAAAATAGCTTCATTGAATACGGGAATAGATATTTCTTCGTCGCAAATTCGCGCTTCAATTGCCGGGAATTGTTGTGATTGGGAGAAGTCAGTTCCTCCCAACATCGCCAAGTATATCAAGATTAACGGACTTTACGGTTATCAAATTTGATTAGCAATAGAAACATTAACCGAACAAAAGAAGGAGAACAAATTATGGACAATGGCAACAGCGATCAAAGCGGAGTGAAGAGCGTTTTGAGTGAGGCCTATGATTTGGTTTATAATGGTTGGATCAGGGTCTGGCGTGGTACCGGGAGAAAGCAGGAGGTTGTGGAAAAGAAAGACGCCGTGGCGTTTCTGGTTTACAATCGCGATCGGCGCGCCGTAGCTATGGTTATGCAAGATCGTCCGGCAACAATATTTGCCACGAATCATATTGCGCCCATACTGGAGGTTCCAGCCGGCCACATTGATCAAGGCGAAACGGTGGTCTGGGCAATGGCTCGTGAAGCTCGGGAAGAGTTGGGCTTATTGGTTGACTTGGAGACAGTCGCCGGGCGTTTTGAGTTGATTAATTTCGGCACTCCTCTTTTCACCTCGCCGGGAATTATTACCGAGCGCCTTCATTTGGGTTATGGTAAGTTCAATGATGATGAATTTGATCACAGCCGGACGAGTTTTGGTTTAGACGCGGAAGGGGAAAGTACGGAAGTTCGTTGGATCTCCATTAAGGAATTGAGTTGTATGCCTTATCCCGACTTGAAAACTTTTACTTTGGTGCAATGGTTTATGCTGAAAATCTATCCGCAATTAACAGCAGAAAAGGAGAATGAGTAATGAATGAACAAGGATCGCCATTAAGAATTTCCCCGCTTTTGACCGATTTTTATCAGATTTCCATGCTCTACACGTATTGGAAAACCAGCCGGGAAGAACGGTATGCGGTGTTTGATCTGTTTTACCGCACCGCTCCATTTGGCGGCCAATACGCCGTATTTGCCGGTTTGGGCCGCATTCTTGATTATTTGTCCGAGTTTTATTTGACGCCGGAAGAAATCAGTTATCTGAAGAGTTTGCCCGTTTGCAGTCACTATGAACCGGAATTTTTTGACTGGTTCAATTCATTGAAGATGAAAATCAAAGTGTGGGCGCCGGAAGAAGGGACTTTGGTGTTTCCACGAGAGCCGTTAGTGAGTGTGGCGGGACCGGTCTGCGTGGCTCAATTGATTGAAACGACCCTTCTGAACTCGACGAATTATCCGACACAAATTATTACGAACGCGGCGCGCATGCGTTATGCGGCCGGTTGGGAGGCGACATTGATGGAATTCGCTCTGCGCCGGGCCCCCGGTCCGGACGGCGCCATTTCCGCTTCGCATTATGCGGTGATGGGCGGATTTGATTCCACCTCCAATGTTTTGGCTGGTTTGCTTCATCATTTGCCGGTCGGCGGAACGCACGCTCATTCCTTTGTTACCAGCTATTCAGCGGAAGACTTGAAATGCCAAAGAATATTAACCACTAAGGACGGAAAGCGTACTTATAACTTTACCGTCCTTGCCCTAGATCGCCAGGATTGCTTAAAGGGTTATTTTCCCAGCGAAACCAATCAGGGAGAATTGGCGGCATTCATTGATTACGCCTGGGCTAATCCCGATAGGTTTTTGGCTTTAATTGACACGTATAACGTGGAGACTTCGGGTTTGCCCAATTATCTGGCGGTCGCCCTGGCTTTGGCTGAATGCGGTTACACCCCGTTGGGTGTTCGTCTGGATTCCGGCGACTTGGCATATCTGTCCAATATTGTTTACGGCGGTTATGAGCTTATTAAGAAATATCGGCCAGCCGCACATTGTGACTTCACCAAACAGGCGATTGTAGTGTCTAATGATATTGACGAAGCCATTTTATGGAGTTTTCGCAGACAGAAGCATCACATCACCCATTTTGGCATCGGTACCCGCTTGGCAAATTGTCCTGCTCTGGGCGGCGTGTATAAGCTGGTGCAGATCGGCAATCGCCCGGTCATTAAACTGTCAATGAATATCGACAAGATGACGATTCCCGGCGCCAAACGAGCGATTCGTTTGTATGGCGCGGACGGGAAAGCCATTTTAGATCTTTTGGTGGCTGATGAAGAATATGATGAAGTGCTCCAGTCGATCCGCGCGTCTAATGAGATTCTTTGCCGCGATCCGATCAATGAGACGGTTCGTTGCAAAGTTAAGCCGGCCACTTGTAAGGAATTGCATCAGCTCGTGTTTTTTAATGGCCGACGTTTTGATTCTCTTGCCCCAGGCGTTTTGGCCGTTCAAGCGTATATCAGGCAGCAGTTTGAAATGGAAATGCGCGAAGACCATCTGCGGCCGGAAAATCCAACGCCTTTCAAGGTGGCGGTGACTGAAAGGGTTTATCAGCAGATGCACTTACTGATGGCTTCGGAAGCGCCAATCCCGGTATTGTCGTAGGTCGTCGTAAAAGCACTTTTTAATTTTAACCGGCGGAACTGTCAAAAATTTTGACAGTTCCGCCCTTTGCCTGAGCCGCTTACTTAGTAGGCGTCTTGGTTTGAAGGAAGCAGCACTTTAAAATCAATCTAACAATAAGGAGGAATAGATCATGCCTATGCCGATGAATTTGTTTTTTCTGATTCTAACTCTTTGAATCTTTCAAAAATATCATTAGCCTCTGCCTCCTGATCAATAATATATTTTTCAGTGTTAATTTTTTCTCCCCAACCTTTTTTCCCGCTAAGGTATTCGGCTCCGACTGCTCCCAGTTTGGCGCCGGCGAGTCCGCTGCTTTATTGGGTTTAAACGGCCATTGGAAAATAGACTATAATCTGCGCGAGCGTGAATGGGGAGAATTAAGTGTTTTGCCTGATGATGAACGGCGTGAGAAGTATGGTCCGATTCTACTTAATCGCAATGGCAATGGTTTTTATTGGTCGCCTCTTGGCGGAGAATCCATGGCTAATGCCTGTATGCGAGCTGATCGGGTTTTGGGGACGTTCCATCGCGAATGTTCGGAGAGTAACGTAGTCGTGGTTAATCATGGTGAAGTGATGTGGTGTTTTATAGTTCGTCTAGAACGGCTTACTCCTTTTCAATATGTTGAATTGGACGGTTCCAGAGATCCGCTTGATCGTATCCATAATTGCCAGGTTATTCATTACACGCGCCAAGATCCGTTTACGGGGCAGATTACTCCTTATTATGTTTGGCGGCGTTCTGTCTGCCCTTGGTGTCTGCCCAAATCGCGTAATGAGTGGGAGAAAATCATTAGAACAATCTATTCCGACAGTGATTTGCTGGCTCTGGCTAATCAGTATCAGCAGTTTTCGCCATCGACCGAAGAGGAGAAATAATTGATGTCTGAAAAATACGGTTTTACTATCGTGCACGGCCAAGAATCGTTTCCTGAGCAGGTGATTAAGTCGGTGTTTTTGGCCGGACCAATCCCGCGAGACGAGAAGGGGTTGTCTTGGAAATTCGGCGCTTTCGCCATTCTGGAGTCATTAGGTTTTTCCGGCACGGTTTACGATCCGGAAAAGAAAGGCGGCGGTTTCCGCAAAGACGTCAATCGTCAGGCTCAAATCGATTGGGAAGACGAGGGGCTCAATCGCGCCGATGTAATCCTGTTCTGGATACCGCGAGAGCTTAAACATATGCCGGCCTTGACCACCAACGTGGAATTTGGCGAGTGGATGAAATCGGGCAAAGTTGTTTTGGGCGCGCCTGAAAATGCCGCCCGCATGAAGTATTTGTTAGAGAAAGCGGTAAAATATAAAATTCCTACGGCGAATACTTTGAAAAAGACCATTGAGTTGGCTTTGGGCATGTTGGGCCGAGGCGCTTTAAGAACTGGCGGCGAATGCCAGGTGCCGTTGCATATTTGGCAGACCAAAGCTTTTCAGTATTGGTATCATTTGCGAAAAAGGGCGGGTAATGAGTTGCGCGGTTGCCGGGTGCTTTATAATAATTTTTTTGCCAAACATAAGCCGATTTGGCTGATTCGCCCGCAAGTGTATGTGCCAGAGGAAAATCAGATCAAGGGCGCGGAGTTAGTTGCAGGACGATCCAGCGCTTGTTCGAATTTGTATTATCTGCCAGAAGACGACGATACCATTTTCCCCGAGGTTTTATTCTAAAGGCAATAGGCGCTATTAGTTAGATTGAGTTAATTTTACGCAGAGGCGATTTGCTTCGCCTCTGCCTTTCACTAGAGCAATTAAAAATTGATTGTTCTTAGAAAGTCTGAGAACATTACAACTTAATGTGAGCAGTAACAACGCAACCAGAAAGGAATAGAAACCATGCCTACTAAAAATATTGTTATTTTGAGTTGTCCGATCATGGAAGGGTTCGCTTGTGCTGTAGCAAAAGCCCTTGAGCATTATCCGGTTGGGTATTCTCCCATCAGGTGGGGTGAGTTTCCCGATGGTTTCCCCGATACGTCCATAGACGCTGAAGCGGTGAAAAACAAACACGTTTGGTTTTTTGCTTCCTTGGAAAATCCGCTGGAAATTTTCCGCCAGTTTTCCGTTTTATGGGCTTTGCCGCGCTATGGCGCCAGGTCACTCAACGTGGTTTTACCTTTTTACCCCACCGGCACCATGGAACGGAAAATGAGCCCCGGCGACATTGTTACGGCCAAGAGTTTGGCTCGAATGTTTGACGCTATACCGGGCAATGCCGGAACACCCCGGATTTTTATTTTTGACATTCATGATTTGCGCGAGGAATTTTATTTTTCCGATAATGTTTTGATTTTCTTGCAATCAGCCATTCCCTATCTATCAAAAAACTTTTATGATTGGTCAGTGGCATTTCCCGACGAGGGGGCGCAAAAGCGTTTCGGCAAGACATTGGGTAATTTTCGGCAAATCACTTGCCAGAAGATTAGGCAAGACGATAAGCGCATCGTCACCATAAAAGAGGGCGAAGTGCAAGGGCGGAATATATTGATTGTTGATGATTTGACTCGGACTGGAGGCACTTTGATTGAATGTGCCAAGATTTTGGAATCCCAGGGAGCGGCAACGATCAATCTGGTCGTGCCTCACGCCGCTGTTAATGCCCAAGCCGTTAGCAGGCTGGTTGAAGCTCACGAACAAGGATTGATTAACCGTCTTTACACCACAGACTCCTGTCCCGCGGCCATTAAACTGCTGATCGGGTCGGATTTCGTTTTTATCAAATCGTTATGCAATCCGATAGTAGAAATAATCTTGAAAGAAGAATTTTGAGTGGAAGGAGAATAAAAGAATGCCAGTAAGAAACTTGCCTCTTAGTTTGAAATTGGATCATCGGCAAATGGGGTTTTTGCGCGTCGCTACGGCTGTACCCAGGGTGTTTATCGGCGATGCGATAAAGAATTCCCAAATCGCCGTTTCTTACGCTCATCAGGCGATCGCGCGACACGTTGATGTGCTGTGTTTTCCGGAATTGAATTTGACAGGATATTCTTTGGGTGACGGTTTCCTTAATGCCGGACTGCTTAGCGATGCCCTGAAGGCATTACAGATTTATCTGACAGCAACATCCGAATTTAATTTGATCAGTCTTATCGGTTTGCCTGTGTATTTTCAAGATAAGCTGTTTAATGTGGCGGCGGTTTGCCATTATGGGCGAGTTATAGGGGTGATTGCCAAAACGTTCTTACCGAATTACGGTGAATTTTACGAAAATCGTTGGTTTAATTCAGCTTCCTTGTTGGGTGATGACACGGAAATCTCCATGCCTACAGCTTGGGGTGATAAAACTGCCCTTGTGCCTATAGGCAACGATTTGATTTTTCCTTTGCTTACGTCCGGGGGGGGTTGTTTGGGCGTGTTAGCCGGGGAAATTTGTGAGGATAGCTGGGCTAATTTGCGACCCTCGCTGTTTCATGCCGATAACGGAGCTAATATTATTTTTAATTTGTCGGCCTCTAATGAATTGGTGGGCAAGGAGGATTATCGGTGTGATATTTTGGCTAAGGCGATTTCCGGCAATTCGGTCTGCGCTTATATTTATTGCTCGGCCGGCCAAGGCGAGTCCACCGCTGAAACGGTTTTTGGCGGGCACTGCCTGATTGCCGAGAACGGCAGTATTCTGGCGGAACGCCAACCGTTTAATTCCGGCAACAGCAATCCGCTGTTTGGCGGACAATATAAGGCAGAAGAAGCTGAATTATTGGTAGCAGATGTGGATATTCATCGTTTAAATAACGAGCGTTTGCGCAATAAGAGTAATTCTAATACGCTAAGGGGTTGGAAGCATAAGGCGCGGACGGTGCCCATTGATTTATTGAGTATTTGCGGTGATAAGAATTGGCTGAGGAAAATCGATTCCTATCCGTTTGTGCCCGGTGATCCCGATACTCTGGATAAACGTTGCGAACGCATTCTCATAATCGCGTCAATCGGTTTGTTTGAGCGGTTGCGGCGAGTCTTCCCTGACCCGGAGAAGCTTAAGGCGGCGATTGCCATTTCCGGCGGTCGCGATTCAACCTTAGCTTTTCTTAATTTGGCTTTGGCTTGCCGTTACGGCGGTTGGGATATGAAAAAAATCACAGCCGTAACCATGCCTGGACCAGGGACGACCTTCGGACCTACTGGAACCTACCAGGATGCCGTTGACTTGATTAACGCCTTAGGCGCGACCTTTAAGGAAGTCGGGATTGAAGAACAAGTTACCGCTCATTTGCGCGCTATTGGCCATGAGCCCTGCTGGAATTGTCTGCAATGCGAGAATGCTCAGGCGCGCGAACGAACGCAGACTGTCATGGATTTGGGCTTTACTATCGGTACCGGCAATTTGTCGGAAAGCATTTTGGGTTATTGCACCTATAACGGTGATCAGATGAGCATGTACAACCCCAATTGCGGCATCCCCAAAACTTTGGTTAATAAGTTGTTGAAATGGATTGCCGATAAGCAGTTATTCGGCCCCGAAGTTTCGTCAATCATCTATCATATCTTAGACAAAGAAGCCTCGGCTGAGTTGGTTAAGTCAGATGGAATACATATCTCTCAAATTACGGAAGAAATAATCGGTCAATATCCGGCGCTTGATTTTGATATGTATCATTTTATTCGCGCCGGCAATTCGCCGAGACGTTTATTTCAGTTGGTTTGTGAAGCTTTTAAGGGTGTTTATGAACCAGAAGATTTACTTAAGTGGTTGGAAACTTTTTTACATCAGTTGTTGAAAAATCAGTTCAAACGCGATGCCAGTCCTAACGGACCCAAAGTGGGAACATTATCCGCCAGTCCCCGGGCTGATTTGCGTTTGCCCTCGGATATGGCTTTCCCCAGCAGCTGGCGTAAATTTCTTGATGATATGGCTAAAGCGTTAGCTGCAGAAAAAGCGTAAGAACAGATAGTTGCCGCGCCGGAAGATAATTTTTCGGCGATTGAAGAGAATAGAGGCCTAAGATTAAAATAGCACATTAATAAAGAGCCGTAACTCGCGTGAGTTACGGCTCGTTTTTATTTGTTACAATTTTTTAATAAATCGGAAATTTTTTCGTCAGTTGACGGACTTCTTTTTTTATTCTCGCTGTCAGTTTTTCATCATTCGGCCGTTTGATGATTTCGGCGATCCAAAGTCCGATCAGCCTCATCTCCTTTTCTTTCATTCCGCGCGTCGTAAGAGCGGCTGTACCCAGACGTAAACCGGAAGGATTAAGCGGTTTGGCCGGATCATAAGGAATCATATTGGCATTGGCATAAATCTCAGCGCGTTCCAAGGCGTCGGCAGTGGTTTTTCCGGTCAGGCCGGTCGAGCGCATATCTGCCAGAAGCAAATGGTTATCACTGCCTCCGGAAACGAGGCGCAAGCCGGAATCCTTTAGGGTTTCTGCCAACATCCGAGCATTAGTTATGGTTTGCTTTTGTATCTTGCTGAAATTTTTTGACAACGCCCGCTCAAAGCATAGAGCTTTAGCCGCTATGATATTCTCCAGCGGTCCGCCTTGCAAGCCAGGGAAGACAGCCTTGTCAATCGCCTTGGCCAAATCGGCGCGACAAACAATAAAGGCGCTGCGCGGTCCGCCTAAAGTTTTGTGGGTGGTGGAGGTGACAATATCGGCATAAGGAAAGGGTGAAGGATGTTCTCCGGCGACAATTAATCCGGCAATATGAGCGATATCAGCTAAGAGCAACGCCCCGCAGGCATCGGCGATTCGGCGGAATTTTTTGAAATCAATTAAACGCGGGTAAGCGGTGGCCCCGCAGACAATCATTTTGGGCCGTTCTTTTTTGGCCAATTCGGCGATAGTGTTATAATCTAATCGCTCTGTTTTTTTATTTACGCCGTAATGGATGAATTTAAACAGTTGACCGGAGAAATTGACCGGTGAGCCGTGCGTTAGATGCCCGCCGGCAGAGAGATCCATAGCCATGATTTTATCGCCCGGCTGAAGCAAACCCAAATAACATGCCAGATTAGCTGATGATCCTGAATGAGGCTGGACATTGGCGTACCAGTTTTCCGGTTTGAGATTGAATATTTTCAGACACAATCTTTGCGTTTCTGTTTCTATTCCATCAATGTATTTATTTCCGGAATAATAACGCTTGCCCGGATAGCCCTCGGCGTATTTATTGGATAAGGGCGTACCCATGGCATCTAGAATGTTTTGCGGGCAGTAATTTTCCGAAGCAATCATTACCAGTCCGTTCTTCTGGCGTTCTATTTCTTGTTTGATTAGTTGGGGGATTTTAGATTTTGTCATATTTTGCTATAATTAACCATAGCAAATTAAGTATTTTTATTCAATTGTTATTCGCCTATGCAGCGTTTTTATATACCGCTACAAGATTTTCGCGACAATTACGCGATTAGCGACAATGAAATCTTGATCAGGCAATTAGCCAATGTGTTGCGCGCCAAAGAAGGCGATAAGTTTTTACTGTTTAATAATTCCGGCTGGGAATATCTGGGTCAGTTGATTAAGTTGACCAAGAATGAGGCCAGGTTTTTGTTGATTGACCAGAAACCGGGCTTACGCGAACCGGAACGGCGGATAACATTGTACCAATCATTACTTAAGACTGATAAATTTGAATGGGTGTTGCAGAAAGCCACGGAAATAGGCGCAGCCAAAATCGTGCCGATTATTAGCGAGCGCTCTATTGTTCGTGAAGTGCGCCTGCCTAAATTACAGCGTTTTAGGGAAATAGTACGAGAAGCTTCGGAACAGTGCGGAGCCGTCGTATTAACCGAAGTGGCGCCGGCTTTGACTTTTAGCCAGGCCCTGCAAGGATTGGGTCGTGAGGGTGGTATTCGCCTAATCGCTTACGAGGGTGAAGAAAATCGTCTTTTGGAAGATCATTTGGAAGAAAAAATTAACCTGTTCGTCGGTCCGGAGGGTGGTTGGTCAACGGAAGAGATTATGTTGGCTCAGGAAGCTGGCTGTCTGACTGTCACTTTGGGACGCAGAATTTTGCGCGCCGAAACGGCAGCGCTTGCCGCCTTGGTGCGTTTAATCCAAGATTGACATAATTCTCCAGGCATAATATAATTATGCTATCTTTAAGTATTATTTATAATGTTATGAATGATCAGCAACTGCAACAATTCAAATTACAACTCGAGGCCAAAAAAGCGGAGATCATCAAGCATTTGGATGCTATTGGCACTCGCGCTGAAGGCGATGAAGTCAATTTTAACGCTGATTTTCCTGATTATGGCAATAGCCAGTCAATTGAAGATAACGCTTCTGAGGTTTCTGATTACGCCACTAATCTTTCATTGGAACATGAATTGGAGGATAATCTTCATGATGTAGAGAAGGCCTTAAAGAAGATTGTCGAAGGCACTTACGGCAAGTGCAAGCATTGCGGCAAAGAAATTGAGGCCGGGCGTCTAGCCATCCGTCCCGAATCCACTTCTTGCGTTTCCTGCAAGAAATCGCTCAAAGGCCAAAGTTAAGATTTATGATGAAAGATCTCAAAACCGCAATTACCCTTTTGGCGCCGATTGCGGTTTTTATATTTGATCGCGGCCTTAAATGGCTGTTTATTCACTCTTGGTCCGAGGTCATTTTTCCTCTTGGCCAATGGTTAAGTTTACGTTTGGCCTTTAACTCTGGCGTAGCTTTCGGCTTACCGGTTAACTATTGGCTGATAATCATTTTATATCTGTTGGCTTTTGGGGCACTGTCTTATTACGGACTAATACTTTTTTGTCGTAAAAACAGTGGGCAATTGTTGTCTTTGCTTTTGGTTTGGGTCGGCGCTTGGTCTAATTTTCTTGATCGTTTGTATTACGCCCGCGTGATTGATTATATCGATGTGCGATATTTTTCTATTTTCAATTTAGCTGACTGCGCTATTGTCGGCGGTTTGATTTTCTTGGTTTGGTCAGCATATCGACAAGAAGCTGAATAATTTTCTCATCTCACGGCTTCTGTGTTATAATATAATTGAAAGTTAAATAATATCTATGCCTAAACGAACAATTTGGCTGGCAACTTTTTGTTTGCTGGTTTTGGCTCCGCTTTGCTCTACCGCTTATACAGTCACTCCGCTAACCAACGTAGGAAATTTTAATGATTTTGTTCTGGAAGGTGGAAAAAAAGAATTACGTCTGAACCCGGGACAAAACGAGAAAACCTTAGTGGCGGTCATCAATCGTTCTGGCCAACCCTTGAATTTTTCTGTGGCTGTGGAGGATTTTACCGCTCAAAGTGGTGTTGATTTGGAATTCCTGGGCGCGCAGAAAGGGCAATATTCCCTAAAGGATTTTTTACACCCAGAGGTAATGAGCTTTTCCTTGCTGCATGGCGAACGAATGGAACTGCCAGTAGAAGTGAAGGTGCCTATTGATGCCCCGCCTGGCGGGCTTTATGGCGCAGTCCTAATCAGTGTAGTCGCCCCTACTGTGGCGGATTCGGAAGATAGCGCCGGACGGGTCAAGCCGGTTTCGCGCTTAGCCTCGCTCTATTTTGTCCGAGTCAGCGGTGCGGTTGAGGAATCAGGAGAATTAACCGGCCTTAAAGCAGAGAAAAACCTTAATAGCTCCGCCCCGGTTAAAGTCGGTTTTTCTTTTAAGAATACCGGAAATATTTATTTAAACCCCTCCGGAGAAATATCCTTATTGAATTTTTTAGGACAGACTAAAGAGAAAATAAAGATTCCCGCTTACTTTGTCATGCCGGAAACGACACGAACGCAGACATTAGAGTTCACTCAGCCGAAATTCGGCTGGTATCGCGTCAAATTATTATTGAATCCCGGTTATGGCCAGAGTTATACCGAGAGTTATGCTGGTTTCTGGGTTTTACCGTCTTGGATTTTTACGATTCTAATTGTTGTCGCGGTTATTGCGGTAATCAGCGCTATCTTTTGGCTGAAACGACGCCGGAGTAAGAGTAAAACGATATGAAAAATAAAATATTTTTTTTAATTATCGCTGTTTTTTTAATTACTTTCGCTTCGCCGGTTTGGGCTTATGTTATGTCGTCAACCAATTATGAGTTGCAACGTGATTCTCTTAATTTTATCGGCGGATTAAGTACCTCCACCACTTATGATTTAGAGCAAACCGGCGGTGAAATCGGTACCGGTCTTTCCACCAGCACCACTTACCAAACTAACGCCGGCTTCCAGCAGTTGGATGAAACAACTTATGTCGCTTTAACTGTTGCTGATTCCAGCGTTTCGCTTTCGCCTTCAATTAATTCAACTTTAGGCGGTATAGCCAATGGCTCCACTATAGCGACGGTTAGGACCAGCGGCGCGCTTGGTTATACTTTGCAGATTAAAGCCGGGTCAGCCCCCGCCTTGGTTTCTGGGATAAACAGCTTTGCTGACTACGTTAAGGCCGGCGCTGATCCTGATTATACCTGGTCGGTAACATCTGCCGCTTCGGGTTTTGGTTTTACTCCCGAAGGATCAGATATTACTTCCACCTATCGGGATGACGGAGCGACGTGCAATATCGGCGGAGTAGCGGATAATCCCAATGCCTGTTGGGATGAATTGACAACCAGCGATAAAACCATTGCTCAATCAGCGGCGGCTGATGTTGTCGGTACTGCCACAACCATTAAATTGCGTGCCGAGGCTGGCGCTGACGTCAATCAATCGGCAGGCAGTTACAGCGCCACTGTTACTCTTACCGCCTATACCAATTAATTATGCCAGCGGTTAAAAAAATAGCTTTTATCCTTTTTCTTGCTCTTTTACCGCTGACGGTTTCGGCTGTAACCTCCAGTGACAGTTTTAGCGTTGACGTGTCGGTCGTTGCCTCCGTCTGTAATAATAACGGCGTTTGCGAAACCGGAGAAACTAATGATAATTGTCCCAGTGATTGCCCGCCTCCCTGCACTGATTGCGGCGGTGGTTTTGTAATTTCTGATGTTAGAGTGGCCACGACTACGATTAGCGGAGCCACGATTACTTGGCAGACTAATAGTTCCGCTTATTGTCAGTTGCATTGGGGTACCACCACCGATTATTTGACTGGTCAAGCCGCTGAGGTATCACCCGTAACAGCCCATTCATCATCCATAACCTCTCTTAGTCAAGCAACCCTATATCATTTCTATCTTGCTTGCCAGAATACAACCGGCGGATCGGCTCAGACGGGTGATTATGATTTTACCACTAAGAGCGCTTCGACGCCGGCTTTGATTGCCAACGTTGACGGCTTGCGTTTGGTAGCCGGGGATAGCCGATTAACCCTATTCTGGCAGAACCCCACCAGTACTGACTTTGCCGGCGTCACTATTAGGCGTTCCACCGTTGATTATCCCGCTTTAGCTTCGGGCGTATTGGTTTATGACGGCTGGGGCGAGCCGGCCGTCAGTCCGGAAATCAGCTTTTTAAACACCGGCTTGATTAATGGCACGAGATACTATTATACTGCTTTTGCTTATGATTCTATCGGTAATTTTGCTTCCGGCGCCAGTATTAGCGGTGTGCCCATAAGCTCTCCTACTACCACTCCGACAACCACACCATCCAATGTGACTGATTTGAGCATAGTTGAGGGTGACAGTATCTTGACTTTATTTTGGCGCAACCCAGCGGAGCCGGATTTTACCGGCGCGTACATCCGTCGCTCTACCTTGGGTTACCCCTCGTTAACTTCCGGTATAGCCATATACAGCGGTTTGGGCGAGTCAGTTCCGGACGGGCGAGTCAGTCTGGCTAATCCCGGCTTGGTTAACGGTACCAGATATTACTATTCGATTTTTTCTTTTAATTCTTTTGGTTTTTATTCCAGTGGTGTCGGCATCAATGGCGTGCCCTTCACTGTGACCACTACTCCGCCGATTATTCCGACCACCACACCGACGACGACTCCGCCAATCATTCCGCCACAGATCAATTTAGGCGATTTTATTTTTAGCCAAGATGAGTCAATTAGTGTTTTTTCCGCCGATGGTACGGTCACTGTTTCTGCTGACGGTGGGATGATCACTGTTTATATCGCCGCCGATAAAGTTCCCGGGGGTACGGATAGGATCAAGATGGATTTATCCTCGGCCGTCAATAATTATGTTTATTTTTTAACCTATGATGCCGTCAGTAATACTTATGCCGCTCAATTTTCTCCCATACCGGCCGGCCGTTATGATTTAAGATTTTCCGCGCAAGATTCCATTGGAGCTCAGTTGGCGGAAGTATCTGGTTGGTTAGTGTCAGTCGCTTTGGTTAGGCCGTTAGAAATCATAGAACAACTGCCAGGCGTCGCTTTACTAAGGGCAATGGCGGAATTTTTAACGCCGATCAGAGATATCGCCCAGTCGCCGATGGGCAAAATAATCGCTCAGGTAACCGTGGGCTTAGCCTTGATTAATGTCAGTTTAGTTGTGCCTTTTTGGAGTTTCTCTATTTTGCAATTCTTATTTACCCAACCTTGGCTTTTCTTGTTTCGGCGACGTCGTAAGGATTGGGGTGTAGTGTTCAATTCTATCACCAAGAAACCAGTTGATTTGGCGCTGGTCCGCTTATACAACAAGGCGACTGACCGCTTAGTGACTTCTCGGGTAACTGATAAATTCGGAAGATTTATTTTCTTTGCTCCGGAAGGCCAGTACGTCATTAGGGTTGAAAAGTCTGGTTTTATTTATCCCTCGGAGATTTTAGCCGGCAAAAAGTCAGATGGCCAGTATCTGGACTTGTATTTTGGTGAAACCATCAATATTCCCGCCGGTTCAATGGGTACGATAGCTCCGAATATTCCGTTGGATTCGGATAAGAATTTGGCGATAACAGATAAACAGGCTATAGCGAAGTTTCGCAAGGGGTATTGGGCGGCCAGTCTTAGTTTAATCGGTCCCATTTTGGCCTTTATCTATGCTTTTATTTATCCTTCTATTTTTTCCGCTTTGATTTTAGCTTTACATCTATCGCTACTTTTGATTTTTAAGCGTCTAGCCGATAAACCCAAAGGAAAACGCAGTTGGGGCAGGGTTTATGACTTGACCAATAAGAAATCTTTGGCCAAAGCGGTGATTAGGATTTTCTCTCCCGAATACGGCCGTATGTTGGAGTTCTATGTGACTAATAATCGCGGTGAATATGGGTTTTTGGCGGAAAATAATAAGTATTATTTGACTGCCAGCAAGGACGGCTATGCCCAAGCTAAGACCCCAATAATCGATTTAACCGGCCAGACCGCGGCCGAAGCCGTGGTTAAACAGAATATCGGTTTAAAACAGGGAAAGGAACAAATAATGGAAGCAGTTGAGACTCAAGAAACCGATCAATCGGCCGTGCCCTCAGAAAATACGCTTATTAAAGAAGTCTCAGAAGAAACAAGGCCGGTTAATGAGAGTCAATTTACCAATGTTCCGCCGATCGCTGATAATCAGCCGACGCAGTCAAAAGAACCAGAAGATAAAGAAGGATTATTCGGCTAAAACCCAACTAAAATATTAACTAAAAAGATGTTCCGCAGTTTACGGAGCATTTTTTTATAAATCTGTGGATAACAATTTCGTTTTCTGACTCGTTTTGTGTTATAATTTATAAAGGCATTACCAAAAGTAAGAGTAATTTTATTACTTTTTCTATTAGGTTTAATGCGTAAACATTTTGGCATGGTGACAAAAACACACCAAAATTCTTTTAAGTACCTGATGATTAGGGTTATCATGGCTTGTTTTGCTGTGTTTTCCCTGTTTTTTGTTGTCTCCCAAGCCAATGCTTCATTTAATCAGCAAATAAATTATCAAGGCAAGCTAACTGACCATAGCGATAGTCCAGTGGCTGATGGTGATTACGATATGGTGTTTAGATTATGTGCCGATTCATCTTGTTCTTCGGTGCTTTGGACGGAAACGCGAACCGGCGCTGATCAAGTGGCGGTTGCCAATGGTTTGTTTTCAGTTATGTTAGGGTCGGTTACTTCTTTGTCTTCGGTGGATTTTAATCAAGACATATATTTAGAAGTAGCCGTTGACGGGGAAACCCTTACCCCCAGAAAACGTCTGGGCGCTGTGCCGAACGCCCTTAACACCTTGGAATTTGACGGCTTGGCTACCACCTCTTTTTTAAGGGCGGACATGGCTAATGATCGCGCCACCATAACTAATTTGACTTCCACCAATTTTTTTGCCAGCAACGCCTCAATTACTAATGCCACCAGCACTAATTTTTTCGCCGCGGCTCTTAGCGCCATATCTTCCATTATCAGTAGTTTAACGGCTACTATAGCCAATATTTCTACTTTGGTTTTTGGTGATGCGACAGGCGGTACTTTGGCTGTTACCGATTTATCGGTTACTTCAACTGCCAATATCAAGAATTTAAGCGCCTCCTCCACCTTGGCGATAAATGCTACTTCCACTAATTTGTTTTCTACTTACGCTTCTATAACTCAAGCCACCACGACTGATTTTTACACTTCCGTCTTTAATGCTATCTCCGGTTTATTCACTAATTTGGTCGCCACCATTGCCAGTATCACAGATTTGACCGCAACTCGGGCAACTTCTACTGAAAGTTTTGCTTCTCAGGGTATTACTACCCTGGCAACAACCACCTTTTCCTTTTTTAATGATACTGTTCAAGGCAAAATCTACGGTTATACCATCCCGTCAGGGGCTTTTGCTAGTGGCACCAACGTTATTCTGACTGACGTTTTTGGCTTTAAAGACTCGTCCTATATTTGGAATACTCAGCCCGATCAAAGTCCCATGATATTATTTGGCTCTTATGATAATGATAGTATAGCCACAATAGGCTACCAGACCACCACTCAACATTTGATTTTTGTTTCTAATAACAGTGTCGGCGCGGCCAAGGACTTTGAAAAAATTTCTTTAGCTAGTGGTAACCTAATTAATGTTTCTATATCCCAGAATCCTAAACTGACTTTTAGTGCCAATAGTGTCACTACTTCTGATATTTACTTGAATTCTTCCACTGATAGATTGATTTTTGAAAACGCCTCCGGCGGCTATTACTTTGATAATCACGTTACTACTACCGGTAATCTAGGTGTTTTGGGCAATACCCAATTAGCCGCTACTACCATTAATGGCAATCTTTCGGTGACCGGATCAGCCACGACCACTAACTCTTCTTACTTGGGGACCGTCGCCGGTTTGAATGGAGTTTATATCAATGATTGGTCGGATATTTCCACTTTAGCCGGCAATTGGTCTACCAGTTCCAGTGACTATTGGAAGTCAATAACCAACTTTTTTTCCACTACATCTGCTGATTATTGGGAGACTCAGCAAATTAGATGGTCTACCACTTCCGAACAGTATTTTTGGAACACTACGACGACGTGGGCGGGGTTCCAAAGCAATTTTGACGCTTCTTATTTAGTGGCTACAGCCAAGAACCCTTTTGACCAATGGCTGGATACAACCAATACCCCGACTTTTGCCGGTTTGGACTTGACCGGGGAATTATCCGTTTCCGGCACTTCTACTCTGGCTACTACTACCATCAATCGATTGTTATCAGGCGACCAGACGTTAGTCGGAGCAGGTTCGGCATTTAGTGTTTCAGCATTATATAATTTATTTTCTTCGCTTTTTGGCGGTATAACCGGTTTATTAAACAACATAGAAGAAAGCAGCTGGCTTGATTATGGGGGTGGTACTAGCATCGGTCTTGGCAGTGTTTACTCTTCAGTCAATGTCAATTCTTCTTCAACTAACGATAGTTCAATTTATTACGGTAATAACTGGGAAACGACTTACGCCAATAATTCTGGGTTTACGGTTGCCGACTCTAACAGATTCAAAACACTCTTTGATGCAGGCTCCAATATATCTACTAACGGTTATATTGATAACGTCAATTTTGAGTTAGAGAATGACGGAATATTCACTGGCAGATTAGACAATGTGCATATTATTAATACTAATGACGGCGGAACAATTACAGGTGATTACTCGGCATTAAGAATTGACGATGTTCTGTTAATGGGTGCCACCAATAACTATGCCATTTACTCTACAAATGGCAAGAACTATTTTGGCGGAGATTTACGGGTGGTGGGGGTAGTTACGACATCTGATTTGTATGCTGATAGGATTTCAATTTTAGATGACATAGCGACTATACAAGAAACTTCAACCGACCCCTGGGGAAATTCGAATGCTGGGGCACTTGGTATCACCGGAGCAACCAATTATAACTTTGATCGGGGGTTGAATGTCAATGGAACCACTACCCTTAAAGGGAGCAATCAGGTTTTAAGAGTTGTTACCAACCAGGATTATTACCAGTACGGTTCTCATCAAATTGAATTTGAATCTTACCTTAATACACCGACTGATTCAATAATTGTCGCTACCATGGGTATGACAACAAGAATACCCAGTGATTTCAACGGTGATTTATACCGAGTTCACGGAGCTGAAATTGGAGTAATTAATGACGGAACAACAACCGATAATCGCCTGATTGGTAGTAGAAATTATGTTTATGACAACGGAGCTGGAATTGTCGACCAAATCTGGGGCAGTTATGGAGAGGCGGGGGTATCAAACGGTGGCCAGACTTTGACGATTAGTGAATTTTCTGCCTTTCATGGCAGAAATAACTTTTTTGATGTTATTAATGCCTCAAATACGACAATAACCGTAACCGACGCCATCGGACTTGATTTGGATATTATTAGCGATGTAAATTTTCATCCTATAAATTATAAGGGTATTAATATAAGGAATGTTGGAAATGATGGAGCAGAGAATGCGTATGGTTTTTATACCGAAGGCATCACTTCAGCATCAAATCTTAATTACAATATCTGGTCGGGAGGTTCCAACACTCAAAATTATTTTGCTGGCAAGGTGGGTATCGGTAAATCATTGCCCGAAACGGCTTTGGATGTTTATGGCACGGTTTCCACCACTCTCTTAACAATTAATGGCAATGCCAGCAGTTCAGCCAGTATCTATGCCAAGAGTTTCCGAGCTTCGGAAACTTCCACTCTGGCCACTACCACTATCAATCAGTTATTAGTAGGCGACCAGACGTTAGTCGGAGCAGGTTCAGTCATTAGTGCCTTTCCTTTTTATAATGTATTAGCTTCTATCTTTGGAGGTCTAAATGCTTTTGTAAGAACAGTAGAAGAAAATAATTGGGCTGATATTGGCGGTGGATTAAGTCTTGGTCTTGGAAGTATTTATTCCTCGGTTACTGTTAACTCTTCTTCAACTAATGATGCTTCAGTTTATTACGGTAATAACTGGGAAACGACTTACGCCAATAATTCTGGGTTTCTTGTAGCTGATTCTAATAGATTTAGAACTGTTTTTGATGTTGATTCAAATATATCCACTAACGGCTATGTTGATAACGCCAACTTTGAATTGGAGAATGACGGAATATTCACTGGCATATTAGACAATGTGCATATTATCAGCACTAATGACGGCGGAACAATTACAGGTGATTACTCAGCTTTAAGAATTGACGACGTTGATTCAATGGGAGCAACCAATAACTATGCCATTTACTCTACAAATGGCAAGAATTACTTTGGTGGAGATTTGCAGGTAGCGGGAATCACTACTACTACTAATTTAGTCGTTGGCAGTCTAAACGGCATCCTGCAAGCTACTAATGGCTTGGTCGGTGTGACTTCTTCGCCTTATCTTTCTGGCGACCTTACCATTGGCAGTTTAAACGGAGTTTTACAGGCAACTAATGGCTTGGTCGGTGTGACTTCTTCGCCTTATCTTTCTAACCTAAAAATTGCTACTTCCACTTTGCTTTATTCAGCTCCAAGTTATGTTACTACTTCTTTGCCAGAAGTTCATGGCGGGGCATCTAACTCCATGGTTTATGGCGATTATCTCTATGTAGTATTACAATCTCCGACCTCTACTAACAAGTTAAGAATTTTTGATATTTCCAATCCTGATAATCCGATTATAGTAAATGATAGTTTTGCTTTGAGGCCGGGTGCCGGTTTGGGAGCCAGATGCATTGATATTGATGGGAAATACGCTTATATCGGATTTGAGGAGTACTCTTATCAAAGCACTAATACTTTATCTATTTTGGATATTTCCGATCCGACTAATCCAGTGGAAAAGGTTGGAGAAGATTATATCGCTAATTATGCTTTAAGAAAATTAAAAGTCATAGACGGTTTGCTTTATACCGCTTATTACTCCAGTCTCTTAACCGGTGAAGATGGTTTGCAAATCATCAATGTGTCTAATCCTTCCAAGCCAAGGAGAATCAGTAATCCCGTTACTAATTTCCCCGGTGAGACTCGGGGCATTGATGTTCAGGGAAAATACGCCTACACCGTCAGTTATGTTGCTACTTCAACTAATGTATTCAGGATCGTTGATATTTCTGATCCGGTTAATCCGATTGTTGTTGGCGGTGATTTATTGGATATGCCGCCGTTAGGCCGGGATGTGGTTGTTAAGGGTAGTTATGCTTATACCACTCATGACTGCTTTGGACCGCCTATAGACATTGGGGTCACTTCTACCGAGGTATTTAGGATTATTGACATTTCTTCTTCCACTAATCCGGTAATTGTTGGAGGGTCTCAGTTGGAATTTTACAAGGATATAAATGATTTTTCAGGATCTACCGGCTTATCGGTTCAAGGTGATTATGCTTATGTTGTTGATAATAAGGGTGCAGCTTTGAAAATTATTAACATTTCTGACCCGTATAATCCGTATTTTGTTGATTCAATCAGCACCTTGGGCAATCCTTGGGGAGTGGAAGTCTCCGGGAACAGGGCTTATTTGCCATTGTCTGTAAGCCCCAATAGGTTAGTGATTATAAAGCTTCCGGGATTGGATACGCCGACCGCCAGGGTTGGCTCGTTAGTGTCTGGCGGTTTACAGGTGTTAAGGGATTTGATAACCGTCGGTTTGGGCAAGTTTTTCGGAGTGATAATCGGCAGTGGCGGGCTTAAGGTTGCCGGTGAGACGAATCTAAATTCTACTACGACCATTGGTGTTGTCACCACTACCCCAACTCATAAATTAACCGTTACATCGCCTAATGATTGGCTCCAACTCACAAATGATGGCAATTATGGGCTCAAGTTCTATATAAATAAAGGCCTCATGGATGTTCCAATGATTTCCGGTCATGCTTCTACTTCTGCTGTTTTTGGATCCGATATGGATTTAGTGGGTATAAAAGATCATCTCGCAGTTTTCTCAACTAATCGTGATGCTCATGTTAGCTTTTTTGCCTCAGATTTTTCGTCGGCTGCGGATATTTATTTTACTACCTCAACTGAGTTATTGTCTTTTGATAGCGCTAAAAGTTATCAATGGCTTGATTATAATGACGGTCTGCCTTTTGTTACCTTTGATGCTGAAGCTAAAACCGTAAATATTTCCACCTTAGATACCAATGGCGCTGTTTATTCCAATAACGGAACTTTGACTAATGTTAATCCGTCATCTCGAGAGTATAAAGATGATATCATTGATACTAGCTTGAATATCGACGCTTTATTGGGATTGCAAGTCAAATCGTTTATCTGGAAACAGACCGGGCAGACTGACTTTGGTTTGATCGCCGAAGAAATCAGAGATGCTTTGCCGGAATTATATCTTGATGACGGCCGAACCAAGGGCTATCGCGCCGACCATCTGCCATTTTATTTATTGCAGGTTGCTCAGCGTCAGGAGCAAGAACTTGGGGTTCTGTCCGCTCAATTATCCGGAATTATCGCTTCCAGCACTGAGTCGGCCTTAGTTGTTGACGACTCTCCGCTTGATGATTTAGAAGTATTGGATTCATTAGCGGTAAATTCTTCAGCCACTTTTTACGGTACCATCACAGTTATCGGCGAAGCAGGATTTGAATCAAAGGTGGTGTTTAAGGATCATATTTATTTGGATAAGGATGCGGCTGGCACAGTTAAGTTGTCTGCCGGTGCAACCTCTACCGCTGTTCATTTTGCTAAGCCCTATGATGTTGATCCGATAATCACGCTGACCCCCTTACTTAATGTTTCCGGGCATGATTATTGGATAGAAGCGCAAAGCTCCACCGGCTTTATTGTTGCAGTCGATCTGCCGTTTACAGAGGAGATGAGATTTAATTGGCATGCTCTGGCGGTTAAAAGCGATGATGAGACTTCAGATAATAATACCGACGACTTGGGTGATATAGTTGTTAATGATGAAATGAATATTGTTTTAAGCAGTAGTTCGCCGATTTTTTTACAAAATAACTCCTCAACAACAGCTGACTCTTCCGGTAGCGATCCGTTTTTTGTTAGTTCTACCCCGTTGTCGGTTACTGGGGTTATCGGTCCACCGGTCGTTTTGGGAGCAAATGGAACGGCTGGTTCTAAAGGTATGGGAACAATCCAACCAGCAAATCCCATGGCCGGAGAACCGTCTAATCCGGAGATAATGTCGGTGATCGGTGAATTGACTGCTACGGGATCGGGTCAAATAGGCAATGGATCAACAACAGTAACGGTTGCCGCCGCTCCTCAGATTGACCTAGGAAACGAAGAATGATAAGATTCAGCCTGTTAAAGCTATTGGGCTAGATGCTTCTTAAATATGGTTATTTGATAGGATCTACTTATTATTAATTATAATTTTATGTCAGAAATAATTTTTACCGACGCTAACTTTGAGGCCGAGGTATTGAAAAGCGATAAAGTCGTATTGGTTGATTTTTTTGCCACTTGGTGCGGCCCATGCAAGATGCAGGGGCCGATTATTGAGGAGTTAGCTAAGGAAATAGGCGATAAGGCCAAGGTGGGTGCTATGGACGTTGATGTTAACCCCGCGACCGCCGGAAAATATAATGTAATGTCCATACCGACTTTGATTGTTTTTAAGAATGGTGAAGTGAAGAATACCATGATGGGTTTACAGGGCAAGGAACAACTAAAGGCGGAAATAGAAAAATATGTCTAATTACGATGTTATTATAATCGGCGGAGGCCCAGCCGGTCTGACGGCGGCTGTTTATTGCCGTCGTCGCGAACTCAAAACGTTAGTAATCGCCAAAGCCGTAGGCGGCCAAGCCGCTCTGGCGCATGAAGTTCAGAATTGGCCCGGTACGGAATCTATCAGTGGCTTTGAACTAACGCAACAAATGAAAGCGCAGGCCGATAAGTGGGGTGCCGAGTTTATCTCTGATGAGGTTTTGGCTGTTGCTGAAGGTGAGAAAATTTTGGTTAAAACTACACAAGGAGAATATCAGACTGAAGCGGTAATCTTGGCTTTTGGTTTGACGCCGCGTGATTTGGGCGTGCCCGGAGAAAAGGAGTTTACCGGACGAGGCGTGTCTTATTGCGCCACTTGCGACGGACCCTTGTTCAAGAATAAAAGCGTAGCAGTGGTTGGCGGCGGCAATGCCGCTTCGGAAGCGGCCGAGTATCTCTCTCGATTGGCTAAGCAAGTTTTTTTACTCTCTGATACTTGTGATGCTGCAGCCGAAGCCACATTAGTGGATAAGGTCAAAGCAATTAAAAATATTAGCGTTACTTGCGGTCTGAAGGTTGTTTCGATTGAGGGCGAGGGCCAAGTTGCCAGTATTAAATATACGGATTTAAAGAATAACGAAAATAAGAAGTTATCACTGGACGGTGTTTTTATAGAAATCGGCTATAGTCCGAAGACCGCCTGGCTTAAGGGTGTGGTTGATTTGAATGAGCGGGGGGAGGTTCAGGCTGATAAGGCAGGGTTGACCAGTGTTAAGGGGATTTTTGCCGCTGGCGATTGCACCGACGTCGGGTTCAAACAAATAGTAATTGCCGCCGGCGAAGGCGCTAAGGCCGCTCTCTCAGCTTACAAATATTTAGCCGCTAATAAGGGTCAAACGGCTCGGCCTGATTGGGGAGAAAAAAAGTAATATGAGACATTTAACTAAGATTAAAAATCATAAAGTCATCACCGATAAAAAGATAATTGATGATGTTTTGACACGTGGTGTAGAGCAGGTTTTTCCTGATAAGGAAACCTTGCGGAAATTGCTTTTATCCGGAAAAAAAATCCGTTTGTATTGCGGTTTTGATCCTACCGCCACCTCTTTGCATTTAGGTCATGGCATGACCGTTCGCAAACTGGCGCAATTTCAGCGTCTGGGTCATGAAGTGATTTTTTTGTTCGGCGGTTTTACGGCTATGATTGGCGATCCGACGGATAAAGCTCAGGCGCGCAAAACACTGACAGCGGCGCAGGTTCGGAACAATATGAAGGGGTGGAGGAAGCAGATCGTTAACTTGATTGATGCTAGAAAAACTTTGTTTAAAAACAATCATTCCTGGCTGTCACGGCTTAATTTCTCTCATATCCTTAAGTTGACTTCTTATTTTACCGCTCAACAAATGCTGGCGCGCGACATGTTCCAAAAGAGAATAGCCGAGGGCAAAGATTTGTATTTGAATGAGTTTATGTATCCCCTGATGCAGGCGTACGATTCGGTGGCTATGGACGTGGATTTGGAAATCGGCGGCAATGATCAGATGTTCAATATGTTGGCCGGGCGCACGCTGATGAAAAAGATGAAGAATAAAGAGAAATGCGTTTTGACGTTAAAGCTGTTGGCTGATCCGACAGGCAAGAAGATGGGCAAGACCGAGGGCAATATGATTGCCCTGACCGATAGTCCTGAAGATATGTTTGGCAAGGTGATGAGTTGGACCGACGAAATGATCGTGCCGGCCTTGGAGATTCTAACCGATGTGCCCATGGAATTAGTTACGGAAGTGGCGAATAAATTGAAGTCGGGCGCGCTTAATCCCCGTGATGCCAAAATGGATTTGGCCTATGATGTGGTAGAGATTTATTTGGGTAAGCAGGCGGCCGATCAGGGGCGGGAATACTTTAAGCGGGTAGTACAAGAAAAAGAAAAGCCGACCGAAGTGTCAGAAGTGATAGTGGCAGTAAGTGATAAGATCGGCGTAACTGATTTGTTCTTGCAAGCCGGACTAGTGGCTTCATCCAGTGAGGCTAGACGGCTGATTAAGGAGAAGGCGTTGAAAATTGATGATCAAATAGTAGCGCATCATGAGTTGGAGACAGTCATACCGATTGACGGGTTATTGTTACAGCGAGGTCGAAGGCAGTTTGTGAGGGTAAAAAGCAAATAAAAAATTCCGGCGTAAGGCCGGTTTTTTTTATTTTATATTTATTATTTTGTAAAATAAATCGCCCCCGCAAGGAAAAACCTCGCGGGGGCGTGTTTGTGCATTAATTAAATCACCTGATTATCGGCCGGCGACGCCAGAAAGCAGGCGACAATAAATTGGTGGGTGAATGAGAAGGTGCCATCGTTGTTTTGCTTAATCGGGGGATTGCTCCCTGATTCGTTTCGCAATAAATTAAACCAGAAATCTTCCCCGCTGAATTTATCTATCTCCGCCTTGGAGATTTTCGGTTCAGGTAGTGAAGCATACCAAATCCAGCTATCATTATCAAGATAGCAATCCCCAACGACGGAATATATGACAACCCAAAAGCAAGGAATAAGGCACTGCTTAAAACGGCAATGGCTAGAATCGTTATGATGTTGAATAATTTCATGGCAGTTAATTCTCCTGTAGCGGTGGGGTTGAAGTACAAGATAAGCATCATTATTGACTCAATCAAGAAAAAATCAAGTGGTTGAATGGCATCGGCGGCGGTTAAACGCGGTATGGCCAGTACGGCGCAAGCGCAGGATAACCAGAAGATTGTCCAAGCCAATTTGTCTTCTCTGTCTGGATCGCGCCAGGCGGAAATGAGGGTGGGGATGGAACCGATAAAACCAACACTGGCGCTGGCGATAATCGCCATAAGCGGGTTGTCAAATAACAGCCATAGAGACAGCCCCGCAGCCGCGCCCAATAGGCACAACTTATCCAGTTTAGTCCAAGTACTCTCACCGTAAATCAGGGCCAACAGTAAGATAATCCCAGCACCGAAAATAACCCCGGTCATCTGTCCGTTAAGGGTGCCGGCAGCTACCATGCCGCTAAAAGTCAGCAGATCGATGGAAAACCAGATGACCCAGGAAACCTTTGACGGTTTAATCCGCTTCTTGTTTTTTTTGAAATTTAAAATCCAAATAAGAAGATTGATAAATCGTTCTATCAGCCATAATAGCTTAAACGGTTGAATTTTCTTTTTGGCTGAGGTTAGGAAATTTGTTACGGTGTTGTAGCCGATAATGGCGATGCCATAAGGAATAAGTCCGATGATAAACAGCATTCCTGCCGAAAATCCCAAAATCACCCTGATGTTTTCCATGATTTACCCTTCCTTGTTTTGGTGTTAATGTTTTTGTAAGGTCCGTTATGATTTAAAACCATTTTAAATCAATAAGTAATTATAGCAGATATAAATGGTTTCGTCAAGCGTTTAATTATGAATAAATGTGAATAAATGTATAATATTAAGATTGAACAAAAAATAACCGTTACCGGTTTTTTTTCGGTATGCGGAGCTTCTCTTTCAAATCATTAAAGCGGTCGTAGAAACCCTTGGAATGTATGGAGTTAAGTTTGAGTTTCAGGGTATCGTAGTGGTGCAGCCACTCGTGAAGCAAAGTATCCAAAAAGCTTTTGGCAGAAATGATTTGTCCCCGAGCGGCCGTACGGTTTTCTATATGAATGGCGCGGTCGCGGATTTTATATAAGCCGTAGCGTTTCATAACAATTCGGCCGTTGCGTCGGCGATGCTTTTGGTTGGCGTCGTTGACTGTTAAATGTACAATATCCATATTGGCCCCATCGCAAAGTTCATCCAACAATGATTCGCCCAGTTCTTGCCGTTGTCTATAATCAGTGGCGACCAAAAGCGCCGCGGACAATTCTTGAGCCGCGGCGGAGATGGGCAGTTTTACTTGCGTGATTCTGTTGCTACGCAGGTAATTTAATTTGTTGAACATTTTTATCATTGCCAGACAGTAATGTTGCGCCAAACTTTTTGGTCTTCGCGCTTATAGTATAGGTTGCCATTGTCCAGGTGCTTGAAACCTAATCGGCCGATGGGTTGGTTAATATTGAGGCGATAAATCTTATCATGCAGATGCCACTCGGGAAAAACCATGACAATCCGGCCGTTCTTGGCCAGGACTTTCTTGAATTGCTGGAATGCGATTAGGTATAAGTCCGATAATTCTGCAATAGTTTTTTTAATTTGTTCCGAGCTTTCCTGGCCCCTTATCGGTTTACCCAGATATGGTTCGGTGATAATAGCGTCGATTGAAGCGGATTTAATCTTGTCGGCTAACTCCTTGACATCAATCTGATCGATTGACAGCCGGTAATCGGTAATTGATAGTTCTTTCGCCAGCCATTCCAGATTTTTTTGGCTATCGGCCACAGCTTTGGCCGACAGATCGGTGCCGATTAAATTGGTGTAGCCCATGGCCAGCGCTTCGGAAATGATTGTGCCGGAGCCACAGAATGGGTCAAGGATGGTATCGGTTAGCTTAGCGCCGCTTAAGTTGATCATCATTTTGGCGGCTTTGGGCGGTAACATGCCGGAGTAAGCGTCGGCGGCCGGTCGGCCGAAGTCCCGCCTGCCAAATTCCTTAAAATCCTGTACGGCGCAGGTCTGGGCAAAAAAGCCCGGAGCTATAATGTAGTCCTGGCATTTTTCTTTGGTGATAATAACTGAAGACAAGGCCGACTCGCGGCTAGTTACCAAGCGGGAAGCGATACCTTGTTCTTTTAATTGCTTTTTGATGTTCAACCCCCAGTTGCTGGTTTTTTGTTCATAAAAACTCAAACCGAAATTAAAGCGACCGTCTTTCTTGGATATGGCTGAAGCGATAATCGGTTGGGCTTCCGGACGTTCACCCAATACTAAACCGATTTTAATTACTCCGCCCAGGCGTTTCATTAATTGTTGGCAGTCGATTTCAGAGCTATCAACTACCAAGAAGGACTGGCTTTTTTTGATGATTTTGGCTTGGGGCAGTACAGTCGAGATTTCGGCCGTTGATAGTTCCGGGTTATTGCCTAAAATAAATATATATTTCATATCAGTGACTTCATTTTAACATTAAAACCGCCAAAAGAAAAAGTCCCGGCGGGTCGCCGGGCTTTTCTTTTCTGGTCTGGTCTTTTATGGATTATTGAAAGCATTAAATTAATTGCAGGTTTGGGATCCGGCCGGTTTGCCGATAGTGGTGCCGCAACGGTTGGTGTCCAGGCATTCCCTGTATTTCACTCCACTAGAACAGATGCTCCAAGAAGTACAACTCCAATTCTCATTGCAATTGTAACACGCTTGAGAAGTAATAGGTTTGCTGGCAGTCGTGCCGCAACTGTTGTTATCCCAGCAAGTGCGGTATTGTTTGCCGTAGGAGCAGGCGGACCAAGAACTGCAAGCCCAGCTTTCACTGCAACTGTAACAGGCCTGAGCGGTGATTGGCTTGTTGTAGGAGGTACCGCAACCATTGCTATCTCGGCAAGTGCGGTATTGGGAGCCGTTAGCGCAAGCGCTCCAGGAATAGCAGGTCCAGTTTTCAGCGCAAGTGTAGTTATAACCGCTGTAGTAACTGTTGCCAAAACTGTAGCTGATGCTGTAGAGGTTGTCTTCGCGGGCGACAATATCCCCGCCGTCAGGATAGTACATGGAAGAATCAATATTTTCAATTACTGAGTCCCAGCGGAAATTATTGGCATTGAATCCGGCTTCGGTTATATGTCTTTTTTGGCTATTTTGAATATAGTAGATGTCATTGGATCCGGCATATCTCAGGAGCGTGCCATCGGGCAATTTTTGATTCTCGGTAATGTCACAAACGCCATCATTGTAATAGTCGCTCTCAAAACTCGCCGGGATAATCAAAGCGCGGTTGTACTGGTAATTATTGTAATGAGCCGGAGCGCGGCAAAGCTTGCCACCCGGCAGAACGGCATACATCCTCAAACTGTTGTCAAAATGAATCAAAGCGTAGCCCGGTTTGACGGTAACGTTCTTTCCCGTTGGAATTTGCAATAGTTCATAATCAGCCACGGTAGTGATGATTTGATCGTTCCATGAACCTTTATACCAACTGAAGAAAACTTCTTGATTGGGAAAAAGGTGCCGATAACCTGAACCGTCAATGTAATAGACGGCCGAGTTGCTGCTGGTTTTAATTAGGTTGCCTTCGACGGCAGTGTAGGCCAGGGCTGGCTGGGAGATAGCGAGTAAGCCGGCGCTACAGATGATTGCGAGGATGATTTTTTTCATATTTTTAGGTGTTTTATGTCAGGTTTTAACTAAAACTAAGAATAATTGAAGTTTAACTGAAAGCAGTATCTGAGTCAATATTATATAGATTGTTTTATCGGCTATTTCCAAAGTTTAATAATGATTACTGCAAATTAATTTATTATTTTACCTTTTTAGCGTTTTTTGTCAAGTCGTTCAATTGGAGACTTGATTTTTACTGATTTAAATGCTATAATGTAATCAATTTCCGCCGAAGTGGTGAAATTGGTATACACGCATGCCTTAGGAGCATGTGGGCTTGTCCCGTGGGAGTTCGAGTCTCCCCTTCGGCATTTGATTGACAAAGGTCAAAGTATTTGTTATTATTCTAACAAGCTCTCACACATTAACTACAAATCATAAGCTATCCGCCGATTGGCGGAATTACGAATTTAAATTTATGCCTAATAAAAAAAGCGCCGCCAAGGCCCTGCGCCAAAGTGCCAAACGCGCCTTAAGGAATTATAAAGTCAAACATGCCATCAAGGACTTGGTTAAGGATTCGCAAAAGATGATAGCCGCTAAAGAAAAACAGGCCGCAGAAAAAGTCAGGGCAGCCATTAAGGTGATTGACAAGGCCGCCGGCAAAAAAATTATCGCAAAAAATGCCGCCGCTCGAAAAAAATCAAGACTGATGAAAAAGTTAAATTCTTTAATGAAATAAAAAAGCTCCCGCCTTGCGCGGGACTTTTTGCATCGCTATGGATTTATCAGCTTTAAATAAAATATTAGCCGGTCAGCCCGCTTATCGTCTGAAACAAGTCAAACAGGCGATATATTTGAAATTAATCAGTGATTGGGATGAAGTCACCACTCTGCCTGCCGATTTAAAGCGGAAACTCAAAGCCGGTTGTCCTTTGGAAGTTAATGCTACAGAGACAGCTAGTGATTCAAGCCGCAAAGCACTGATTAAATTGGCTGACAGTGCCGTAATTGAAGCGGTGCTGTTGGAAAATGCCGATGGCCGTTATACGGTTTGCGTTTCTTCCCAGGTCGGTTGCCCTTTGGGCTGTTTGTTCTGCGCTACCGGTCAAAACGGTTTTGAACGCAACCTGACAGCCGGAGAGATCGCGGAACAGGTTATTTATTTTGCCCGTCAACTCAAGACCGAGGGTAAAAAAATAGACAATGTCGTTTTTATGGGCATGGGAGAGCCGCTTTTGAATTGGCCGAATGTCGCTGAGGCGATTAACCTGATTAACGATAAGGATGGTTTTGGTTTAGCGGCTCGTTCCATATCAATTTCTACTTGCGGTCTGATTGAGGGCCTCAAAAACGTTACTCGTTATCCGTTACAGATCAATTTGGCGATTTCTTTGCATGCGCCCAACGATGAATTGCGGCGGGAACTGATGCCGATTTCTTCCAGCTACAAGCTGTCAGAGTTGTTTCAACAGCTTAAATCTTATTTGAAGGAGAGGGGTCGCAAGTTAATGTTTGAGTACGTTATGATCGACGGCGTTAATGATGATGCGGAACAAGCAAACGAGTTGATCAGGCTTTTGGAGCAATTGCCCAAAAAACTAGTAATGGTCAACTTGATTCCCTATAACCCGATTATTTCCCGTTCCGGGGCGATTAGTCGCCGATTTAAGGCTTCACCCATGGAGCAGCTCAAGCGTTTTAAGATGATTTTAAACCGTTCCGGCATTGAAACGACTATCCGCAAATCGCTCGGCGGCGATATTGCCGGCGCCTGCGGGCAATTGGCGGGAAGAAAAAAATAATCAAAGAGAAAAAAATAAAGACCGCTCGCGAACTTTGCGAGCGGTCTTTATTTTTAGCAATGTTTTATTACAAACAGGTCAAACAGCAATTCTGGGTTTTTGGCGCCGGATTTGAGTTGGCGTTCCAGTTTCAATAAATCATTCTGAATATTAATCAGCTGTTTCAGGCTGAAGCTTTTGGCGAAACCCAGGCTTTTGCGGGCGGGGTAGGCGTGGACGCCGATTTCTTTGGCCGCTCCCTCCGGCGTCAAGCGGGGATTATTTTCCAATAGCGTTTTGGCTTTTAAAATCAGTTTGAATTGCCAATTAATTGACCCCAGCAGTGCCAGCGGTTCGGCACCGGAGAGGAACTGCCGGCTTAGGAGTTCCAGAGCGCGTTCGCGATTTTTGTCGCCCAGCGCGTCGGTTAGAACGAAAACGTCGTCGTCAATTTTGGCTTTGACTAAAAGCTTAACATCGGCAGTGGCGATTATTTCTCCGGCTTTGTACGACCCGAGCTTGTCCAGTTCATTGGTAAGTTGGGTCAGATCATTGCCGACCAAAAGCAATAACTCACTGACGGCTGCCGGAGCTATTTTTATTTTTTTGCTTTCGCAGTATTTTTTGATCCAACCGCTTAGCTCGCGGTCTTTGAGACGGAATAACCTGTAGGCGAATTTCTGTTTGGCTAAGAAGTTGAAGAGCGCATCTTTCTCCGGTATTTTTTTTTCTTCTTCAAACAAATCAACAAACATCAGATTATTGTCAATTACCGATTCCTTGGCTTTAAGGAAATCCAAGATTTGATCGCGCAACTTTTTCTTGCCGGCCGACATGTCGGCTATCAGTTGTTCAATGATGATCAACTTGCGTTCTCCCAGAAAGGGCGTAGTGAGGGCTTCCTGGGATAAGCGATCAAAGTCCAGTTCATCATCTTTTAAGCGGACGACATTAAGACTGCTTTTATCCCTTTTTTGGATAAAACCAGCTTGCAGTTCAGAGATTTTTTGGCGGCATAAGTGCGCTTCCGTGCCGTAAACGAAAAATATCATGGTTGGCGGGTAGTTTATTATAAATCCCTCTAATACCCCATCCGCTTGGCCGACAGGGCCAACTCCATTACAGATGGTTTGCAATTGATACGAGATAATTTTAGCTTATTTATGTCCAAAGAACAACCCTTGACTTTTTTGATTATTAGTGATAGAAATAGTTCAGTGTTATATGTTCTTTGATATTGACCAACCAAAAAAGAAAAAGGAGTAATGGCTATGTGCGGCGGACCTTATGATCCTGAAGAAGACGTTGTAACTCCAAATTGCAGAGTTTGTGATTATAATCCTTGCATGTGCGGTCAGAAACAATATATGAGTGACAAAGGGTACGCTGAACAATTAAGAAAGTCGCAAGAGGAAATGGCCAATGACCCTCTAGCACCATCAGCTGTTCCCGATGGCTGGGGGCCCTGATTATTACGTTCATTGATGAAACCGCTTCGGCTTAGCCTCGGCGGTTTTTTTATTAACTACGCATTGTTAACTGATGTTATTATCAGTTCGTTGTACGTTTTTGTCCTGTGGATAACTATAAAAATGTAGAAAAAAAGTTAATAAAATAAGTATATAAAATATTGTAAATTTAAACAAAATATAATAAAATAATAAATAATGTAGAAAAAGTATTGACAAATAAAAATCAACGAGTTAAGATAACAGTACTTTAAGATAAATATATGGAAATACAAACATTACTAAGGAATTTCGGTCTGAGCGATAAAGAAACCTCGGTTTATCTCGCTTTAATTGAGTTAGGGCCATCTTCCGTCCGCGTGGTGGCTGATAAGGCCGGCATTAATCGGGGGACAACTTACGATATCTTGAAAGCTTTGATTACTGCCGGATTAGTCACTTATTACCACAAGCAGACTAAGCAGTTTTTTGTGGCGGAACCGCCGGAAAAGCTTCTGGGCGCATTGGAGGACCGTGAAGAGAAATTGGCTTTGGTTAAAAAAGACATCAAAGAAAATCTGCCTCGTCTGCAAGCGATTTTTGAGCGTAGCGGCAATCGGCCGGCGGTTAAATTTTATGAAGGCGATCAAGGTATGAAGCAGATTTTGCAGGACGTGTTGGAAACTATGAGAAACCGCGAAGATAAGACTTATTTTGTTTATTCTTCCGGCACCGCCGAAGACCGCAAACATCTTTATGCGGCCATGCCTGATTTCAATAAAAAACGAACCGCTAAGAAAGTTATCGTGCGTGTAATTTCGTTGGGTGAAGTCGGCGGAATATTCGGGTTGGATGAAAGACGGCAAATCCCCGCGGCTGGCGATAATCTGAAAATGACGCACGAATTGATTTACGGCGGTAAGATCGCTCATATCGGTTTGGATGATTCTGGCAATTCCCTTGGCGTGGTAGTGGAGAATGAGTCAATCTATCAAATGCAAAAGCAGGTTTTTGAATTTAATTGGCAAGCGATTAAAAAATAATTTTGATAAATTGCACTTTGACAACCAAGAGGAGAAAGAAACATGTTAGGTCAACTCAAGAGTCATTTCAAAAAGATTATTTTTGTCCGCCATGGCGAATCCATCGGTAATGCCAGAGGATTGGATGATAATTCATTAACGGTTATGCCCAACCATCAATTTCCTTTGACTGACCCTGACGGCTGGGAATAAGCGCGGCACTGCGGCGAGGTACTGAAATCATTAGGAATCGCCTGGGATCAAGAATTTATTTCCAGTTACTTAAGACCGGCAGAAACTCTGCGAGGAATCAAAGAGATATATCATCCCTGCGCCCGCCAGCCAATTATGGATCCGCGTTTAGATGAATGGTGGCGCGGCGTCTGGCATACGATGAATAAGGCGGATATCTCCCGATTGTATCCATTGGAGGAGCAAATCCAAAAACGCGAAGGTTGGTATCACTACCGCGCCCCAGGCGGTCAATCCGGACCTGATGTGGAATTGCAAATCCGATCTTTTTTAAATGATTTTTTGTATGGCTGCTACAGTTATTTTCGGACAATTTTTATTGTCGGCCATGGCAAGTGGGCCATACTATTCTGGCGATTGATGACTGAAGCAAGTATTGAGGAAGCGGCCGAGCGACTGAAAAATAATCCTTTTGGCAATTGTTCCATTACGATTTTTGATGGTTCTATCAGGGAAATACCAACCCAATAAATTAAAGGAGGCAATTATGCCCAAACAACAATTCAGTTTTGAATATTTAGCGGAGATCGCCGCTAAATTTTTAGGACTATGGCCAGAAAGTGCGGAGCGCTATGGCAAAGGCGCAATCAATGATAGTTTTCGGGTTGTTGTCGGGAATAAATCGTATCTATTACAGCGAGTTAACGACCAGTATTTTCCTGAACCGCTGAAGTTGCTGGAGAATTTTTCTGCCATCGCTTCTTGTCGCGGTCAGGCGCTAGGTTTGTCCGCTATCGGACTCAAAAACGGCAACGTTCTATGGTATCGTGATGAAAGCGGAGCGTATTGGCGCTTATATGATTTTTTTGATCACTCTTACAGTTGTCAGAGCATTGAAAATATCTATCAAGCGTATGAAATCGCCAAGGCCTACGGCCAATACTTGGCGCTTCTGTCCAAATTGCCGCTTGAGGCGCTTAACGTGGTCGTGCCCGATTTCCATAACACTCTTTGGCGTTATCAGCAGTTGATTTTGGCGCGACAGCAGGATCGGTTTAGCCGGGTTGCTGATTGCGCCAAGGAGATTGAGTTCATTAAAAGCCGATTGGAAGAGATTGCGGAATTTTCCGCCCTGGTTGACAGTGGCAAGATCCCGTCCAGGTTGACGCATAACGATACGGGAATAGACAATGTCTTGCTGGATAAAAGCACAGGTGCGGCCGTGGCGGTGATTGATTTGGATACGACTATGCCAGGCTATAGCCTGTGGGATTTCGGCGATATGTTCCGTTCAGCTTTGGGCGTGGAGTTTGACGAGCGTCCTGGACCGATTGAATGTTTCAGCGCTTTGCTTAGCGGTTATTTGGCCGGTACGGGGCAATTATTACTGCCGGAAGAGGTTGAGAATTTTGCCTTGGCTGGGCGGATTATTTCGTTGGAGCTGGGCATTAGATATCTGACCGATTATCTTAGCGGCGATGCGGTCTTCTGCTATTCTAACGGCGCCAGTTTGCTCCGCGCTCGTAAGTCCTTGTTACGTTACAAGATTATGAGCCATCATGCTGACCAGTTCAGGGTAGCGGTAGATAAGGCCATAGCCGTCTATTGCGCCTGAAATTGCACCTTTTTAAAACCGTCCACCTCAATTTTTATATATTATATATATTATTAATTGAAGTCGGACGGTTTTTGCTTCGTTTTAAATTGGTTGACAATTTTAGTATATTGCTATAATATTGGTTCTATTAATGATGTCTGTTCTTTAAATTATAACCAATAGAAAGGAGGTTATTATGACTAAAGAAATAACTGAGACAAGAAGAATCAGTGATGAGGGTATTCGACGAGCCGTAGTTGATTTGATGTTTGGCTGGCGTGATCCCGATACTTGGTTATCTAATGTATATTACGAATCAAAAAAGGATGCTGCAGGAATATTAGAGGGAGTTGATCCGGAATATTTATACCCCCTCGTTCAATATTTGGGGGTTTCCGGCGTTGATCTACAAGAAACATTAAAGATGGTTAAGAAGTATGATCGAACTGGAAAGAGTAAAAGATTTATTTTGGCGTTGTATAGGATGTGGCGAGGATTAACTATGGCGTTTCGTCCTCTGCGAGGATATCGTTATTAATTTTGCACATTTATAAAACCGCCTCGGCTTAGCCTCGGCGGTTTTTGATTTAAATAAAACACCACTCGCAACAGATGCTTGAGTGGTGAAAATGAGCATTTATTTTTCGGCAGATGCCTTTTTCAATCCCAGTTCTTTCAGGGCTGCTATTTTTTCCTTAAAGGCTTTAAGTACGTGACTACCACCCTTCTTTTGAATCATTTGGTAAAATTTTTCTTCACCGAAATCTCCCAACATTGCGCACATATGGGGAAAAGTAAGTCGGTAGAGGACCCCGCTCCAAAGACTGCACGGTATATTAAACCCCGTCATACTCTCCAATCCCTTGCTATAAGGACAGGCAGAGCAGATGATGCCATCATAGAACTGTTTTTTGGCTTCTGCTCTTTTCGCCTCATACCAATCCCAGTAATAAATTTTCCCTTCCGGTGCCGGTGGCATTTCCTCCCCTGGCGCTGCTTTGGGGCAATCCTTGGGGTGGATTACTCCGAATTTATCAAATAATTCACTGGCTAAACGTTCAATGGTCTCCTGAGCATCAGCCAGTTGTTGTTCAATTTCCGGAGAGCTTTCATATCGTCCATGACTAATATCATGATTTGTGTGCCAAATAATCCCCCCAATACCATCAATCATCTCCCAGTATTCCATTTCAGTTTGCGGTTCTTTTTTCAATATATTTGCCATTGGTGTGTCTCCTTCTGGTTCTCTGACCCTGACTTTTAAATGAGCAATAGTTCTCCTACAGATTAGCATACTAATTATGTTTTGTCAATATCTGTACGCCCCGGATTATATATAATAATAAAAACCGCCAGGTTGCTTGAGGCGGTTTTGAAAAGTTTAAGTGATTCCTTTATTTCAGTCAGAATAACACCAAGAGAAAGCGATTAATTCATCATGTTTCGCTTTGGCTCCGACCGTGATTTGCTCATACAGATAACTTAGTAATCCAGAGGAAATGCGGTTGGTTAAGGAAAAGATGATAAAGATTAAATTAATCTCAAAAACTTAAAATAAAGCTTATCGATCAACAATGTTACCGCTGGGGTCAATATGGATTTTCGTAAGAGCTTTTTCTATTTGAGAAAGCTCATACTTGATTCCTTCTTCATAACTTTTATGCTTTCCGGAACGCACTTCTTCCAATAGGTCCTCATAACAGCTTTGAATGAAGATAAGAGAACCTTTTACAGCCTTTTGACTGAATCCGCTTGGGGGCATATGGTTTTTATTTATTACTTATTTTATCTAATGGAATTATTCCATAATTAATCAATTCACGTAATAAACAAAATAAAAAACGCCGTTATGGCGTCAAAAAGCACAAATAATAAGGTAAATTACTAACTTTTTTGTTGTAAATATTTTTACAACATTTTTTACTTAAATGGTTTAGAAAGCTCCCAGAGAGTATTAAATATTATACGATATGATTGAGCCAGTATATGGCTCTCAATCCAAATGGCAATCTCGTCATGGAAAGAAACAATCAGAACGGTGTTATTAAAAATATCAATATTAACTTTTAGAGGAAATTTTTCAATCCATCTGGTCTCTCGTTTATATTGTTTGTCATTTTCAATCGTTCTGCGAGCCGCCTCGGAATTATGGACAAGCATACGGCTTCTTGAATCGTGCTTCACAAATTTTTTATTCCATTCATCCCAGTATGACTCCGGTAAAAATTCAAAAATATCATCAATTAAACCAGCCAGGGATAAAACCTCGGTATTTTTTGATACTTTCAATTCTTCCTCATAAGCTTCTTTAATTTTTGGTATGCCTTCAAAATATCTAATAATGATCTTGTTCTTTTTTTGAGTCGATAAGGCTTCAAGATTGGGTAAGATTGCGGATAACTCCGTTAAAATCCTTTCCGTTTCATTAATTTTTTTCTTTCCAATTTTTATTAATTTATCTGGATTGGCAGGAATATACTTTCTACCTTGTTTACGGGTTAATTCATAGATTCCTAATTCAATTAATTCTTCCGCTTCTGAATAAATCTGTTGACGATTAATTTTGGTCAGCTTAGATAGTTCTAAAACAGATAATACCCCATGTTTTAAAGAGGTCAAATACAAAGTCGCTTGAATTTTACTCAAACCAAGCCGCGATAATATCTCTAATTGTTCTTTATTTAATGCGGTTATCATATACACAATAATAACACTTTAATTAAAGTAGTTCAATTTCTTTTTTCTCTAACAAAAGAATACTCAAATAATGAGTATTCTTTTGTTGTTACATTTATTTTTTCTAACAGTTTTGCCAGTTATGAATTGCAACGATTTAGATCGGAATGACAAGAATAATTAGGTCTTGATTCTTTCCGTCTCTCCCCAATTGTTGCCGGCGGAAACCTCGGCGTCAATGAGCGCGCGCAACTTCATCACCGAGCACATGGTGTCATGGATGTATTTGCCGACTTTATGGAGTTCATGTTCCGGCACTTCCAGCACTAATTCGTCATGGACTTGCAACAATAGGCGTGAGCGCGGGGAGACCTTGGGCAAGCCGGCGTGGACTTCAATCATAGCTAATTTGATCAGGTCGGCGGCTGTGCCTTGAATCGGCATATTGACGGCCATGCGTTCGGCGGAGCCGCGGACTTGGGAAATGCTGGAAGTGATTTCCGGCAAATAGCGTTTGCGGCCGTAGAATGTTTCCACGTAGCCCTTGTCGCGGGCGATTTCCACGGTTTCTTCCAGCCATCTCTTGACGCCGGAAAATGTTTCAAAATATTTGTAAATGAATTTTTGCGCTTCCGTATTGGACAGACCGGTGCGAGAGGACAGTCCCCAAGCGCCCATGCCGTAAATAACGCCGAAATTAATCTCTTTGGCTGTGCGGCGCAAGGCCTTAGTCACTTCTTCCGGCTTAATGCCGTGAATGATGGCTGCGGTCATGGTATGGATATCACCGCCGGATTGGAAAATCTTCAGCATTTGCTTGTCATTGGCCAGAGAGGCGATAATGCGCAATTCAATCTGCGAGTAGTCGGCTTTAAGTATCTTGAGTCCCTTGTCAGTGATGAAGGCCCGGCGGATGGGACCGCCGGTTTCGGTGCGAATAGGGATGTTCTGTAAATTCGGTTCAGAAGAAGATAATCGTCCGGTGGCGGTTACGGTTTGATTGTAACTGGTGTGTACGCGGCCAGCCTTGTCAGCTAAGGCGGGCAAGGCATCCAGATAGGTGCTTTTTAATTTAGATAATTCGCGGAATTCTATAATCAAATCAATTATCTTGTGTTGGCCCTGGAGCTTTTCTAATTCACCGGCGGCTGTGGACAAGCCGGTTTTGGTTTTGCCGATGCCGGCCGTGGAGATTTTCATTTTATCAAACAGGATTTCTTTGAGTTGTTTGGGGCTGGCCAGGTTGAATTCTTCCCCCGCCATTTTCCATGTTTTCTTTTCTATCTCCTTTATTCTTTTGGCAAAAACGGCGCTGAGATTTTTCAATGCTTTACTGTTTATTTTGATGCCGTTGGTTTCCATGGATACCAACACCTCAACTAAAGGCATTTCTAACTTTTCAAATAACGGCAATAAGGCGGATTTTTCCAATTCCGGCCGGAGTTTCTGATAGAGGCGAAAAGTCAGATCCGCATCTTCTCCCGAATACCAGCTGACTTTTTCCAGTGGGATGTCGGCCAGGGAAACTTGGCTTTTGCCACTGCCGATTAAATCATTGATCGGCTGCATTTGATAGCCGAATTCAATGAACGCCAGAGTATCCAGGCTATGCTGGCGATGTCCGGGATTAAGGACGTAGGAGGCGATCATGGTGTCAAAATAAACACCATTAACATGATTGTCATTCTTACCAAACAGCGAACGTGTGGAAGAATCACTTGAGTTTCCAGGGGATTTGTCGACTTCGCTCGGGATGACATCATTAAAATAAGTGTTTAAGACTTGAATATCAAATTTCAGATTGTGTCCGATTTTTCTGGTTTTTTTACTGTCGAAAATTTCAGACAGTTCCGGTTTGATTCTGTCGGCCAAATCAACCGGCAAATACCAAGCTTCGCCTTCAGTCCAACAGAAAGCGATGCCGATTAAACTGTCAGAGAAGGGATTAAGCCCGGTCGTTTCCGTGTCAAAACAGAATTCTTCTTGTTTTTTAAGTTCGGCTAAGAACCTTTTTAGGCCATCAGTTCTTATTAGTCGGTAATCCTGTTTTCCCAATCTATTATTGGCAGGATGATTAACGACTTGCATCCCCGCTTTGGCGGTAATGACAGAAGATGAGGCGGCCGATTCAGCTGTTTCTTGGTTGGTTAAGGCAGTAGAAAATAAACTGCCTTGGCCGGTCGGCACGATCATGCCACCTTTGGCTAACGTCGCCACTTGGCTCATCAATCGTTTGAATCCCAGCTCTTGGAACAGATCTACGACTTTATTTTGGTCAAAGCCGGCAAAGCGGCAATCGGCCAATTTGAATTCTATGGGCGCATCTTTTTTAATCGTCGCCAATTCTCGCGACATTAGCGCTTGTTCTTTTTGTTCTTCCAATAGTTCCCGCGTGCGGTTTTTTATCAGATCGGAGTCAAGATGCTTGTAAATTCCTTCAAGGGTTTTGAAATTATTCAATAAATCAATTGCGCCTTTTTCACCGATGCCTCTGACGCCGGGGATATTATCGGAAGTATCGCCACGCAGGCCTTTGTAATCAATAAGTTGATTGGGCATTAAACCGCTGAATTTTTCCTTGACCTCGGTTTCGCCGTAAACGATTGTTTCTGACAATCCTTTGTGAGGCGAGAAGACTTTGGTGTTGTAGTCCACCAGTTGCAGGCAGTCCTGATCGCCGGTTAAAATAATCGTTTCAATATCCGGTCGGTCAATGGTTTTTAGATTGGCGATAGTGCCGATCAGGTCGTCGGCTTCATAGCCGGCCAGCTCAAAAATTGGCACGCTAAACGCCTCTAATACTTGTTTGACTAAGGGAATCTGTCCGTACAATTCATCCGGCGCTTTGACGCGAGTGGCCTTGTACGCCTCATATTGTTTGTGGCGGAAAGTCTTTTCTTTGCGATCAAAGGTGGCGGCGATATAATCAGGTTTGATGTCTTTGATGGCTTTAAGGAAAATAGAGGTGAAACCGTAGACGGCATTGGTCGGTCGGCCCTTATCATCGGTTAAGGTCGGAGGCAGGGCATGGAAAGCGCGGTGTATCAAGGCGTTAGAGTCAATAACCAAGAGTTTTTGTTTTTTAGCTGCCATAAATTAGGGTTGAAAGTTGAGTTAATTATAGTATTTTTTCGGCTTTAATTCAATTAAAAAACCCGGTCGCTTGGGTAAGCGACCGGGGCCGTTAAAAGTGCTTTATGCAACGCCGAAGGTTTTTTTGGCCACTTCCAGTATGGGAGTGATTTCTTCCGGCGGCCGCCAACTGTCCCTAACAGATAGGACATGGGGATAATCGAAAGAAAATCTACACTCCTTTCCATTGAGACGACATAGCATGGCGCCGTGGCCGCCAACCGGTCGGGCTTGTGGACATGCGACATCAATCATGACCGGAATTTCGCTACCGTCTGCCTGCCACGGCATGAGATCACTTTCGGCCATGTGCCGATTGATCCTCTGCCACCACTGGCATTCTAAACGCACTTTACCCGATTTCTTATGAATCGGGTTTTAATTTTGCCGATTCCTTGTTTTTTTGGTAAAATGTATATAATTAGTGCTCAAAATATTCGTAATTTCTTCTATGTATTTACAGCGCATTGAATTGCACGGTTTTAAATCTTTTGCTTCTAAGACAATCTTAGAATTTCCCAGCCCCGACAAGCATGACAACACCTGTGGCATTACGGCCATTGTCGGCCCTAATGGCTCGGGCAAGTCTAATGTCGTGGATGCGGTCCGTTGGGTGCTGGGCGAACAATCGCTCAAGCTATTGCGAGGCAAGAAATCCACAGACGTGATTTTTTCCGGCTCAGCCAAAAAAGCTCAATTGTCTTTGGCTGAGGTTTCTTTGTATTTGAACAACGAAGACGGCTCGGCGCCGATTGACTACGCTGAAGTAGCGATTACCAGGAAATTGTATCGTGACGGCACCTCTGAGTATTTGCTCAACAAGACCGAGGTGCGTTTATTCGATATTGTCATGCTATTAGCCAAAGCTAATTTTGGCCATAACACCTATTCCATTATCGGGCAAGGCATGGTGGACAAGATTGTCAATTACAGCAACGAAGAGCGCAAGGATTTTTTTGATGAAGCTACCGGAGTGAAGCAGTACCAAATCAAGCGTGAGCGATCAGTGTCCAAGCTTAAGCGGTCGCGGGATAATTTAGAGCAGGCCAAAGTGTTGATAGTGGAGTTGGAACCGCATCTTAAATCCTTGACTCGTCAAGTTAATAAATTACGCCAACGGCAGGAATTAGAACTGGAATTGAAATCATTACAGAGCAGGTATTATGGCCGGTTATGGCAGGATTTGATGAAACAATATGACGAGTTGGCTTTGCAATACAATACCTTAGATAAGCAACGGTTGCGTTTGGACAGCAAATTAGACGAGTTGCGTAATAAGTTGGAAGAATTATCCAAACAAGGTAGCCGCGCCGAGGAATATGATAAGTTACAGGAAGAATATAACTTGGCTTTGACCAAACAGAATGAAATCATGCGCGAGCTGGCGGTTTTGCGTGGCAAATTGGAAGTGGAATACGCCAAAGCCGGCAAACAGAATTTGTCTTGGCTGGAGAATCGTCGCACTGAGCTGGAGAGCCGGGTAAAAAATCTGCAATCGGAGATCAGAAGCGCCAAACTTAGGCAAGAGGGCAGTGCCGGCAAGTTAGGCGAAAAAGAAAATCAAATTAAAGTGCTGTCCGACGAATTAATGGTTTGGCAGAATAATTTGGATATCATTCAGGATGAGTTTTATCGTACTCGTTCTGGCGGACGCGTCAGTCATAATCAAGAAGCGGTTAGGGCGGTTTTAGGGTTAAAAGATAGGATTATAGGGATTTGCGGCACGGTCAGTGATTTAGGTAGAGTAAAAAACAATAAGCATGAAGCCGCTTTGGTGGCCGCGGCAGGAAATCGATTGTCGGCAGTAGTAGTGGAAAGTGAGTCCGACGCCATTGAATGCATTAACTGGCTGAAAGGCAATCGTTTGCCGCCAGTGACTTTCTTCCCTTTAAATCGTCTAAAAGAATTTTATTTGTCTCAAGATACGACCGATGTTTTGATGGAAAAAGGAGTAATCGGTTTGGCTTCTGATTTGCTGTCATATGATCGCAAATATCAACAGGTCTTTGAACAGGTGTTCGGCAGTACTGTGGTGGTCAGCGACCTAGAGAGCGCCAAGGCGGTCGGCGTCAATCGTGAGCGCATGGTGACTTTAGACGGCGATGTGTTGGAGAAATCCGGCATGATGCGCGGCGGTTTCAAAAAAACGGATAGCTTGCAATGGCGCGCGCCGGATGAGAAGTATTCATCGGAAACAAAAATAAAAGAGATTGCCAGCTTAAAAGCCAAAATAGAGGATCAACGTCGCGAACGGGAGAATTTATTTTTGCAGATCGGCGATTTGAAAGTGCAAACCCAGGTTGATTCGGATAAGGTCAGATCACTAACCGCGGAGATCGATGAGCAGGAGAAGGAATTGGTTAAGATTAAAGCTGATATTGAGGAAGCGCAATTAACCCCTCAGGAGCGCGAACAGTTCCAGTCAGAAGTCTTAATCGGTCGAGAAACCAAAGAAAGAGAGTTGAAGGCGGCGGAAGAAGTGATTGCCGGATTACGCGAGAAAATTGACGGTTTTAATTTGCAGGAAGAACGCAAGAAACAAGAGATTTTCTCCTTACAGCAGGAATCTTACGCTTTGCAAACCGATTTGAATGACATTAACGAAAGACTGTCTTTGGTTAAGGTGGAGTTGGCTAAAGTAGAGACGCGACGAGAGGATACCTTAGCGGCCATTCGGGAGAATTTGGGGGCAGATTGGCAATTCAAGAGCAAAGGAGACTATGCGGAAATAAATTTGATTGAAGATAAAGACAGGATTGATCGTTTGAAACGCCAGTTGGAACTTATCGGCGGCATTGATCCGGAAGTGGAAAAAGAATATGAGGAAGTAAAGACACGTTTTGAATTCCTGTCTGAGCAGTCATTGGACTTGGACCGGGCCATTACGGATTTGGTTAAAGTGGTGGAAGAACTTGATAAATTGATAAAAGTCCAGTTTGAAGAAGAATTTGACAGGATTAATAAGGACTTTTCCCGTTACTTTAAACAGTTGTTCGAAGGTGGCAGCGCCAAATTAACCCTGGTGCAAAAAGAAGAAGAAAAGACCGAAGCGGAAAAGATTCGAGAGCAGTTGGCACAGGCGCCGGCGATGGCAGGGTCTTTGACCGAAGAAGGTGTGCCAGAGATATTAGAAGAAACAGCTCAAGAAGCTCAAAAACAGGTTTATCCGGAAGACAAGTCGTTTTTGGCTAATATGGGTATTGAGATTGAGGCCTGCCCGCCCGGCAAGAAGATCAAAGCGATCAATATGCTTTCAGGCGGAGAAAAAACCATGACGGCCTTGGCTTTGATTTGCGCCATTATTAATAATAATCCGTCGCCGTTTATCTTATTTGATGAAGTGGACGCGGCTTTGGATGAAAGCAATTCCGCCAAGTTTTCCGGTATCGTTAAGGAGTTGGCTCATAAGACGCAATTCGTCATTATCACCCATAATCGGGCCATTATGTCCGAGTCTGATGTCCTATACGGCGTGACCATGCAGGGCGACGGCGTCAGTCGTCTATTATCACTGAAATTATCCGAGGCCGAACATTTAGGTAAGGGATAGCTTCTCTAAGGATTAATAATTATTATGAATACAAAAACATCCGTCCAATGTGGCGGATGTTTTATAAACTTCAGTGTTAGCTAATGGTTGTCGATTGATTATTCGTATCCGTATTTTCTGATAAAGAGCATTTTAACTAATTGAGTCAAAGACAGGTAGAGGAGGCCCATGCCAAAAAGCAGAATGAAGTACAGTCCGGGTAAGGATTGGAATTGGAATAATTTGCCGACTGAAGTGAAGGGCAGGATGCAACCTAAGCCAACAACGCCCAGGGTGGCAAAAACTATGGCGCGGCTGGGACGGCTTTGCAGGAAGGGAATTTTGTTGGTGCGAATGACATAGATAATCAAAGTTTGGGTAAAGAGCGACTCTACAAACCAACCAGTGCGGAATAAGGCCGGATTAGCCGCGCCGTTAAAGACAAACCACATTAAGCCGTAAGTCATAAAATCAAACAAGGAGGAAATCGGCCCGATAATTAGAATGAATTTTTTGATGAAGCCGATATGCCAGGGGCGTGGCTTAAGTAGATAATCTTCATCCACATTATCCGTCGGCAAAGCGATTTGCGACAAGTCATACATGAGGTTGTTTAACAGGATTTGCGGTGGCAACATCGGTAGGAAGGGCAGAATCATCGAGGCGCCGGTTATAGAAAGCATATTGCCGAAGTTGGAAGAAGCGCCCATCTTGATATATTTCATGGTATTGGCAAAAGTCCTTCGTCCTTCTTTGATTCCGTCAGCCAAAACCAGCAAGCTTTTGCGCAGAAGAATCATATCCGCCGTTTCTTTGGCAATGTCTGCGGCATTATTTACGGAGATTCCTACGTCAGCGGCCCTTAAGGCCGGAGCGTCATTAATGCCGTCGCCGAGAAATCCCACTACGTGGCCATTTTCTTGCAGAGCCTGGATGACTCGTTCTTTTTGAAGCGGTAAGAGGCGGGCAAAGATGGCTTTTTCTTCCACTATTTTCTGCAGATCATCTTTGTTTAAACGTTCTATTTCTCCGCCGGTAATGACACCAGTGCCGTCTAATCCCACCTCTTCGCAAATTTTTTTTGTCACATATTCGTTGTCGCCGGATAGAATCTTTAATTTAACTCCCAACCCCTCCATTTTATTGATCGCTTCCTTAGTGCTGGCTTTGGGCGGATCCAGGAACGAAGCAAAGCCGTGAAAAATAAGATCGGTTTCATCTTGCTGACTGAATTTCTTCTGCCGTTGATCGGTTTCCTTGTAGGCTACGGCCAGAACGCGGAAGCCGTCTTGGCTTAACTTATCGTATTGTTTCCTCAGTTGTTTGATTTTTTCTTTTCCTAAAATATATTTGCGTCCGTTCAGGTCATAACTGTCGCAACGCTTGATTATTTCTTCCGGCGCTCCTTTGGCGACTAATCTGTTGGTTTTGCCGTCCCCAATAATTATTGAAACGATGCGACGCTCAAAGTCAAACGGCACCTCGTCGATTTTTTTCAGGCCGGATTTTTTGAATTTATGGTGTTTAATGATCGCCCGATCCAAGAGATTGTTCAGGCCGGATTGAAAAGTGCTGTTAATCCAGGCGTCGTGTAAAATCTCTTCTCTTTCTTTGCCCTCAATATCCGAGTGTTTGATCAGGATGATTTCGTCCATGGTTAAGGTGCCGGTTTTATCGGTGCACAAGACATCCATGGCGCCGAAATTTTGGATGGAGTCCAGGCGTTTGATGATGACCATTTTTTTGGCCATAGCCATGGCGCCTCGCGAGAGATTGACGGTAACTATCATCGGTAACATTTCCGGGGTCAGGCCGACGGCGACAGCCAGTGAGAATAATAATGAATCAACAAAGTTACCTTTAAATAAGGTGTTAACGACAAAAATAAAAGTCATCAAGACGAAGATTAATTTGATCATCAGCCAAGTGAAGTCCCTAATACCCCTATCAAAGGCGGTCTCCGGTTCATTGGCGACTACGTCAATAGCCAACTTACCAAATTCAGTGTTGGCACCGGTAGCAATCACCAAGCCGCTGCCCGTGCCTGAAGCTACGCTGGCGCCCATTAAGGCGATAGTCGGCAGATCATAAATCGGGGTGTTGGGCTTGGCCGGTTTGGGCGGAGCATCCCACTTTTCCATAGGGAAAGACTCGCCGTTTAAGGTTGATTGGTTAAGAAATAGGCTGTTAGTTGAGATGATTTTAAGATCGGCCGGTATCATATTGCCGGCGTAAAGGTTGACTACATCCCCGGGCACTAGATCTTTCAATGGAATTTTAACTGTTTTTTTATTGCGAATAACCTCAATATGCAACCGGACCATGGCCTTGAGCTTAGCGGCATTCTTTTTCGCCCTGTATTCCTGAATAAATGACAGGACTATGCCTATAAGCGCCATTGTTATAATAATGATAGCGGAGATTTTTTCACCTAAGAAATAAGAAAAGGCGGCCACTATCAAGAGCGTGATTACTAATGGACTTAATATTTTCTTACCCAACTCCCAAATCAACTTGCCCTTCCCCTCGCTGGCGACAGTGTTTAAGCCGTAGATTAGGCGACGCTTAGATGCTTCCAGGCGAGTCAAGCCGGAGAGGGAACAATCTAATTCGGCGGCGATTTTTTTCGTCGATAGGGAATCTAATTCGTTTAATTTTTTATTGTTAAATATTTTTCCCGCCATAGTGTTGGCTATGATTATATTTTATCATAAAAAAGGTTTTTTACCCTAAATTTTTTGAATAAAAAAAGGGGCGCAAGATTCGCAACCTTAAATTATTACTTATGGTTGGCTTGCGCCCACTGAGATCCGGTGCTCAGTACTCATTTCCGCCTGCTTGATGAGTAGGCGAGAATAAATAATCCGAATATCGGAGTTTTAGCCGTAAGTCAAATGGCTATGCTTTTTACCCGCGAAGCGGCGAGCACAATTGCTCTTTGTGGAATTGTTGGACGCCTGGAAAGTGCGAACTGTCATGATAAATAAGGAAAGGGGAGCGGGTTGCTACGTTGTAAAGTTCGCGGACGCGAAGGTGAGACTTATGTCCCTTCATCATGCGCCTAACAGATAAAAAGCAGAAAGCTGGTTTTAAGATATGAATCTATGGAGATATTTAGCTGTGAAAGCCAAGAGAGGTTTATATTTGGCTTATTTGAGCTGACTTATCTTTATTGCCAGGTTTCTATATCTGTGGTCATTATTATGACCCTAATGTGCGTTGGAAGCGTTCTCTTTGCCTCCTGTTGATATTATATCAGTTTTTGACAACGTGGTCAAAACTTTGGCAAGTATAAATAAAGTGTTTTAATTTAGCTAAAAAATAATGTGACGCTAAAAGAATTAAATATTTTATTATTATAAATAGTAATTTTTCATAAAGTTATACACAACTTATCAACAGCCGTTATCGTTTTATAGTTTTTTAGTAGATTATTACTCTGTTACCCTTGGCTTCCAGCCAGTTGAAATCGGTCAAAATAGGGCCGACATAGATTTTAAAGGCTTGCAGATTTATTTTTAGATAGTCTTTGTCGTCCAACATCCAAGATGTTTGCCAGGAAAGGTTGTTTCCCGCTTCCAGGCCGTCATTTTTAGCCGAATAAAACAAAACAAACGACTGGTCGGAGTTGGTAAAGAAATGTTTGCCGTCTTCGGTACTTGATTCTCGCGGTTCGCCACCGCTTAAAAGTTCCATAACCGGCGTACCATCGCTTAGATAGATTGTTTTGGCTTGGGGTTGGCGGCGAGAAACAAGCTTTTTCATTATAGACCCGATTTTTTCAGTGTCGGTGGCAGATAGGGTTGACTCGGCGGATAAAAATAAAGCCCAGTCATAATCGTTTAGCAGGTCTTCGCCGGAAGCTGGTCGTGATTTGGCCATTACCATTAGCGGTTCGTCGGTTAGTTGGCTCCAGAGGGGATCAGTCAGATCAAAACCGTATGATTTTTTAAGTTGAGCGGTAATTTTTTCTTGGAACTGATAGTCTTTGGGCAAAGAGGAAGAAACGGTTTTGTACCACTCTTGCCAAAATTTGGTCGGTTCAGACAAAACCATAATCAAGTCGGCGTTGTTTTCATCCTTAGGCAGTTGCTTGGACGAAGTTATGGGCCAGGATAACAAGGGAAAGGAATATTGATCCCCGACTAAGTCAATGGCGGAGCCGGAAAGCTTGCCGTGCCAAGATAAGCCACCCTGATTGGTTACGGCCAAAGAGATTATTTTTAGCATTTTAGGGCTATTGCCGGTTTGCGGTCGCAGATAAACCGTGATATCCCGCGGACGATTAAGTTTATCGTGGAGTTTTAGCGGGGATAGCAATGAATTTGTTTTAAGCGATTTTAATTTTTCTTGATTGTCGGCAATCGCGAAAATTTTGCCGAAACGCCGATAAGGGACATTTTTTTGCGCTAGATGATCCTGAACTTCCGAGATCTTTTTGGCGTCAAATAATAGAAAGCAAAATTGATTATTATTGTCTACTAAACAAACTTGGCCCAAGTTAGATTTGAGCCAGTGGCGATTGAAATCGGTTAGCTGATAGTCGGCTAAGAGCCGGTCAATTATTTTTAAGCCGGAAAATGATTTTTCCGCCGAGCTAAGATTGAGAGACAAGTAAAAAGTGGCGTTGGGCCGGACAAATTTAGCCAACTTGTCATTGCTGTCTAAGCTGTTTAGCAGGTTTATTAGAATAAATAACAAAATAAAACTTACCGAAATCCCGGCCAGAAGCCGGGATCGGTAAGAGAGCTGTTTTAGCTTGACAATAAGCAAAGCAATCATTCGGGAGTGTATTTAATCAGCTATAATATTAGCGTCTGAAACCGCCGCGGTCATTGTCGCGTCGTTCCCGTCCACCAAAGCCGCCTCGTCCGCGATCGCGACTGAAACCGCCTCGTCCGCCGGGACGATCGCCACCACCGCTGCGCGGTCGGCGTGTGTCTTCGGTCGGATTATAATTCGGATCAGCTTGTTTGACTGACAGGTTGATTCTTCCCTTGTCATCAATCTCGGTAACCTTGACGGTTAATTCGTCGCCGATATTGGCAACATCGGTTATTTTGTCCACGCGGTTGTTGGAAAATTCGGAAATATGCACTAAGCCGTCTTGGCCAGGCAGAATTTCCACGAAAGCGCCGAAGTCCATAAGGCGGACGACTTTGCCTTTATAGATCTCGCCCGGTTCCACTTCTTTGACCAGGCCTTCAATCCAGGCCACGGCCTTGTCGATGCCTTCTTGGCCGACGCCGGTGATAGCGACAATGCCGTCATCATCAATATCAATCTGGACGTCGCATTCCTCAATGATTTTATTAATAGTTTTACCGCCGCCACCAATAACTGCGCCGATCTTTTCCGGATCAATGCGCAGGCAGATAATGCGAGGCGCATAAGGCGACAGGCCGGAACGCGGTTCAGGTATGGCCGAAGTGATTACGTCCAATATTTTCAAGCGCGCTTCCTTGGCGCGAGCCAGGGATTCAACGCATAAATCCAGGGAAAGCCCGGTGGTTTTGGTATCCATTTGAATGGCGGTAATGCCGTCTCTGGTGCCGGTAACTTTAAAATCCATGCCGCCGGGGCCATCTTCAAAATCCTGCAGATCAGTGATTACTTTATTGCGTTTGCCATCGGAGGCTAGGCCCATGGCGATTCCGGCCACCGGCTTTTTGATGGGTACGCCGGCATCCATTAGAGCCAAGGTAGAACCGCAAGTGGAGGCCATGGAAGAGGAGCCGTTAGAACCCATAACTTCGGAGACGACTAGAATGGTATAAGGGAAGCTTTCCTTGTCCGGTAAGACCGGGATCAAGGCTTTTTCGGCCAAAGCGCCATGGCCGATTTCACGGCGTCCGGGCGAACCGAAGCGACCCGGTTCACCGTAAGCGAACGGGGCGGAGCTATAATGGTGGATGTAGGTTTTTTTAGTGTCATCCTGGGTCATTTCATCCAAGATTTGGGCATCGCCGGGCGCGCCCAAAGTAACGACAGACAAGATCTGGGTTTCACCGCGTTGGAATAAACCAGTGCCATGAGTGCGAGGTAAGATGCCGACACTAGAGGATAAGGGTCTGATATCAGTAATACCGCGGCCATCGATTCTTAGGCCCTTGTCCAAGATGGCTTTAGTCACTTCATCTTCCAAGTATAAATCAAAGTTGTCTTTAACATAAGCGATGACTTCTTCGTGCGTCTCCTTAGCCTTCAATTGTTCAATAAACAAATCCAACAGCTTTTCGGCCACGGCTTTGCGCTCGCGTTTGGTGCCCTTGGGTTGATTGAAGAGGTATTTGTCAAGTTGCGGAGCGAAGAATTTTTTGGCTTCTTCAAAGGCGGATTTTTTTTCAGCCAAAGTCACTTCCATATTAGCCCAAGCGGCTTCCACCAGCTTGGCCTCGTCCTTCTTCTCCAGCCCGATTTCTTTTCTGATACTTTCGATGAAATCCAATAACGGTTTGATTCCTTTAAGTCCGAAATCAATGGCTTTGGCCATGTCGCTCTCGGTGATTTCTTTGCCTTCAGCATCAATCATTAATACTTTGTCATAGCCGGCGGAGAAAACCAGTTTGAAATCAGACTCTTTCAACTGGGCTTCAGTTGGATTAAGAATTAATTCGTTATTAATGCTTCCGACGCAGACGCCGACCAGGGGGCCGTGCCAGGGGATGTCGGAAATATGCAGCGCCAGGGAACCGGCAGTAATCGCTAGGACATCAACGGAATTTTCTTCATCATAAGACAAGACGGTAGTGGCGACCTGCACTTCATGGCGCATTTCCTGATTGAATAACGGGCGAATGCCGCGATCAATCATGCGACCGTCCAAAATGGCGTTGTCGGTCGGGCGCCCGTCGCGTTTGACGAACTTGGAGCCCTTGATCTTGCCAGCCGCATACATTTTTTCCACCATTTCAACTTGTAACGGAAAGAAGTCAATGCCCATTCTCGGCTCTTTGCCCATGACGGCGGTGGCCAGGATAACGGTTTCACCATAGGAAACCAAGGCCGCGCCATTACATTGGTGAGCCAATTTGCCGAGTTCTACAGTCAGAGTCCTGCCGCCGAATTCGGTCTGGAATTTTTTGTTGGGAAGCATAAGTTTCGGTCCTTTCTTGTTAGGAACCGAGAGAGATTTATTTGAAGGAAAAGCCGGCTAACTGAGTCAGTTTTTCTTTCAAATAAATAATCTCCTTGTCTCGGCTCGTTAAGTTAATTTTTAAAAAACAAACTTGGTACAAAACGCGGGGCGCCGAAAAACCGGCGTCCCGCGCATCATAATTATTCTTCAACAGTTTCCGTTTCGGTCTTAGTCTCCTCGCCCAACTCTTCTTTGACCTCATCTTCCAGAAGTTTGGAAGTCAGCTCTTTGCGTTTGGCGATCTTCAGTTTCAGCCGTTTGACCAATTCATCAAAGCCAGCGGGATTCTCCCTCTCCAGGTAACGCAATAGTCTGCGTCTCTCGGCCACCTTGCGCAATAAGCCGCGGCGGGAGGAAAAGTCCTTTTTGTGGGCTTTCAAATGTTCAGTCAAGCTTTTAATCTCTTCGGTCAAGAGCGCAATTTGCACTTCCGAGGAGCCGGTGTCGTTCTCATGAACAGCGAATTTTTTTATAATCTGCTGTTTCTTTTTTTTGTCGATCATAGTGATGACTTATGTCGCGTAATTCCCAGTACTTGTGTGCTCTGCTAAATGGCAGAAACCGGGGTTGCCGGCCCTCCGGCACCGGAAATTCGCCTTAATAATTAGTGTTTTCATTATATATGATTTAAAGAGAAATGTCAATATCCACTGCCATCACCGCGGAGGCAGGAATTCAGGCTATCTCGTCATTCTGAATAAAACAAATAGTTTCAAATTCCTTTCACTATACCTTTCTCTATGAGAAAGGTATTTCCAAAGAGTCGCGAGCGAAGCATAAATCATGGCTAAACTTTATGCTTCACTTCTGAAAATTTCCTGACGCCCTGCTTGCAGAAATTTTCTAGTCGTTCTCGCATAAAGTCGCACAAGATTTTGTTATGCTCGCATTTAATTGAATCCAATATAATGAAATATGAAGAAAAGTAAAATCCCCCGCGAAACGCGTTCGCGGAGGATTAAGAAAGAACTTGTTCATTTTCAGATCGTCAGATTGCTGGGCCAGCCGATCAGGGGGTAGATGATCCATTGCCAGATGAATTTATTGGCGCGGGCGTTCTGCAAATCTTTACGCAATTGCAGGCCTATCTCTTTGGGACGGCCACATCTGTCACAATTATTGTCACTCCGCCACAATTCTCTCCCGCAGACGCATCTTGGCAGTGGAATCATTTTTCCGCCACAATTACTACAAAAGTTAGGCGAGCCTGCAGCTGGTTGGTTGCAAGATGAGCATCTTTTTGCCATTACCCCATCCTCCTATTCTGTTGTTGTTTTACGACTGTTTGCTTGTGTCTTGTGTTGTAACTCGGTTTGCGACCCAATGGCTCCGCCCCTCACGAGACGGGCGAAGTAATTCTCGGCGGTAGCCACGGCTTTCTTCCCGTGCTGATGCAGAAAAGTCCGCACATAAAAACTGACCGCCTGTTTCTCACTGTAAGCTTGGATGACCAGTGGTTCGCCCTTGTGGTGAATCCTCCGGCCTTGCCTGGCTTCCCAGTCTTTCCAGTAAATCCAAAAGGCTGATTTTCCGGGCCGCCTGGTAAGACGCAACTGCTTTTTTCTTGGCATTTTCTTCAGTTCCCGTTCAGTTGTCAGTACGGATCAAGTTCGCCGTTTAGTTCCATCTCTCCCTCAATAAATTTTTTATATACCGTAGACGGTTGCCCGCATTCCGGGCAGAAATCACCGTTAATGTTATCGGCATTGTCGTGGCAAACCCGGCACGTTTCTTTTGGCATTGGGTATTCTCCTTGGTTTGTTGAGTCAGTATCCGTGGCATCATTAATTATAGTGATTTAAGGAACTTCTCCTAGAATCATCAATATATCATCATAGCACACTTTAATTTTTTTGTCAATAGGGGGGTGTGGATAGTATAATGAAGATATGTTTATCCACTATTTTACACCCAGCAGGATTATTTTCTCTCTTGGCCCTATTAATATCTATTGGTACGGCCTGATTATCGCTTTAGCCATCTTGCTTTGCCTGGCTACAGCGATTTATCTATTGCGTCAGCGGGGTGATAAATCCGAAGATATTTATGAGTTGACTTTTTGGACGGTTATCGGGGCGGTTATCGGGGCGCGTTTATATGATGTGCTGGTTGTTGATTGGGTTTATTTTTCTCGGCAGCCGCAGGAGATTATCGCTGTCTGGCAGGGAGGAATGGCAATTCATGGCGCTATCATCGGTGGGGTCCTGGTTTTGGCGCTCTGGTGCTGGCGAAAAAAGCAGGCGGTTTGGCCGTGGTTGGACTTGAGCGCCGTAGTCCTGCCATTGGGTCAGGCGTTGGGTCGCTTCGGCAATTGGTTTAATCAGGAATTATTCGGCCGGCCTACAAATTTGCCTTGGGGTATTCCCATACCGGAGAGCTTACGGCCGGAGCAGTATCTGTCTAGCCAGTATTTTCAGCCTTTATTTTTGTACGAATCGCTGTTGAGTTTGGGTTTATTTTCGTTATTGTTTTTTTCTTTCAAAAAAAAGCTGTTCCAACCTGGCCAGTATTTGGCATTGTATCTAGCCGGCTACGGCTTGATTAGGTTTGTGATGGAGTTTTTGCGGTTTGATGCCACGGCCATGATTTTTGGTTTTCGTTGGCCGCAGGTGTTCAGTCTCGCCCTGATCATAATCGGCTTAGCCATATTTTGGAGAAAGAAAAAAGACGCGTAAGTTTACGCGTCTTGTGCTTGTTGATCTGCCGGCGGCTGTTTCTGCCGTCTTTTTTTGTATTCCTCATAGTCCCAATCAGGATCAAAGTCAGAGAGCCTGTCTCCATCCGCCAGAACAGCTTCTCGCACGTCAATATCGCCATAGTCAAGGATTCTCAGGCGGTTATTTTCCAAACAGAAGTTTTCCGGACTATCAAAATTATGTTCCCCCTTTGCTCTTGGTGATAGTGCCTTAAACTGAAAGTAAGGAACGCTTTTAGTAGTTAGCGGCGCTGAAGCTATTTTTTGGATATTGAATAAACCAAAAAAAGAAAAATAAGTCGGCTGCAGCAGAGGGTGCTTAGTCTTTAAGTAAAACCGGAATTCTTGCCAGTTGGCATTAATCCCTCTAAATAAATGATGGCGAAAGGAATCCCCGTGTTGGGAGTCTATGGTTAGCTGATACTTAAACCAATACCAGACATATCCCTTAATCTCCCAAGGTTCAATGAAGAGGCGATCTAATCCTTTAAAAAGATTAATCTTGGCGATTTTTATGGCGATACCCAAGCAAGGAATCAGAACAACGAATCTGGTGTACCCTTGTTTTAAGAAGCGTCTCTGTTTAAGTTTCATTTTTTTTGCCTCCGTGTTTGACGTTGGTTTTAAGGTACTTAATGTTCTTGATGGATAAGTTTAACATAACCACAAAAAAAAGCAAGCCCCTTAAGTGAGGGACTTGACTGGCAATAAACATGGTTCCGCGGGCCAAAAAGTTGCGCCACTCGGGCTGATTGGGCTAGGCAAGAAAATTCTTATTAGCATTGTTCGAGTCGAAACCCAAACGAAACTGATAAGGAATTCCCATGCTTGTCGTGCCTAGCCGGAACAGCCCGCCTGGCAAACCGCGACTCCAGAAGAGTTGCGGCGAAATAAAAACTTTCTCAAAGTTTTGTTTAATGGAAGGTGACAAATTTTGAAGATGTTCTTACACCAAGCGAAGCTTGGCTGGCCCGCAGAACCGCATTTACTGCCGGAGTTACTGCAGACAAAGAAAATATCCAAAGGTAAATTCCGAGCCAAAAGCCGAGAAGATCCTCTGCATAATTCCTATGCTTGTCGTGCCTGCAGAAATTCCAGCATTAAATTCAACATGCGCAATAGACTATTGTATCAAATTTTTTGCCCAAAGTCAATAGCTCGGTTCAAAAAGTTTTTTATTAAAACAAAAAATAGCTAAAATTAGCTAATCTTTGTTTAATGCCACTGAATTTTGTGGTGCTTATTAATATTATACCCCCAAACCACTCCTGAGGGCAAATAGGGGCTATAGTGAGGCCTAGCCGACAGTTATAACCTTGGTTCGAGCGGTCTTGCCGGTTTTTATTTGGATTAGACTTTTGGCCACCTTGAAATATTCGGCCAAAACCTTTATTACCGCTTTGTTGGCTTGGCCTTCCTGCGCCGGAGCGCGGACGCGTATTTTATAAATCGAGTCGGTTATTTTTTCTACCGACTCGCATTTGCTATTAGGTTTGACTTCAACGAGTATTTGCATATCAAAGCAGTTCCAGGACTTTTAATTCAATGTTTTTTGTCGACGTATCAAGTACCGCGAAAGTGGCTTTCTGGAATAATCCGCCCAAAGTTCCGGGGTTGGCCAGCTGACAGCCGTTTTCCAGCGTCTCCATCCAGGGTTTATGATTGTGACCGTAAAAAACCATTTGATATTTCTCGGTAGTCGCCAAGGCTTTAGCCTCGTCCGGCCGATGACAGAAAGCCATATTGATGTTATCAATACTGATTTCTCCCTGGTCGCCGTAGCATTTGGTGTTAGCAAATTTTCCGCAGACTTGCGGCAACAGCTCGCGGTCGGCCACATTGCCGAAGACGCAATGGAAATCAATTCCCGCCGGGCCGAATAATTCCGCAATCAGGGATGGCGCGGCGATGTCCCCGCAATGGATGATTTTTTCTATTTTGTTTTCTTTCGCCCAAGACAGGAATTTTTCCGTGTTGACGACGTTGTCATGGGTGTCGGAGATAATGGCGATTTTCATAATTTTTGATGTTGGCGGGATTTTTATTTTCTCATTTTTTTTAAAATTTTTAGGTCCTCAGCTAGTTGTTCATCGTGAGGCGTCTCCAGAATCAAATTAATTTTTTGCTGTTTGGCGAATTGGACGATGGCTCTAAATCCTTCCAGTCCGATGAGGCCTCGGCCGATATGTTCGTGCCGGTCTTTGTGACTGCCTAATTCGGTTTTGGAATCATTGGCATGAATGAGTTTGAGCCGTTTTAGTCCCAGGATTTTATCAAGTTTCTTGAAAGTTTCTTTAACCGCCTTTTCCGTCCGCAAATCATAGCCGGAAGAGAAGGCGTGGCAAGTGTCAAAACAGACGCCGATGTCGTATTTTTTGAGCCGTGGCGAATCAATAATCTTGGCGATCTCCTCAAAAGTGTCGCCGATAACCGCTCCTGCTCCGGCTGACATTTCAATCAAGAGTCGTGTCGGGCCCTTATAGCCGGTTAAGATTTTTTCCAATCCTTCAATTACTTTTTTCATTCCCGCTCCCCCCCCCAACTCCTTGGCGCTGCCCAGGTGCGCCATCATATATTTGACGCCCAAAAGCGAACCGCGTTCCAATTCTTCGCGCAGGGCGCTGACAGAACCGTAATAAACATTGTTTTTGGCCGAAGCCAGATTAATGTAATAAGGGCTATGGATATAACTTTCCAACCTGTATTTCCGGCAGTTAGCTTTAAAATCGGTAATCGTTTGTTTCGTCAGATCTTTGGTCGGACCGCCTTGGGGCGAACGGGAAAAGAATTGAAAACATTCGCAGCCGGCTTTTTGGGCGCGCAAGGGAGTATGGGCGATGTCGATGGCGGCGGAGATATGCGCGCCGATTTGCGGATATGCAGGCATAGAATTGGCTTGATTGCTAAGTTAATTTTAATGTTTTTCAGGGATTAAAGCAATCCCTTTTTGACATCCCACTAGAGAAAGTTACGTTTAGAAATAAAAAACTCCGACAAAGGTCGGAGTTTTTAAAGTGCTAAGGATCGGTCAGTCAAAATAGAAAGGAATGCCCAGATGCTCGTGGCCGCGTTTGATGATTCCATGGATTTCCAAGATTTGTCCGGCGCTTAAGTTTTCCTCATCGCGTGCTTGTCGGATCAATTCCTGGAAAGCGTCAAACTTTCCTTTGGCCCATTGAGCGTAAGCCTCAGCCGTTTCCCGATAAAAGAAATCTTGCGGTTGGAGCAGGAATAAATTAAAGGCGTAACAAACCATATCGCGCTTGCCGTTGTGGCGGGAAAAATCAAATCGGACATCATCAGTTATGTCGGGATCGTAAAAAACAGTTTTGTATTGTCGGCCGGATTGATAGTAACGATGCATTTCCTCGGCCGGAGCGATTGAGGTTGTGTCGGCTAAGCGAAATATTTCAGCCAGCGGTTCAATGAAGAATATTTCCGGAAATTTCACGCCGTCTATTTTCGGCTTAAGATAATCGTGATTGGCAATCAGGTTGTACAATCGCTGAGACATCATCGCCACTTCTTCATCTTCATCGTCCATGAAACAGCATCTCGCCAAGTTAGCGCCGAATTCCTGATGTTCTTCAAAAGAAAATCCCAAACATCTGCCAAAATCATGCAATGCCGCCGCCCAGGTTAATAGCGCTTTAATTTTTTCTTCGCCCCCCTCCGGAGTTTCATCAAAAGTCATGTGCAGACAATGCCGTTTTAACAAGGGGAATTGCTTTAGTAACTCCAAGGCGCGATTATAGACAAGAAGAGAGTGCTTGATACCATGGTGATTGTTATGCCAAAAGCCATTGACCGTTGTCGGTAGAATATCAATGAACTGCAATTTGTATTTTTCAATGGTAGTGATGTTTTCCAAGCCGATTAGAATGCGATGCATCAGATTGTGCTCGTTAAAGTCGTTCCAGTCAATATAAAATCTGGCCAATTGCGGTTTTCTAAGCATTTATTGTCTCCTCTGTTAATTTTAAGGTTCTTGCTGATGTGCCGATTCTATCAGACCGGCGCGATTAAGTCAAACAAAAACCGGATTACTGCAAAGGCAATCCGGGTCGTTTAAGGTTTAATCCAAGGTTCAATCGGGAAGATTCGGTCGGACCGGCCGTTGATCGGACAACTCATTTAAGTTTTCCAGTATGCCGTCGGCCAATCCGAGAACGATAGCTTCATCGGCTGTCAGATCATTCCCCGCATCCAGCAAGGCTTCTATTTCTTCCGTGGATTTGCCCCGGATTCGGCCGGCGATAATATCAATGAATTTTTGCCTGGATCCTTTCAGATGGGGATAAATTTTTTCCATTAAGGTGCCGTCTTCGAACATGTGGAACTTTATTCTGGTATCGGGGGCGGGATTAGGATTATGGACCAAAATGGTTGAATGAGGCAAAACTAATCGACGATCGCAGGCTTGCAGAATTATTGCAGCCATGGACTGGGCAAAAGCAATTACCACGCCGGTTTTCTTTCCGGGATAGGCTTTAAGCATGTCATAAATTTCTAGGCCGCGTTCCACGCTGCCGCCGGTGGAAGTAAAAAGAATCATAATATCAGGCGCGCCTTCAGTGATTAACCAAGAGAAAGCGGTTCGGATATAATCGCCCATTTCCGCGTCTATGTCTCCGGAGATTTCCAGTATTCGTTTTTTTAATAGGCTTTCCAATACTGGCGATGGCAAAGAGAATCCAATCATAACCCCTCCTTCCTGTAGATTTCAGTTGGTAATGTTCTATTGATTTTTCACTTTATCATCAATTATCGGCAATGTCAAGGCCAGCCAAAAGATTATTAGGCCGATGTATTGGGTGAGAAAGTAATGATCGAACAAGCTGATAACTAATAAGGCAATTAGCGGCAACAAAGCCGGGGATTTTTCGCCGTTTTTGATAATTACATAAAACAAGCCGAGAATAATAATCAGTCCGATAATCCCTAATTCAGCCAAGACAAGAAGATAAAGATTATGGACCGGTTGTAAAAGGTAAGCCGGTAACAATGGCGATTGCTGATGCAACAAGTAAGTGTAATTGTTTAATCCCGCGCCAATCAGTGGCCGACTCGCGATCAAATCAAGCGCTTGGGAAATCTGCGATTCACGTTGCATCAAAGAATTGCTTTCTAAACGGTTGGACAAATCAGCCCGGGCGATAATCAGCGGATTAAAAATAACAAAACAAGCGGCGAAGATTAAAAATGGAGCCAGCATCACGGTGATATATTGCGGCCAAGGGTTTTTGGTTTTCAGCCAATAGCCGAGGCAGAGGATCAAAGTAACTAAAGCCGCCAGCCAGGCGGAACGAGAAAAGGAGAAGAATAAACCGGCAAAAATCAGGCAGACGCTGACCAGCAGGAAAATTCGTTGGCTTTCCCGTTTAAATGAGGGGAAAGTCGGCCAAGTAATTTGTTGCCATAAGATTAAACTCGCGCCAAACAGTAAGGCCAGATAACCGCCCAAGATATTGGGGTGGGAAAATGGTCCGTAAGCCCTGAGCCAGCGACCTGTGCCTGTTTCAATAACTGTGTCGCCCAAAACCGCGGCCGAATGCGGCGAGAGCCCCAGGATGACGCTGGAAAAATTGCTTTGAGTCAGAAACTGCCAGATGGCCAGAAGAGCGACCGGCCAAGACGAGGCAACCAAAGGCCAAAGGATGTTTTTTAGACGCAGATGAGAGTTGAGGATTATAAGCATCAGAGTCGCGCCCTCCAGCAGATGCAACCACAGGTAATAAGTTGCCGATTGATCCGGCGACCAAATAATGGATAGTCCTGACCACAGGACAAACAGCCAAATAGCCCCGGTTACCGCTATTCTTTTTTTATCAATCGTCTTTGAGGGTTTAAAGTCAGGCAGGAGCGATTTAAAGCCCTTGCTATTGATCTGGTCAATCACGAAGACCAACACTATCAGCCACAAAAGAGGTTCAGTCAGATAAACCTGTCCGGTGCCGTATTGCCACTTAGCCCCGTTGATGAAATTTTCAGCAAAAATATAAACGGCCTGCCAGGGCAACAGGAAAAGATATGAGACGATTAAGAAGTTTAATATTTTTTTAAGCATGGCTGATGAGCGAATTTAATTTTTCTTGAAACGATTGGCAATGGTTTTGTCGTTTGTCCCGCAGATGCAGTTTAATTATGGCCGGATCCAATATGACGTTGCGACCGTCGCAAGCGTCAAAATATTTTTGGGGCAGAATCCGCCATTGCCAGTTTTTGTAGTGTCTTTCAGAAATTAGTCCCGCCGTAAATTCTCTCAAGCCCTTGAACAATCGGCCGGTTCTTTGCCGGATTAGGACTTGCGACGGTTGCCAATTGGGCAATTTGATTTTGAGCCAATTATTGGCGCAAAAAAACTGTTCTATGATGATTTTGTCATCGGCAACGAACAGAAATGTCGCGCCTTCGTAGTAGGGCAAGAAGCACCCCGGCTGGTTGACCTTGGCTAAAGACAGGTTTTCTTCGCTGACAAAGTAGCTGGCGCAGAATTTGTCTTTGGTGTTCTTTTCTTGCGCCCGTAAACGGAAAAATTTTAAGAAGGAATTGACGAAGAATCTGGCGGTCCACAAACGTCCGCTGGCGGTAATGATAAACAGATCAATATCGCTTTCGGAGCTGGAATTTTTTAGGGCCAGCGAGCTGTAGACGGCTACGGCTTTGACATAAGGCAACCGAGCGATCAGGCGCGTCCAGAATTTAGCTCGTTTCATTTTAGCGATAGCCAAGCGGTAGCGTTTGAGCCGCAAGGCCGGCAGGCGCTGATCGGTAGACAAATGATATAAACCGCGATTATGATTGACAAGCGACCGCAGTCCGGTGCCGTTTAAGGCCGAAAGCACCTTCGACAATTCGGCCGGCAGGGGCAAGAATTTCCTGATTTCCAAAAGCGTCAAAGGATAATCAATGACTGAGAAATAAATCAAAGTTTCTAAAATGGCTTGTTCCAGGGCGGTTAGCGACATATGCCATTAATATAGCATAACCCGGATAAACAAAAAACCCCGCATTGCAAGATGCGGGGGTAAAGGTGCGAAAATGATATTGATCAGTTGCCGGCGAAGGGACGGCAGACCATGGATTTCAGATGTTGAAGACGCAAATGAATGGGTTTCTTGGGCAAGGTGGCATAGCTGATTTCTTCAGGCAACAGGGAACAAGCCATTCTCTCCAATTCCCTTGCTTGTTTTTGTTTCCGTAACTCTTCTTCCTTGATTTGTTTTTGTTCCAGTAGTCTTTCTTTTTCTATGCGTTTTTTAATCATTCTTTGTTGCCGGTCAAACTTTGATTCCGATTGGTATTTGTCGATCAGGCGGCCAATAACCGCCGCTGAACCGCCGACAAATCCCAAACAGCAAAGGATTGCAAACAGCAGCAACCAATTGGTGGCAATAAGGGTGGCAATAAAAGGAAGGAGACAGGCGTAACCGATAATGAAGCGCCAGTTCAACAAGACCTTCCACCATTTCTTTGTTTTTATTTCTCCGTTTTTACCAATGTAGTTTAATATTTTGGAGTAATATATGTCACAAAAAGCGCCATAGGTTAACGGTTTAAAAATACTGCGCCAGTTTATCAGCGTTACGCCGACAAAGACGTTACCAATCGCGAAAGCCCACACTTTTAGAATCTGCATTATCGGCAATATGGCAATAGTAAGAAAATATGCCAGGAAGCGGCGTTTCCGGTGGTGGCATTGATCAATCGGCTTGGTGTCAAACCAATAATTCACCAGCCGGTAATCTCGGGGTTCCGGAGCAAAGGACTTTTCGTCCACATCAACTTCAAGCAAGGCGAAGTCCTTCGATGTTAGAAGTTGACGATCGTACATGCCAATGCCTTCAGTCGTTCCATTGTCCCTAAAAGCTTTGGCAGCGTTAATTATTAAACAATTATAATAATTAAAGCCGGCACAGCGTTGTTGTATTTGCAAGTAATTTTCCGATGACCAACTCGAGGCATCAATGATGCCGGCGCAAATAATATGCCGGCCGGGATTGCGGAAACTGATGAAGGTGCTTCCCTCGGTTATAGGTAAAACCTTTCGGCTTTCTTCTTCATAGCCATAATTTTTAATCCCACATTGACTGAATTGCCTGATATGAAGGACGGAAAGGAGGATTTTTACTTCCCCCTCCTCCGCTTTCAAGCGTTCAATCTGTTCCGGCGACAGGCACCATCTGATGCCCATCGTAGCGGATTTGCCGTCTCCCTCGCTTTTTAATTGGTGCAGTAACATTGTTTTCTCCTTGGGCTAAGCCCAGTTGTTTATTGTCGCCAATGATTATCAGTGATTTGATTGTTAAAGAACTTAACAAGTCATTCTATCATAACCGTTAAATTTTGTCAATAAAAGACCGTCTGGCAAACGGGCGGTCTAAAAAGTCTAAAAATTTAAAAAAGGTCTGGGGGGGGATTTTCGCGCATCGCTCTCGCGATGCTTGTCCAGGGTTGGCGCTAGGCGCTCCCATGGTCGCGCCTATCGGCCTTCGGCTACGCGCTCTCGCGCTGGCCTTACTGCCAACCAGTTCGATCCCCCAAAAATTTAAAAAAGGTCTGGGGGGGGATCGAACCCCCGAATAACGGTTTTGCAGACCGTCGCCTTACCACTTGGCTACCAGACCATCTGGTTGTTCCTGCTTAGGCAGGAATCCATTAGTTTGAATAAATTATTGTATAAGTAGCATAACAAATTATCGACTGGATTTCAACTCGTGTCGCTACGATAAAACACCCCCGCTTGGAGGTGTTTTATCTCTATTCGCCGATTGGCGGAGTTAGGTTATCTGATAGCCAGGATTCTGGCACAAGACCAAGCCGACCAACTGCCATCGTCCAAACGTTTGGCGATAGCCCATTTGGTGGCGGCTTTGAAATCCAACTTGTCAGTGTCAGAAATATTCTTATGGATAGAATTAATCTGCCACAAACCCATATCTTTGGTACCGTTATAATTGGGCTTAGAAACCACCTTATAATCCCAGCGGGATTCGCAGTTAACGATCGCCGCGACTTCGCGGGTGTTTAAACCGGCTTTTTTGGCCTCGTTTAAAACATACTCTTTGACCTGTTCCATAGTCGGTTCGGGTTCGTCAATAACCTTGTTCAAGGCGATAGTGTCCTCAACGGTTTTGGTTACTCTGATGATTACATTATCTTCTCGGTCATGGTTATAAATGACTGGTTCGGCCGAAGTGGCGGCAGTCGCATAGGCGATTTCTCCCTGATCAAACAGGCCGGCGGCCTGCGCCATGGGCACTAGGGAGATCTGCAATAAAAAGACTAATCCTCCCAAGACAAGCGTATTTTTTTGGATTGTTTTTTTGTTCATAAATAATGGTTAGCCCCAACAAAAAATCACCCTATCATATTGGGTGACCTCGTGTTCAGGATTAACCATTGTATCACATCAAGATTATTTTGTCAATAGCTGATGTGTTCAAAATAGCTGTTTTTTGTTTAAATTTACAGTAAATTAATTGGGGATAAAATCAGGAAATTCAGGTTTTTGAAACATGAATTATGATTTTTCTTTTTTTATTTTAACTTCTTGATTTTGAATTTTTTTTGATTAAAAAATCAGTCAAGCGATTTATAGGTGTTATTTTTGAATTTTGGCTTATTTTAGATATGATGCATTTTATCTTGTTTAAATTTAGCTAATATAAGATATAATAGAGTTATCCTTGTGGACAAACCCCTTGACAAAATTTTATTGGTATGCTATAATGGTATATTAGCGATAAGAGGTAATGGAAACATAAGATCATTCACAATTCGGCTGGAATCTGTAATTCCCGCCGATTCGCATCCCCCTGATTAAGGGGAATAGGAACTCCTGAACAAGGAGTAGAAAGCCGACGGCTAAGCCGATCGGTAGGAGAAGAACCATGTTGAAGAAAGACCAGTCTCCCAAGAATCGAGGAGGAAATGCTCAGCAACGGCGGACAGCTCGGCGTTTTTTTCAACGGAACGGCCTGTCGGTGCCGGAGTGGTGTTCGCCTTTCATTATGGCCTCGGTCAACGGGGCGCCGGCGAGTCCCATGTCGCTTCGGTCACTCCGTAAGGCGATGGAGGCGAAGCCTATGGCGTCGTCGATCAAAGATTCTGTCCCCACCAAACCGGCGGGATGGCGGCCTCGGCCCGATCCCCACCGCGCGTTGGCGTCGAAGAAGTCGGCACCCGACAACACCGCCCTCCTTCTTACGGCGTTGACGTTGGCCGGCCCGGAAGCGATGGAGCGTGTCCTGGACGATGCCGTTTCGGCCGAACGCCGGGAATTCGAGGCGAAGCAAGACGCGGTCAACGCCGAGCTCGCGGCCGAGAAGCTCCCCTGGTACAAGCGCTTGGCACATCGCCTCGGCTTCGGCAAAAAGTAGCGCGGAGTAGCACACAAAAGCCGCCCTAACTGTAACAAGTTGGGGCGGCGATTTATTTTTATTTTTTTATTTATTTATCGTGTTTGATGTGTTTGATAAATATCGGCCCAATAAGATTCCGCACGGCCTTATGCGGAGACGGCAAAACAAAAAGAAAATTATTTTTCTTTATTTTTTTTCGCCAGTTCAAGAACATTCCTTAGCAAACAGGCGACGGTCAGCGGACCGACGCCGCCGGGTACGGGCGAAAGCCAGCCAGCCACTCTTCTTACAGACGGGTCAACGTCACCGACGATTTGCCCGTCTTTTTTATTTATACCCACATCAATGACGATGGCGCCGGTTTTGATTTGGGAGCTCTTTAAAGCGTATGCCTGGCCCAAGGCAATGATGATAATATCAAAATCAGTTGAATCACTTGGTATAGAATGCGAGGCGACGGTCTTCTTAATTCCTAATTCTTGTTTGAGGTATTTTTCTATTCCCCCGGTAAAAACATCGCTTTTGCCGATAACCAAAGCTTTTTTAGCAGTTAAATTTTCTCCCGTCGCTTTTAGCAGTTCAATAATCGCGGCAATAGTCGGTGGCACTATAGGTCCGCCATTAAAGCCATCCGCGTCTTTTTCCGGCGCAATCAGTTTAACCATCTTGTCTTGATTGAATTCTTCGGGCAAGGGCAATTGTAAAAGTATACCATCAACTTGTTTATCGCGATTAAGAAATCCGATAAGTTCAGTTAGTTCCGACTCGTCAAAATCTTGCAGGATCTCGTTGCCGCCCAGGTATTTGTGAAAATTAATACCCACATTAAAACAAGCTTTTTCTTTTAAGCGGACATACATTTCCGAAGCCGGATCATTGCCGACTAAAATAGCGGCGAGACCCGGTTGCAATCCGCTCTCAATGATTTGTTTACTGATATCCAAAAGGATTTCATCGGCGATTTTTTTGCCGTCCAGAATGACGGCTGATTGTGATGTAGACACACTGTTGACAAAGTTAATTATTTAAGATATAATGATTTATCGTTCGTTTCAATTAAATAAAGCAAGCTGAAGCAAAAGCCGAAAGGAATAATCATTATGAAGCTTCCGCGTTTGATGTCCGGATGCGAAATTTGGTTTTTTTCTAATGATAATCCTTATCATGAACGTAATGGCCATCGGGCAAGGATCTTCCGTATTGACCGGGTAAGAAGAAAAGTGCGCCTTCATTTTTTTGATGATGACGACAAGCTGGCAGAGGAAGAATTTAATTTTGTTGATTGTTGGGAAGAAGAAGTTTCGCTTCATTCTTTTTATTGATTTTTAATTTGTCCGCAACCAAGAATCGAGGAGGAAATGTTATGAAAGCGACTTATGATCCGGAAGAGAAACAATTAACGCTGATTGCCAGCAATCCCGAAGAACAGGATGAGTTTGAAGGGTTAGCCGCGGTTATGCGTCACGGCGACGAGATTTCTCTTGGGTATACCAAAGATACGCGCGCGTTGATGATTGGTGGCAACGCCATTAAGAAACGTTGGGGTTTTGACGTAGGATTTTCCTTGGAGGTTGGAGCGAGCGATAAGGCCGTCAGTGATTTTGCGGATGGATTTTTTAACTATGCTTGTAGCGCGACTGGCGGAGGAAGAGCCATATTTTTCCTTTGGGCCGGGGAGATTCCTGAAGACGGTTGGAATACTTTGGTCTTCAGCTATCTCTGACAAATATCAAAATCATCACAGAAGATCTTGCCGATAATACTATGGACGCGTTTAGTCGCTTTATACGCGATAATTCAAAAGGTAAGGGTGTTTTTTATTTGAGCTATCTCGGCAGTAAAAGCAATAGGAGCTGTCCCATTGCCTTAATTTTTGGCGTTGTTTTTGAACATTTTATGCCCAGTCGGCTTTGTCGGCTGGGTCTTTATTTTACTATAGACTATTTGACAATAAATTTCAATTTTGTCAATTTGCCTGTAGGCTTGATTTTTTTAGCTTATTTTGTTATAGTTAAGGCAGTTTTACGCTATCAATTTGCAATTACCTTTTAATTACTACAGATTTTATAAATTTTTAACTTAACATAATGAACGTATCAGAATTAGCCAGACGACTAAGAACAACTTCTAATGAGCTTTTTGATAAACTGCCCAGCATGGGTTTTGATATCGGCCGGCGCGCCATTAAAGTTGATGATCGTTTGGCCTTGAAGATCGTGGAAGCGTGGAAGGCTAAGGAGCGCCGAGAACGCGAACAGGCCTGGTTGTCGGAAATTCGCCAGCAAGGGGTCAGCGCCGCCGCCGGCGAATTATTGGGCGGAGAAATTAAAGTTCCGCCGGTTATTACCGTACGCGAGTTTTCCGCTTTAATGAACTTGCCCATCACTAAGGTTTTGACTGCCCTGATGCGCAACGGCGTTTTGGCATCCATGAATGAGCGCATTGATTTTGATACCGCCTCCATTATCGGCGAAGAGTTGGGTTTTAAGGTTTTGCCGGAAGAAGGTACGGCTGAGGATGCGGCCACGACCGATGCGCAGGATAAACTTAAGGAAATTCTGACCGGAGATGATATCAATAAGATCAGCCGACCGCCGGTTATTGTAGTCATGGGTCATGTGGATCACGGCAAGACTAAGATTTTGGACGCCATCAGGAAAACCGACGTGGTATCCACTGAGAGCGGCGGCATTACTCAGCATATCGGGGCCTACCAGGTTCGCCGCAATGATCGAGCCCTGACCTTTATTGATACTCCCGGCCATGAGGCCTTTACCGCCATGCGCAGCCGCGGGGCGCGCGTAGCCGATATTGCTATTCTGGTTATTGCCGCTGATGATAGTATTCAGCCGCAGACCAAGGAGGCGATTAAAATCATCCAAGACGCCAAACTGCCGTTTGTGGTGGCGATTAATAAAATAGATAGGCCCGAAGCGGATATTGAGCGAGTCAAAAAAGATTTGTCCACCATCGGTCTTCTGCCTGAGGATTGGGGCGGTAATGTGATTTGCCGTCCGGTTTCAGCTAAGGAAGGAACGGGCATTGATGACTTATTGGAAACTTTGATTCTTCTGGCCGACTTAAACAGCGAGTCCATCATGTCTGATCCTAACCGTCCGGCTATCGGCACGATCATTGAATCTCATATGAGCAAAGGCGAAGGCGCTGTCGCGACCATTTTGGTTCAGGCCGGCACTTTGCGTGTCGGTGAAAATCTATGCATCGGCCATGATTTATGCGGCAAGGTCAGGTCGCTTAAGGATTATAAGGGCGACGAGGCCAAAGAAGCGACGCCGGGCACCCCGGTCAAGATCATCGGTTTGAAATTTGCGCCGGAAGTCGGCTCTATTATGGAGGATTGCGGCGATGCCAAGAATTTTAACCGCGATTTGAGAAAGATCCGCATTGGCCAACAAAAAGATTTTTCGGTCATGGGCCTGCCCCAAACCGAAGAAGAGAATGATAAGGTTAAGACCATTAATTTGATTATCAAAGCTGATGTACTGGGATCGTTAGAGGCGATTATTGAGTCATTGGCCAAAAAGGAGACGCCTGAAGTCAAAGTCAAAATTATCGGCAAGGGTTTGGGCATCATTACCGAGGCCGATGTCCTTAAGGCCGAAGCGTCAGACGCGGAGATTATCGGTTTTAAGGTCAAACCAGCTCAGACTGTGGCCAACTTGGCGCGCGACAAAAAAGTTGACGTGAAGCTTTATGAAGTCATTTATCATTTGATTGAATATATTGAAGAGCAGATTAAGATATTGCAATCGCAAGAAAAGCGACAGAAGCTTTTGGGCAGACTGGAAGTAATCAGGGTGTTCCGCAAAGAGGCGGGCAATATGATTATCGGCGGCCGGGTGCTTGAAGGAGAAATCAAGGCGACTGACACGGCGATCGTAGTGCGCGCCGGCGAAGCCATTACCGTAGGCAAGGTTACTCGCCTGGAATGTTTTCGCAAAGTCGTAGAGCATGTTAATGAGGGTCAAGAGTGCGGTGTGACTTTTGAGGGCAAGCCTTTGATTCAGGATAAGGATGTGATTGAATTTTACGATTAGTATTATTCCTATGTCAGACCGGATGGTAAAAATCAATGAACTGATTCTTCAGCAACTGGGCGAGATCATCAACCGCGAGGTGGAGTTGCCTAATATCTTTGTGACGATTACCCGCGTGACTACTTCGGCCGACTTGAAGTATTCCACTGTTTATATCAGTGTTATGCCTGATGCTGAAGCGGAGCGCGCCGTTTATAAGTTAAATTTACTGGCTCGGCGTCTGCAAGGTGAGTTGAATAAGAAAATCGTGTTACGCAGTATTCCGCGTTTGGAGTTCCGTCATGACGATAGTGGTCAGCACGCTAGTGAGATAGATCAATTATTAGATAGCCTGAAGATAGAATAATTTGAAAAAAATAAAATTTCAAAGGAAACAAGGCAGAGAATGCTGATAATAAGTTTAATGGGCACCTTAAACAACTGAAAGGATAACAACCATGTCGGAAAAAAAGAGCGGGAATTATTGGTTTGACGTACCCCAAGGTCCGTCAAAATTGCCCTGGCAAGAAGTCGGCGTGATGTACGGCAGTGAAGGCGATGAAACTTGCGATTTATGCGGCACTTATTGGAAGGAAGGAGAGGACTGTCATCATTTTAAGTTTTTGAGAATGAACGTAGTGATGGAATGTTGCGGAGCGGTTATTGATCGGTTATATCGGGAATGGGGCAGTCGCTTCACCAGCCTCCAACTTCATCAGTTTGCGAAAGATCCGACCAGTCGTGATTTTCTCCTTTTGAGAGGCGATTTAGACGATGCCTTGCGCGTGGCCACAACGTTAATATGCAAAGTCATCACTGACGTTAACCAGGCGCAGAGCCGGTTGGAAGCAATCGGAATGGTAGCGGGATTCGTACAACCTTCCGACAAACAGGGGGAGGGGTAAAAACTTATGAGCACTCCGGCGATTGAAGTTGGTAAATATTATCAGAGCAAGCTTTTCGGCCGTTTTTATATTTACAAGGTTAAGGAAATAAGTGATAGTCATAGTCCTCATGCTTCGTGCGATCTATTGGTGTGTGCTGAAGATTGTAGGATTTATCACTCTTATTGTCAGTGTGTTATCCTTGGTAAAGAAATCAGCAAGGAAGAAGTGGAGGCGATTAAGGCTAAGGTTTTACAGGTCAGGTTGGAACGAGTCCGCAGAGAGTTTGATCTGTTCTGATCTGCGATAAGCAGTACGTTTGTCAGCGCCGCTTTTGTAAGCGGCTTTTTTCTTGCTTAAAATCGCGGTAAATGTTAATATTTTTATATTAACGTCGATTATCATTATGGGCATTAACAAACTAAAAATCGGCGACAAGGCGCCGGAGGAAGTCAATATCTTAGTAGAAGTGCCTTTAGGCGAAATAAAAAAATTTGAGCTCAATCCACAGACAGGTTCGTTGGAAGTGGATCGGGTGTTGGCGACGACTTTGCCGTTTCCTTTCAGTTATGGTCTTATTCCGGAAACACTGGCTGATGACGGCGATACTTTGGATGCGATGATTCTTTCCGATCAAGTATTGCAGAAGGGCCGAGTGATTGTTTGCCGGCCGGTGGCGATACTGAAGATGGAAGATGAACAGGGGCAGGACAGTAAGATTTTAGTTGTGCCAATAAATGAAATGAATGAAAGCTACACCAGAATTAAGGATTTGGCAGACTTGGATTTGTCACTGAAAGAAAAGGTCAGTTTATTTTTTAAGCATTACAAGGAATCGGAGAGGGAAAGATGGAGCAAGGTTTATGAGTTCGGCGATAAGGATGAGGCGATTAACGCTATTAAAGAATCAATTAATAAATTTCAAAAGTAGCATGTTAATTTTATCTAACGATTATTCCAATAACTTACCTAATTCCAAACATCACGCCAAGGGCGGGCCGGCTAACTTTGCCAAACGGTTTAAAAGTTTTTTAAAAATTGAAGGACATGTTTGGCTTGGTTTAATCGTTGAATTTAATTCGATTGAGTCTCCAGAGCTGAAATTCATTAACAAAACTAAAAGCTTACAATATTATAGATTAAAAGTTCCTGGATCGCTAGCAAAAAAAATTGGGCGTACGCCGAATAAAATAAATGCCGAAAAGCTTTTTGGGCCGGCCATTGATTTGATTGCCGGATTAATAAAAGAAACTCAGCCGGATATTATTTTTTTAAACGGCTACGCGATTTCTAATTGGCTGATTTTAAAAGCAGCACAAAAAGAAAAGATCCCAGTAGCAATTCAGCATGCTGGCATATGGACTAAGGAATTACGAGTTTATAAAGATTTTTTTAGTTTGGCTGGCCGCAAGATAATGGAAGGAATGGAAAAAGAGATACCGAAAATCGCAGCCGCAGATATATTTTTAAATGATTGGAGTCGAAGATACTTTAATGCTCATGTCGCTAAGACTGCTAAAAATAAAACTTACATCATCCCCCTGCCCATAGACTTTGCTTTTTATCAAAAGGCAGATAAAAAAAACAAAAAAATATCAAAAGATACTTTTAATATTGGAATTATTTCTAGATGGGATAGAATAAAAAATCATGAATTAATAGCTCATTTAGCCGAACAAGCTAGAAAAAACGGTTTGCCATGGAAATTTTATTCAATCACAAAAATTCCTAGAACATCTAAAAATAAAGAAATCAAAAAGCTATATCGTAAAAATATAAAAATAATTCCACAAACTAATCAGGTTGGAATTAGAAATTTTTGCAAAAAAATGGATTTAATTATTTTACCATCACAATTTGAGACTGCTGGGTTTGTAGTATTGGAATCAGTTGCTTCAGGAACTCCGATTGCCATTTCAGAAAATGTTGGTTTTGTAGATGCTTTTAAAAAGTATGGTGCTCAAGATTGGGTGATTGATTTTAATAATCCCAGCTCCGCCATTAAAGAAATAATAGCTATTGCTAATAAGCCGATGCCTGACAAACTTAAAAACTTTCTTTTTTCTAATCATCAAAGCGATAAAGTTTTTAAGAACTATATAAAACTTTTTAAAAATATAATCAAAAAATAATATGAATATTGCACAATTAGTTTCTAATATTTATCCTGTTAAGCTTAGAGCTTATAATGCTATTTATTCTCATGTGGCTATGCTGAGTAATGAATTATCTCGTTCCTCCGGCAATAGCGTGGAACTTTATGCGGCCGGTAATTCGGAAGTTAATTGTGATTTGGTCTCCGTTCATCCCCAACACATGTCTAACGGAGTTTTCTCTGAAGATGAAAAAAAGTATTACTTGCATTTGTTGATTTCTAAGTGTTTTGCCAATGCTTCTAAATACGATATTGTCCATAGCCATTTTAATATTTTAAGTTTGTTTTATTCCAATTTAGTTACTTCAACCCCAGTGGTTAATTCTATTCATAGCCCAATTAAGGACGAACTTAAGCCTATAATACTTCAATTTAAGAATGCCAATTTTATTTCTTTTTCGTTAGCTCAAAGAAAGTTTCTTCCAGAGCTCAATTGGGTGGGGAATATTTATCATGGAGTGGATACTAATGTTTTTACTTTTAATGATAAGCCCAAAGATTATGTGTTATTTTTGGGAAGGATTACCAAGGATAAAGGGGTGCATTTGGCGATTGAGGCGGCCAAGAAGGCGGGCATTCAAATTATTATCGCCGGTAAAAGTTATCCTAATGAAGGTTATTGGCATGATGAGATTGAAAAGCATGTTGATGGAAAAAAAGTCCGTTATGTTGGAGAGGCTGATTTTGATGCTAAGATTGAGTACCTTAGAAATGCCAAAGCATTGTTGATGCCGGTGCAGTGGGAAGAACCTTTTGGTATGGTCATGATTGAGGCCATGGCCTGCGGTACGCCGGTAATTGGTTTTAGGCGCGGAGCGATTCCAGAGATAGTTTCTGATAAGAAAACCGGTTATGTAGTTGATGATGTGAGTGGAATGACTAAGGCGATAAAAAATATCAATAAGATCAGCCGGGAAGAAGTTCGTAAAAGAGCTGAGAATTTTTTCAGCGTTAAAAAGATGGTCTCCGGTTATCAGAAGGTTTATAAGCGGGTGATTGAAGAATATAAGTTTAAAAATAAAAAATAAATGTAGCATCAATCTTGACTTCTGTCATTTTTTGTGCTATACTTTGACTTACTGAAATCGGTTTTTTTTAAGTATGTCCGCGTAGCTCAGTGGATAGAGCAGTAGCCTTCTAAGCTATTGGTCGCAAGTTCGATTCTTGCCGCGGACACTGCAAAGTTGAATTATTTTTTTGGTCCTCGTAGTTCAATGGATAGAACGAAGGATTCCGGATCCTTTAATACAGGTTCGAATCCTGTCGAGGGCATTGGAAGAGGATGTTCTTGCTTAAAATTAATGGTGGGTGTAGCTCAATTGGTTAGAGCACTCGGTTGTGGTCCGAGCGGCTGCCGGTTCAAATCCGGTCATCCACCCATTTCGGTACTATTCATAACTATCAAATTTGATAGTAAAGATGAATACAACTACAAAAAAATACTCATAAATTGAGTATTTTTTTGTTAAGGAGAAAGGGAATTGAACAACTAACTATTTATTATTGCTAGCAATAAAGGCAAAATAGTCTTTATTGTCTCGCCAAAGTTTTAATATTTTAAAATTACTAAAATGTTTTTTAATCAAATCCTTATTATAAATAAAATGTATCAATCCAGTCTCATTACCTTGCGTAGGTAAATAAGTATTTTGAGCAATTTTTTTGGCAGTTTTAACTAAAAATAATCTTACTTTGCCCTTAGAATAGCGCCCACATACAGTAATAAAAATTATTCCGCCCGGCTTAACAATGCGAGTGATTTCTTTAATCGCTTTCAAAATTGTAGCTTCTTTAGCATGCTGGATAACTTGGATACTAATTAGAGCATCAAAAAAATCATCCTTATATGGTAATGGTTTATAAACATCTTCTAATTTTAAATCAGCGACCAGTCCACGTTCTTTTAATTTTTTTCTTAATATTTTTAAACCAGTGGGAGCATTATCTATACCATAAACAGTAAATCCATTCTGTGCCAAATATAATGCATTACGACCGGCACCACAGCCAAGGTCCAATACTTTTTTAGCCTTACTCTTTTTAAATTCTTTTATAACCTGCTCCAAATCTGGGTGAGGCGTCTCTAAAATATCATAGTATTTATACGACTCGCCTTCTTTGTCATAAATCTTCTCCCATATAGAAGTTATAGTTTTAATTTTCGACATATAGAAAATATTAAGCCGATTAACTATTTTTGTCTTTGTCGATTTTTAAGATAATTATTAATAGCGTCCATGTTTGTCACCCAAATCCTGCCTTCTTTATGAGCCTCAATTTTTCCCTGTCTTGCCAAGAGATTTAGATATTTGTCTGAAAAGGTTGTTTGTTGGCTAATTTCTGACAGTGGCATATACTTTTCTGATTTTGATTTAGTCGGCGCTAGAGTTTTTAAGTAAATATTAAGTGAGCGCTCAATCGCCTGAGCGATAAAAGCCACAAATGGCGCTAAGTTACCTTTATCGGCTTTTTCTAATGTTAGGTAATACTTTTTACGATCATTTTTTAGAATCATGACTAATGGGTAGCCGTCTTGCATTAGAAGTAAATTCATGAATAATCTAGCCGTACGACCATTACCATCGTTGAATGGGTGGATATTAACTAATTTGTGGTGGGCGATCGCCGCCAATTCAATCGGATGCAGTTTATTCTTGTTATTTCTCACCCAATCAACTAATTGACGCATTAATTCAGGCACCTCAAAAGATTCTGGCGGTTTATGACTAGAGCCGGTTATGGCAACATTACCAGTGCGATAAACGCCAGCGTCTTGTGGGTCAGTATCCTTAACGATTAATTGCTGAAGGTTTCTGATTAGTGACTCTGAGACGGTATGCCTTTTACCGTGTTCTATTAGATCGTAAAGGTAGTTTAATGCCTCATAATGGTCTTTGGCTTCCAAATGATCTTTGAATGACTTGCCCTTAATAGTAATGCCCTCGGCAATTACCAAATAAGTTTCTTTGAGTGACAGGCGATTACCCTCAATAGCATTGGAATTATAGGTCATTTCAATCGAAAACTGCTCTCGCAATTTAGCGACAGCCGTAGGTGGCAGGGGGCGCAACCTTTGCAGTTGCTCAAACTTCTCATTAATCCGTTTTTCTAATTGTTGGTTTAAATAGGTCATATAGCTTAATATGGTATGGTTTAACTAATGACACTATACCATATTAAGGAATTTTGTGCAAATCCTTAATATTCCTGAGTTTTTGCTTAATCAGCCCTGTCTCTTTCGGATCGTTAAGTATTTGTATGAGCAAATCATAGTCGTGACCCAAGATGGGAATTTGTTAGAATTAAAAACATCCTAGTTACTTAGGATGTTTTTATAAATTTATATCTTATTGGCAAATCATTAAATCTTCAGAAGTAGTTGTATTGCGAATAGTTTCAACCCCAGGAATCGGTTCATAATCTTGTATTTCTTTAGCTGGTTTCGGCGATACGTATTTTACCTCTTTATTTAAAGGAATTTTAGCGTTGGCCATTGTGACTACTTTTTGATTTTCTAGCCAATTATTAAAGCTGGCCCATTTAATTCGGTCAGATTTAAGCGCTTTCTCATATTCCTGCCACCATTCCAGCCTAGTGCCGCCAAGATAAGCATGAGAAACAAGAATCATATTCATTGGATTTTTAGCGATGCTTTCAGTTAATATGGTACCAAAGTCTTTAGCATTAGAGCCCCTTGCCCATAAACTATAATCACACAATGATCCGCGTCCCATTTCTCCGACATCAACGTTGGTGACTGAAATTATTTTAGTTTTATACTCAATCGGCTGATAGATAACCGCTTCAACATCATTCACTCCTCGTCCTAAAATATATTCAATACCTAAGGCGTTAGCAGCCTTTAAGGTATTCTCATCATAAGCGAAATAACGACTGCCGAAAACTCGCATAGTTTTACCGGTAATTTTCTCTACCAACTCTTTTGATTCCTTGATGTGTTCATATTGTTGATCGTATGGCATGTCCCAAAAAGAAGCCTCATCGTAACCGCCAGCGATTTCATATCCTTTATTAGCTAGGCGCTTGAATACTTCCGGATATTCTTTAAGAACATTATCTTGAACTTTAACAAGAGCCGTCAATTTGCGATTATCCAACTCTTTTTCCCACCGAAGAATGCCATTAATTTTTTCAAATTCAATCAGCATTAGCATGGCATTAATGGGTTTTTTATTGTCTTTTTGTAATCTTTGGTTAAGATTAATCGTGGTAAATATAGCGACTATAAAGATCACGATAATTGCTAGAATTGAAAAGATGATTCTTTTATTTTTTTTCATATTATTGGCAATTATTAATAATTTTAATCGCCTTGCCGTTAATTAAAGCATCAGCGATTTTGGCTGCAGCGGAGTAATAAATTCTTTGGTAGGTGCTGGCAGAAGTGTTCATTTTCTCCGCCGCTTCTTGCTGATCAAGATCTTTGATGTGTCTTAAGCGATAGGCTTCAAGTTCTTCGGTTGTAAGTTCTACAACTTCAAGTCGCCTCATGGGCATTCCTTGAGGTTTAAAGTAAGTAATGTTGGGGTTGAAGGATACTTTTCGACAGTTGTGTGGTCTGGGGCACATAAGTTTATTGGTGATTTGTTAAACGGGTTTAAGGAGCCAAGAGTTTTAGCTCCTTCAAATCCGCTTCCATATAGAATTGATGGATTAATTAGAAACTCTATTGCGGCAGCCACGTCCTAAGCCTAAGCCTCTGCTGGGGCAGTTATTTCTGCCACGTCCTAAGCCGCGGTTTTCGTTGTCGTTGGCTGTAGATTGGGCACCATTAGTGCCAGAGCATTTACCTAATCCTCGGCCAGTTTTAGGGCCTTCTCCACGTGGGCCAGTTCCATTCATATTTGGCATATTTTTGTGTAATTTAAGTTAATTATACTCGATAATCCGACCTTTCTTAAGGTTACCTATTATGAGTATATACCCAAAACTAAAATTTGTCAAGTTTTATTAGTTAATTGATAGAGGGGCAATAAAGTTATATTACATATTAAATTAGAATTATATTTAGTATTTATGCTATAATTTATGTATAAATATCAATAAATAATTATTAATCTAGAATAAATTATATGAAAAAAAACAAACTTAATTTTTTAGTCGATTTATTAGCTTTTATTAGCTTTTTAGTGGTTGCTAAAACGGGATTAATCATATTTTTCTTTTTACCGGAGGGCGTTAGACAGGGCCGTTATCAAGAATTTTTCGGGATAACTAAGTCAGTATATTCATCAATTCATGATTGGACGGGAATTATTTTAATTGTTTTAGTTGTTATCCACTTAATTTTACATTGGCAGTGGATTGTTTGTAGTATTAAAAATTTGTTTAAAAGTGAAATATAGATTGATTAATTAGTATTAATGTCGGTGCAGTGGAAAAAAAACGTAATAAACAAAATTATTTATGTTAAATTTGTCTAATATTCAATTTGCTCTAACCGTTTCCTTTTTTGCGGGAATGGCGTCCTTATTGGGTGCCTTTTTTGTTTTTGCCTTTAAGGGTTTACCATTAAAACGCGTCGCCTTGGGGTTGGGTTTTTCGGCTGGTATTATGGTTTACTTATCTTTTTTTGAATTATTACCAGAATCATTAAATATTTTACATGATAAACAGATTGTAATTTTTTATTTTGCTTTGGGCGCGCTGATTGCTTATTTTCTTGATATGCTGACACATTATTTTTTAGATCGTGGTAGCAAACATGATGATAATATTTGTTTGATCGAAAAAAAATCAAATAATTCAATAAAATGTGATAAAATCGGAAATAAAAAATTGATGGCTACTGGTGTATTTGTTGCAATTGCAATTGGATTGCATAATTTGCCAGAGGGTGTTATAACCTTTACTTCAGCTGTGTATAATCCATATTTAGGGTTAATAATGGCTTTAGCAATTGCTATACATAATATACCGGAGGGATTTTGTGTTGCATTACCTATTTATTGTTCGACTGGGAGTCGTTGGCGCGGTATTTTTTATTCATTTATTGCTGGCATTGCAGAGCCAATCGGCGCAATATTAGCCCTTCTTCTATTTATTAATTTCCCGAATCCCTTATTGATGGGTTCTTTATTAGCCGCTGTTGCTGGTATTATGTTCTATGTTGCCATTGATGAATTAATTCCTGCCGCCAAAAGATTGGGACATGGGCATTTAAGTATTTTGGGGACTATTTTGGGTTTAGGTTTTATGTTCTTGGTAATTTATTTAATGAATCTAATTTAATAGTTGTTTATGAACAATAGCTATGTAAATTTATCAATAGTATTTATTTTAGCTTTTTTAGTGTTCACTCCATTTTTTGTTAATGCTCAAACCAAAAACCAAAATAACACTTTTAAGGCAAAAGTCATTAAGGTGTTGGAAGAAAAAAAGTTTAATCGTGAAGATGGATCAGTAGCAATCCAACAAAATTTATTATTAAAAGCGTTAAGCGGACCTCTAAAGAATAAGGAAGTGACTTCTTTTGGAATTGGAGATTTTGATGTTGTTTCGGTCGGCGCTTATAACGCTGGGGATAAAGTTTATGTTGATGTTATAAGCAGAGAAAATGGCGATGAGCAGTATTTTGTCACTGACTATATCCGTACTGGCTGGCTTTATCTGTTAGCAGTTATATTTGTTTTATTAACCATTCTAGTTAGCGGGCGCAAGGGAATAAAATCATTGTTGAGCTTAATTTTAAGTTTCGTAGTCATTATATTTCTGATTATTCCTCAATTACTTGCTGACGCTAATCCTCTAATTGTCGCTGTTCTAGGATCTTTATTAATTATGGTTATAATTATTTATTTGACGGATGGCTTTAATAGAAAAGCACATTTAGCGGTATTAACAGTTTTTATTTCATTAATTTTAACATTATTATTAGCATATTTATTTACTTGGTTGACTAGATTATCTGGCTTCTCTACAGAAGAAGCAACACTTTTAATTGGAACCAGTATTGGAAGTATAAATTTTCAAGGATTATTATTAGCTGGAATTTTGATAGGAACTGTTGGCGTATTGGATGATATTATTTTGGGACAGATTGAAGCAGTGGCGCAGATTAAATTGGCAAACTCATCCTTGCCATCAAATCAAGTTTTTAAGATGGGTCTCAAGGTCGGGCAAACTCACTTGGGGGCTATTGTTAATACGTTGTTTTTGACTTATGTCGGCGTTTCCCTGCCTCTTTTAATGTTATTTTATCTTAGTCCTACCGATCCTGTTGATTTTTTTCAAGTCATCAATAACGATGCGATAGCTACGGAAATCGTTAGGACATTAGTCGGCAGTATTGGATTAATGCTGTCTATGCCGATCGCAACCTGTTTAGCTAGTAAATTATTAAAATAATAAATATCTCGAGAATAAATTTCATGCTTTACCCGTTTTGTTGAGACTTTAAATCGGTACTTATTCTTTAATTCTCTCCAACTTCCGCTTAATTAAGCCAATCTCCTCCGGATTCGATAGGATTTCTATGAGCAAATCACGGTCGTGACCCAGATTTAAAAAAGATGCATTTATTGCATCTTTTTTGTTATCTATTGATAAATCAAATATAATCGTATATAATTGAATATATAAGCAATATAGTCAAAATATATGAATAAAAATAAACTAAGTAAGAGATTAGAATTGGAGCCGACAATGGTCAATAAGATTTACGGTTTAATCAGCCAGATTGACGAATTGAAGGGTCAATGGAAAATGGGCGCTAACTTATCGCCCCAATCTTTAAGTCGATTAAAGAAATCAGTTATTGTAACCTCCTCTGGAGCTTCCACGCGTATTGAGGGAGCTAAATTAACAGATGAGCAGGTAGAAAAATTACTGAAAGGCTTAAAAATCACTAAACTGGTAACCAGAGATGAACAAGAAGTCGCCGGTTATGCTGAATTATTAGCTAATATTTTTGAATCTTATAAAAATCTTCACTTATCAGAAAATTTAATTAAGCATTTTTATGCCGAACTTTTAAAATATTCAGAAAAAGATGTTCGGCATAAGGGTCAATATAAATTCGGCGATAATCGCGTCGAAGCACATAATGCTAGCGGTAAATTAGTTGGAGTATTGTTTGAAACAACTAAGCCGCATTTAGTTGTTAAAGAAATGGGAGAATTAGTCGATTGGACTAAAGAGGAATTAGAAAACAAACAAATCAACTCGTTATTAATTATCGCTAATTTTGTTTTTGAATTCCTCTCAATTCACCCTTTTCAGGACGGTAATGGCAGGACTTCGCGGGTTTTGACTAATCTACTGCTTTTAAAGGCTGGCTACGAGTATCTGCCCTATGTATCGCATGAAAAACTAATCGAGGATAATAAAGAGAATTATTATTTGGCACTAAATAAGTCACAAAGAAAACGTGGCAAATCAATAGAGGATATCACGCCTTGGCTGGTATATTTTCTAGAAATTATTTTAAAGCAAACTAAATTAGCTTTAGGATTATTAGACAAGGAAAATATTGAGAATCAATTATCGGTTAGGCAGTCGGAAATCTGGAGTTATTTAAAAGATCATAAAATGGTAACGCCGAAAGAGTTGCGAGAGAAGTTAAAAATACCAGCACCGACAGTCGTTCAAGCTCTAAATAAACTACTGGAGATGAAAAAAGTGGAACGATTAGGCGCTGGGCGGAGTGTAAGATACAAAATTATCTAATATGGTATAGTCATCAAGTTGAGCTATGCCATATTATAAAAAAGGAACCAATTCATTAATTCTCTCCAACTTCTTTTTAATTAACCTTATTTCCTCTGGATCGCTCAGTATTTCTATGATCAAATCACGGTCGTGACCCAGAAATTAAAAATACTCCCATAAGCCGGAGTATTTTTTTATAAAAATATTGAATATATTTTGTAATAATGGTAGGATTATATTATAAATAATAAGCAAAACCATGACTAAATATCTGTATCTTTGTGTTCTATTATCAGCCGTTTTTGTAGTTTCTGGTTGTACTGATAATTCAAACAAAATAACTGGCTCGGAGGTCAGCAATGATTGTGCCAGTCTCTGCGCTCAAGCCAACAGCAAATGCGCTGAGTTTGCATCAGGGGAGGAATGCCGGAGCCAATGCGTCAATTGGGATCAGGCGACTAAAGACAAAATTAAGACCGCCTCCGATTGTTCGGGGATGCTAGCCAAACCCAAAGATAGGATGACTGAATTGATCCCGGAGATCAATGAACCTAATTTGCCGGTAGCTAAAAATGATTGTGAAGCGGCGTGCAATAAATATGTTATGAATTGTTTGACTTTGGTACCTAATGTCAGCGAAACAGTATTCAATGACGGCTATAATTACTGCTTGGGCGAATGCGCTAAATGGGATAAGAAAAAAATAGACTGCATGATTGCCACCAATGATTGTCCGTCTATGAGTGAGGTCTGCGGTTTATAACTTCAATTCTATGAAAAAAGAATTACTCATCGGAGGATTAGCTACTGCTTCGGCCGCGATTATTATTGGCGGAATCTACGTTGCCAAATCAAATCCCTTCGGGTTAAACGAATCGGCCGATAGCGCCCAAGAAGATCAACGGAAAATCGAGCAACTGTGGTATGACGAATTAAAAGATACATCCAAGTATTCTTTTTGCTTGGGAGAGATGAAGATAAACAGCGTTCATTCGGATAAGGCTTTTGCCGCTAACGGCATAGTTGATTATTCTTCCAAGGAATTAATACTTTATAATAAAGAGTCAAACAAGTTATTTATCATGTCTCGGCAATTGAAATATAAATATGATGGCATTTTGGGCCAATCATTGGGCGGCATAAAAATTGACGTTCCGGTTAAAGAATACGGATCCTTAACGGAGGTTTATAGCCGCAATGAATTACCGCTAAGAATTGATTATAACGGAAAGTATATTGTCACTGACCCTGATACGGAAAATAAGCAGTGGGTCAGCGTTATTATTGATGAAGAGGCGAGTCCGGGTTTGCCTCATCATGGCTGTTCCGGAGTCTATCAATTGGACAATTCCCCGGGCCATGATTTGTTAGCGGACGGAGATCATATAATTATTGATAGGAAATGTAATGAAACCGCGATGGGAGCTATCTATGACGGTGATTTTTCTTTCAGTTGCAGTATGATTGATTATAAAAACGCTATGGATTTGTTAGAAATTAATAAAGCCGAAATGGCGTTACAAAACCCCGATAAAGAATCATTCAATTCTTCTGATTCGAGTGCTACCTTAGATGACGCTTCTGCTTCCGGGCGTTCTGAAGGTGCTAATGGGCCTGTTGATGGTGAGCTAAATCAGTCAATAGGAAACCAACCGCCAACCAGTGAGGATATTAAGAGGCAGATAGAAGAAATGAAAAGAGAAACACAGGCGGATGCCGGGGCGATACGTTGAGTTTTCAACTAAAATTTGGCTTGATTCTTTCAACCCTTCTGGTCAGTAGCCTTTTTATAATCTAATAGAATTTGTATAACAAATCACGGTTGCGATTATGAAATACCCCGGTTAAGGGGTATTTTTTGTAATTTAAAAGCCGTCACCTCGCGGGTGACGGCATTGTGCTCAGAGAAGAGTCATGACATGCGCATAAATCCATCATTGCTGGATAGCGTGAATAGTTCGCAGAAATAGTCATAATATTCCATAAAATACTGTCTTTTTTCTTCGACAGCTTGGTCCATTGCCATCTCTGGCTGTTGAGGGTACTCCTCGCGTTCTTCAGCGATCTCACCCTCAATAACCTCTCGGACTTCCTGATCATTATTAACCAATTCTTCGATGGTTGATCGGTAGTTTTTGAAATCCCCAGCCAATTTTTTAGAAGTGACTGGACCAATAATTACTCCGTAGGTGCAAAGGTGAATCATGGCATGGAATATCCCGTCCTCTCCGGCATCATCCCAGGCGGTTTGGGAATTGGCCAATGATATTTTATCCAAGATTTTGAACATGATGGTTCGCCAGGTATTGTAATTGCCGAAACACATGTTAAAATCTTTCTCTTCCCCCGTGACTTGATAGACGCCCTCGAGTTGGCCGTCAAGCAGGAATCTATCTTCTTCATATTCAAGCAGAATATGCAATACTTCATTGGGGTGGTGTTTTCCCGGGCCGTCAGTTTCCAGGAATCTTGCTTTAGAATAAGCATAAAAGCTATAACCCATTGCGCGTCTCCTTGTAAGGTTCAGTTAGGTATTTTTCCTTGTTGTTCATGTTGAACATTAAATTGTATCATAGATATGAAAAAAAGTCAACTGGCAATATTTAATCACCTCTTGATTAAAGTTTTTTTGTTTAAAATTGGATAAATAAGTAATAACCAGCGAGATGAGATACTGCCATTGTTTATTTTTCATAATTATAAAACCCGCAAAAATTGCGGGTTGGTTTGGTTAAGGTGCTGTATTGATTAAAGTGCTATACCGAGCTTGATGATCTCAAGGGAAGGGGCAGATCTTGATGACCTCAAGGGGTAGCAGGCCCAGTTGTTTGCGCGAGGGGTAGGTTGGTCCGCGTCGCTTGAACGAATTTCCCACTGCCCTAGCTGCTAAGGAGAGAATCAGTTCGGGGTCGGCTGACTGAATCCGAGGTTGAGGCAAGTTATCCAATTGTTTTTTGTGTCCGTCCAAGTTAAAGCCCTGTTGAATCAAATCAAGCATCATGACGTCCAAAGTCGGGTAGTCCGCTCCGAGTTGGGCGGCATCACCGCCCTTTTTAACACCCAAGCCGTCCGACGGTTCTTCGGCCATGATTTTTTTGGGTACGCCGAGGTATCTGGCGATTGATTCCAGTTCCAGTCCCTTAAGCAGATTCTGGATATAACCGATGTCGCCGACGTCGCCGTGAAGCGTCCAGAAGCCCATCCAGAATTCCGATAGGTTGTCGGTGCCGACCACTACTCCGCTGCCGAACATTTTGGCAATGTGGTAAGCGGCGATCATACGCAGGCGGGCTTTGATATTGCCCCGGGCGACTTGGAGGTTGCCTTTCCAATGAGCCAGCCCGGCTTGGTCATTTTTCTTGCACATAATCGCCTTGATTTCCTGGTCTAATTTATCGCCATAAAAGTTTTCTCCAAATAGCAATTCCATCAGCTCGTCAAAGTCCACACTTAAATCAAGCGGTCCTAACTCCTCGGCTCCGAAGGTTCTGATGGCCAATTGCCCCAGCCGGGTAATTTTTTCCGGAGTATGGCAGGGCAGTGTCACGCCGACTGAAGTCAATGGGTATTTTTCTCGAGTCGCCAATTGGCAGACCCGCTGGTTGATACCCAGGGTGATGGCGCTGTCACGGCCGCCGGAACTCGGAGTAATCAGGTAATGAATGCCGTTTCTTTGGCAATAGGAAAGACCCCACTTGGCGGCCCTATTGACTACCGCACCGCAACTTTCTCTGTCCAACGCGTACATGCTGTTTTGTTTCCCTTCTTGGTTGTTGGTCAAGGTTCATAATCTCAAGCTAATTCTTGAGATTAAAGAATTATCATCAAAAATATTTTAATGGCAAGTCTTTAAAAATTTCGGAGGGGGCTGCCGTTTTGGCAGCCTCCCCCCGATTTGGCTTTGGATAAAACTACTTAAAGTGCTAACGGCCGGATGTTATTGTCCCGGCGTCCAGAAAGCCGATTTCGAATCCGTGCCGATTTTTGCTTGGCTGGCCGAAATAATTGAGCTGGACATCGTGCCCATCATGTGGCGGAAACGCCGCTGAAGATCTTCTTTGGTTTCGCCCGGCTGTTTTTTGAAGTTATGAGCTTCAAAACCGGTGGCTCCAGCAATCTGCTGGCAATCAACCCGTTCGTAAGTTTCAAAAACGGCCAGAGGGAATTTGCAGAGTTCGCGGCTCATAGTTTCAGTCAAGGTTTTCACATCGGCCGGGTCTGCTTGGTGGCAGTTGTCCCCCCCGTCCGTCAAACAGATGACGATAATTTTGGGCGGTGTGCTGTTTTCTTGTAAGACTTGAAGACCGTAGGCGCTAGCCGCAGTGATGCCGTCCAACAGGGCTTGGTACAGATTGGTGGAAGAACCGTTGCTGGGGTTGTATTCGCGTTTGGTCAGCTTGGGCAATTCCTCCAAACGTACGAAGCCGCCGCCGAACAAACTCCTGATGTCCCGACTGAAGGCAATGCCGCCGATGACGATGGCATTGGCGGTTTTTTTGGAAGAACCGCGCAATCCCTCGATCATTACCTCGTTGAAGGTTTCAATCAGCAGGTCGGCAACTTCTTCCATTGAGGGGGAGGCGTCAAGAATAAATTCAATGACTATTACGTCATCGGAGGCAAGCTGGTCAATGGGCGCACCAACGCACATGGGTAGGTTGTTGGCATTCAAGTTGGCGATTATGACGTCCGAAGCATCACTTGTAATGCCGAGGACTTTCGCGTCGTCGCACTGGAACAAACCAGTAATACTGGCTTTTGAAGCTGTACTCATTTGGTGATCTCCTTTTTGTCGGTTGCGATTATGTTTATTGATTATGGGGGTGGCCGAATTTTTCGGCCACCCCCGGTCGGTTAAAAATATTGATTAAGCAGTCAACTTGTCGCAGGTGGTTATGATCACTCCCCTGTCTTCCATATTTTGTAGGAAGTTGTCCGCTTCCAGTCGATTTTGCGGGAAAACCATACTGGTGCAATCACGCAGGAATCTGATCTGGCTAAGCGCCGATTGGTGTTTTTTTCCGAAATATTCCACGACTTGTTGCATACCAGTCTTGACGCAGTAATCTTCCGCTTCGCCGCAGAAAACAGTCCCGCCGTCATGAGCGGCAACTCGATCAAGCAGAACGGTGTGGAGTGTGCCTTGCGGGTGAGTTGGCACTTCCACGCACGGACAAAACGGTCCATAATGTTCGGTTTTCGGTACGGTACCCTTGAAGAGGTATTCGGGTTGAATACCTCTGGCGATTGACAGCCAATGAACGGCTTCGGCAAGCGCCGGCATCAAAGAAGATCCGGGAGTGCCGATCATGCAATGGAACGGCCAGATCATCATCTCTTTAAGTTGCTTAATGTAATCCAGCGACCATTGTTTCTCAACAGCCGGATAGAAGTCGCCTTTTTGTACCGCCTCCTGAGTGAGGAAGGTAAAGGGATCAACCATGGATCGGTCGCGTTTGCGCCACCAAGTCGGGAAAAAGATTTGGAAAGGAATATGTTGATCCTGGGAGAACAGCATGCCGGTGAAATATTCCGGTTCGTTGTAGATTAATTCAACTAAACGCCGAGTGTCATCCACGGCGCCGCTAACCAGCAGTGATCCCGCCTTTTGAATGGCTGTACCGTCCGGATTTTTGATTTCCGGCATAATAAAATCATCTTGTAAATCAATGCCGACTAAGAGCCGTTTGACCGTGGCTTGGGCGGCCGGTTTCAGGTTGGCCATTTTGGCGTCTTCCGTCACCCAATCCAGGCGCGGCTCGTAGCGCTTGCCGACGTCATCGGGATTATAGTAACTGGGGAAGCCGGTACGCGGACCGGGCGAACGTTTCTTAAAAACGAGGCGCGCCGCGGGCGGCAGTTCCGGTTTCAGGTCAATCAGGACCGCGTCTTGTAATTCGCTGATCGGACAGTTTAGCGCCATGTATTCTTTGACGCCGATATTGCCGAGCGAATCGCGCGTACTGCCGTCGCCGGCGAATAATTCGCGCAGGTGAACGGTGAAGTACAGGAATGCTCGGGCATTGACCAGCGTATCGTCCGCCGTTTTGTAGCGTTCAACGGTCATATATTGCTGGTTGGTTGATCCATCATGATCGACTTGCGACATGTCGCAGCCATAGGCCTGTTCAATCTCATTGAATTTGCGGAAATCGAGTTTCTTGAGTTCGGGCAGCCAGCGCCGGATTTTTTGAGCGATTTCCGGATAGGCCTTGCCGACCAAGGTGATCATATTGTCCCAGGTGCAGAGCAGGGCATTGCCACCTTCGTGGAAAACGACCAGCTTGACATGGAAACCGTCTTTGATTTTTCCTACGGCGTAAGGGAAGTCCCAACCGACACGCAGCAAAAGGTCGAAGGCCGGCACGCCGACCATGGCTTTGAGGGCCAGCGGGTCGGTCAATAGAATCAACTTTCGGGTCGGATCGTCGGTGAGCGTTTCAAAGTCCTTGGGGCTTTTGCCGCGAATAATACGGCCCAGTACGCCATTGGCTTCAACGTCGCCCAAATAACCCCGTCGAAAAGCTTCCGCATACTGTTCTACCTGATTCATGATTTTCTGTCTCCTTGTTCTGTTCGGTTTGCGGTTTTACTTTTTACTGGTGCTGGGACTACCAAATCCCATCACTTTTCCGGTCTCAAGGAAATTATTTTGTCGCCAGAAATGGCGATAATGCCGTTGCCGTAACGTAACAACCGTTCTCCGCCGGAGATGTAATTATCAGTTCCCGGTAGGGTGAGCAAATTGTTATCGGCTAAATTTTGCAGTTTAACGCCGTCATCAGTCGCATGCAGTATAGCTTCATCAGTGAACCCTTTGCCATGGATCTCCTCAAATTGTTTTGCTTCCGAAACTTTGATCTTTTTGGATTGCGAAACCTTGCCGTCAAAAATATTTATTTGGTCAAGTCTAACGAAATTGACGCCGTGTTCGCGGGTATGGCGTAGAATTAGTATTGTCTTGCCGCCAAAGCGGACTGAAGCGTCAATAATTGATTCTTGATCATCAAGCTCGGCGATAGAAAGCTGTAAACGTTTAAAGTTTTTACCTTCAGTGTCGCCAACAGCCATAAACCAATGCAAGTCGCCCAAGATTCGTTGGACAACCAGAACAACCTCATGATTGTCAGTCAGTTCGTGGTTATCAGCCACAAAGATTTTTGTTTGTCTGCCAATGGTTTCCATTACTTGACGGTCGGATAGACTTTTCCCGAAGAGTTCTCCGGACATTAAGCTGTTGCCGGACAAGCGGTATAAGCGCCGTCCGGAACTGGCAAAAACGGCCGTACCGCCGCTATAACAATTAGTGGATGACTTGCTGATGCCTTGCGGTCGATTGCCGCTGATGTCAATCAGCAGCAGTTCCGGATTTTCGGCAGACGGATCAACACAGACCGTTAGTACATTATCAAAAAATGCGTAACGGGCGCCGGTCAGAGTTTTGAATAGCTCTTTGCGTTCCAATTGACCGTTAGGCGACTTGCGATAAAAAACCGTCAAGTCGTCTTCATCGGTTAAAACACATAAGTCTTTTCCCGACAGCTGATGCCAGATAATCCGCCCCGGAGTTTCCAGGATGATATCGCAGATACAGCCGGAGATTTTGGCTGTCAGTTTTGCCTTAGCCACCGTCTTAGCCGCGCAACCGGGACAATTGTCTCGGGTAGCCGGGTAGTCAAGGTGGCAATGAGAGCATTCAATCAATAGGCCGGCGTATTTTTCCAATTCCGCCAGTGGAAAGGGATCGTCGCATTGCCGTTTTAAATATCTTTGGATAATCTCGGACAATTCGTCAGTCAGGACTTCCCGGGGTTTGGCTTTTTTGGGGTAACGAACGGCCGGGTCCAAAACGGTCAGGCCGTGCGTAGCTCGATCAAACAAGGAAAGGAATTGTTTATGGACACCGCCACCGAAGGGGTGAGTCATCATTAGGATTCTGAATAGCAAGGTCGAGAAAGAATAATAGTCATGCTTCGGTTTAAAATAAGCTTGGCGTGATAAGTCTTTTCCGTAAAGGTCGGGACTAAGATAATCTTCCGTTCCGACAACGCAAGGGAACTTGTCGCTCAAATGCCAGGAGTCGACATCAATCCAATAGACCTCGCCGGTTCTCGGATCAATAATGATTTCATTCTGGTCGTTAAGGTCGCCGACGCAGATTCCGGGATACCGATGTATGGCCAGCAAGCCCTTAAGCAGGCTGATGCAGATATTTATTTTGATTTTCGTGCTGATAGCATTCTGATTGCAAAAATCGGCGCGCATCAGTAGAGCCAAAGGAATGAAATTTCCCGGCAATCGTCGCATCATGAAACCGACAACTGTTCGGCCGTTAGCGGCAAAAAGCGGTTCTTCCGGAACGATTATATTAGCGGGAAGTTGCAAATTTTGCTGAAAAAAAGATTCCAGTTTATGTGAACGGCTAAGCGTCGGATCATGATAGACTTTGAAGGCCTTGTCCGGTTGCGTCGGATGAGCGAAAACAATCGCTTCTCCGCCGGAACCTATGACATCATCCTGCTCTAAATCAATTGGTGTTTTATTTTTTCCTAATAAATATCTCATGATATTTCTCCTACTCCTTCAGCAGCCTCTATTGTTTCGGCGATGACGCCGGTTACCGGTTCATTCGGGATAAGTTCGACGGCGATAACCGTACAGTCATCGCCAAAGGATTCACTGCCGCGTGCTATGTTCTTCAATTTACGTTGCAAACCCAAGGGGTTGTTGTGCCCCCACAGATACGGAACGGCGGCATCGGTGACGCCATCCGAACAAATAGCGAATTTTTTTATGTCGTCCAAATAAATAAACGTAGTTTCAAATGATGTCGGCAATTCGCCGCCTTGCAGGTTTATGAATTGGCGATCAATCAAAGAGTAGGCTGGATAGGAGGGACGATTGTCTTGATCGATGCGGGTGATTGCATCATCAACAATGATGGTGCCGTCACCGGCTGAGAAAATGACCACTATTTCATCATCCATAATGAATCCCAGAATCGTACAAAGCAGATGGTCCTTAATAAACTGGATTGATTGTCGAGGATCACCAATAATTGTCAATGAAGCGATGGAACGCAGATAGCCGACGCAACGATTGAATAATGCATCAGGGATATCGCCGATGGACGAACCTGCCATTAGCATCATTGGAATCTCGCTGCAGAGATAGGCCGAAACTAATTTTGCTCCGACTTCGTTGTTTTCTCCTCCGCTGCAACCATCGCAAACGATACCGAAATGATAAAGCTTGCCGGCAATTTTCGTTGATCCGGTCCGCAACCCGTCTTGATTGTTTCTCCAGAGACGGGTATGCTCCCGACCAATAACGGAGCCTTGGAATATTTTAAAGGTTCTGGCCTCGCTCATTTCATTTTTTCTCCTTATGTTGTTAGTAGCAGTTACGGTTTCTGAGATAATTGTTCCTTGAGTTGTCAGCGGTAAACTATTCTTCCTTTGAGTTGTCAGCTTCTCAGTTATATATTTTATATACTTCCAAAACCAAATTGTAAGGTTCATGAACTTTCCTCTCTGAATTTGCAATATTTTCGGAAAGTTGAGACTTTTTGCCTCGGTAATAAAAATTAACTCTTGCCATAGTCAGCCAAAGTGGTTGATTACTTTTTATTACTGAGAAAAAAAGTCGGATACTTGCTAATTTAGCAAGCGGTAATTAGGTGAATTGTCGTAATTTCAGTTGAACTGGGGAATAGAAAACATTATCAAAATAATAGTAATTTGTCAAACATTTTTAATATTATTTTAGTACTGTACCGCTAAATTGTTTAAATTTAAACAAAAATAAGCGTTATTATAGGTAGTTGCAAAGTCAAGATTTAGAGATATTTTGTCCAAATTTACTACTTTTATGTTTGTTTAGTTGACAATATATTTTTTTTGTGATATACTTATGACTTAAAGTATATCGAGACGGCTAACGTCTTGCCTCATCTAATTCCATTTTAGAAGATGCCAATCTGGCATTTTCTAACTCTAGGGCTTAATTATTAGCTTTGATGGAAATTTATGAATACCTGCCTATCGGCGGGAGGGCTTGCCTAGGGGCGAGTTTATCTGCTTTAAAGCTAAAAATTAAACCTAAGTTATGTCTACAAGAAGTTTCGGCCGAAGCTCCCGCTTTGGCAAACCCTCAAGTCACAAGCGCCGAGCGCCTAGTGGCTCAAGTTCCCGATCTGCCGGTGGCAGATCCGTTTCCGGTCGCAGTAACAGTCGTTTCCGTGACCAGAATATCAATCCCGCTCTGTTCGTCTCAAGGGCTGAACCGATCGTTAAGGCTAAGCCGTATCAATCAAAAAATGCTTTTGCCGATTTCGCTATTGATGAAAATTTAAAAAATAATATTAAGGCGAAGGGGTATATTACACCGACACCTATTCAGGATGAAGCGATTCCTGCTGTTTTGGAAGGTTTAGACGTGGTTGGCGTTGCTAATACCGGTACCGGAAAAACCGCTGCTTTTCTTTTGCCCTTGCTTCACAAAGTTATTGTAAATCCCAAAGAAAATATTTTGATTATCGTGCCAACTCGCGAATTGGCTGGCCAGATTAACCAGGAGTTGATTGATTTTCGTGCCCGGCTAAGAATTTTTTCCGTTTGCTGTGTCGGCGGAACCTCTATCGGTCGCCAGATTTCCGATTTGCATCGCCAGCATAATTTTATTATCGGTACGCCAGGCAGGTTAAAGGATTTGATTGAACGCGGCTTGATCAAGCCGGCCAGATTCGCTACGATTGTTTTGGATGAAGCGGATCGCATGTTGGATATGGGCTTCGTTAATGACATGAGATTCATTATGGGCCTTATGCCTCAGGAAAGACAGACTTTGTTTTTCTCCGCTACGGTTAATAGGGAGATTGATAAGTTAATCGGCGAGTTTTTGACCAATCCCGTGACTATTTCAGTCAAGACCGGCAATACTTCCAAAAATATTGAGCAAGATGTTATCAGGGTCAGGCATGATGGAGAAAAACTGTCGGTGCTGCAAGAAATATTAGCCAAGCCGGAGTTTTCCAAGGTATTGATTTTCGGCCGTACCAAATTCGGCGTCGAGAAATTATCCATTGCTTTGACCCACAGCGGTTTTAAGGCCGATGCCATTCACGGTAACAAGAATCAGAACAAGCGCCAATTAGCTTTGAAATTATTCAAGGAGAATAGAACTCAGATCCTGGTGGCCACTGATGTGGCGGCTCGAGGCCTGGATATCCCCAATGTCAGCCACGTCATTAATTATGATATTCCGGCGACTTATGAGGATTATGTCCATCGCATCGGCCGTACCGGACGTGCCGATCAAATGGGCAAGGCTTTGACATTCATTAGCTAAAATAAAAAACATCCCGATTTTAATCGGGATGTTTTTTTGATGATAATTTATCTGATTGATTGGTAACCGTTTTTGACGCCTTTCGGGGACAAGGCGATTTGCCATAATTGAATCGCTCGGGCGCGGAAGACTCCGGCGCAACATAAGAGGTAATAGCGCCACATACGGTAGAATCTTTCATCGTAATTGTTCTTTAATTCCGACCAAGCGTTTTCAAAGTTGGCGTGCCAGGCCATCAGGGTTTTGTCGTAATAAGCGCCGAAGTTATGGACATCCTCTATTACGAATAGCCCCTCAACGGCGGTGGTCAACTGTTTAAGTGATGGCAGGGAACCGTTGGGGAATATATATTTTTCAATCCAAGGGTCGGTATTGCTGCTGGATTTCAGGCTGCCGATGGTGTGCAACAGGAATAAGCCGTCATTTTTTAGACAGCGTTTGGCCACCTCCATATAGGTGCGGTAGTTTTTGGCTCCAACATGTTCAATCATGCCGATAGAAATCAAATGATCGAACTTTTCGTTCACCTTCCGATAATCTTGCAATCGAAATTCCACATCCAATCCGACACATAATTCCTCAGCTAATTTTTTTTGTTCTTTGGAAACGGTAATGCCTACGACTTTAGCGCCGTAGTTTTTGGCGGCATGGCGGGCAAAACTGCCCCAGCCGCAACCAATGTCTAAAACGCGTTGCCCGGGTTGGAGATTGATTTTCCGGCAGATTAGGTCAAGTTTGGCTTCCTCGGCCTGGTCTAAGCTATCCGTATCTTTGAAATAGCCGCAGCTGTAAGTCATGCTTGTCCCAAGCATAGCCACAAACAGATCATTGCCTGTGTCGTAATGTTTTTCGCCGATTTGGAAAGCGCGACTGACTGCTTGAAGGTTAATTAACTTGGCCTTAAGGAAGCTCAAAATGACAGGCAAAGACAAATTGAGGCGGCTGTAAATGTCACTGGAGAGCAGGCGATAAAAAAACTCGTCTAACTTATCGCATTCCCACCAGCCATCCATGTAGGATTCTCCCAAGCCCAGCGATCCTTGCGCTTTAACGCGATCATAGAGTTTGGGGTTTTTAATTTGTGGATCCCAGGGGTTGGGACCGTCTAAAACAATACCGGTGGGCTCAAGCAAGCGATTGGCCCAGGTTTTGGTGTTTTCAGACATAGATTTATAGTTAGTGTTTGAAAATTTTCTTTATTTCTCCCTGTAGTTGCCGTTTAATTTTATTTTGATAATAATTAATGCGGCTAAGTCGTCCGGGATAGCCGACTAACTCCATAAAACCCTGACCCGAGACTTTTTTGCCTTGCCAATCGCCTTTAACCGAAAGCCCGCCTTCCCAATAGTTAATGGAACCGAAAATCATCTCTGATTGTTCCATTAATGGCGCTGTCCGCAGATTGATTTTTTCTGACGGGATTTTTATCTGCCAAGCCAGAGGATAGGCCGCTCCCGTGTCCGGACTGCGCCAGTCGCCGGAGAGCGATGTAATTTCTACGCCTCGGCAGTGCTTTTGGCTGCCATCGGGTAGGATAATCGAAGCCAGACCAATGGTTTGTCGACGATAGTTGAAATTAAAGCATAGCAGTTCGTGGCGATTGTCCAATTGCAAGGAAAACCAATCCCAGCGGGGTTTAGTGTAAGTGGCGTCAGCCCATTGGTGGTCCATCCAGGATCGTCCTCTGACTTCAATGCTTTTACCGTCAAGGAAAATCTTACCTCGAGTTTCTAAATCAGTCAAAGAATAATAATAAGTGGCAGTATTGGCTAAGGTGAGATAACCTTTGCCACCGACCAACAGCGGCGGTTTACGACTGGTTAAAGTCAGGTCAAACAAGTCGGTTTTTAAATGCCAACTGTTAGCCGAGGTTTTTTCCATTAAGTTTTGTCTTTGCTTGGTAATATTGGGCGGGCTGTAACGAGCGTAGAAGTTTTTTTTCTTGAAGCTGTCAGGGGCCAAGAAGACCAACGGTTCAATGGCACTATAAAATTTTTTTTTCGCCAAGTCGGTCAACAGGTGATGGGAAAAGTACAGATCGTCGAAAGGCAGGCGTGGCAGAAAAGGAATTTTAACTCGGCGAGGATTAGCCTTAAACAGGCAATCCATGAAGGGATAGCGTCGGCCGGCCTTGTCTTGCAATTGACCGTTGAAATACCACCACTCAATAATATTATCGTGAGGCAGTTCGTCTTGGGGTAATTTGATTGGTTTATGGCCCAGCATGTCCGGTCTTGGTTAAATGTTAGCAACTAAAGGAATTTTAACACAAATCGAAGTTTTTTGGCTATACTTTTATCGTAGCCGTGTGGTCGGCTTTAATAGCCTAAATATTTATAATGGGGTTATTAGATTTTATACCACTCAAAGAAGTTAAATTTTACACCGCTTGAGGCGCAAGATTTCGGTTATTGACAAACAGGATTCATTTTACTATAATGGTATGAATCATATTGAACTTTTAAATTGAAACAAAAACAATGTGGAGGGTTTGCTATGCGTATTGGCATCAAGATTGGTTCGTCGCTTTTGGCGGATTATAATGACGGCTTGAGTTCGGAAAGAATTTTGAATATTTGTCAGCAGATAGCGGCATTAATTAGAAATAGACATCAGGTGTTTCTGGTGACTTCCGGTGCAGTTATCAGTGACCCCCAAAAAAGTCGCCCCAAAAATTTGCGGGCGGCAATCGGTATGGGTCGGCTGATTGGTCGCTATATTGAGTATTTTGATGTCTTTGGCATTGAGGCCGCGCAAATGCTTTTTACCGACAACGACTTGCATCAGCGTTGTCGCGGCAGTTTGATCGGCTTATTGGAGAAAGCCATGGAAAATATGGTTGTGCCGATAATCAATGCCAATGATACGGTGGACTGGACAGAATTGAAACAGCTGGAGATTTGCGCCGATAATGATATTTTATTTATGAATTTGTGCCTGGCGCTTAAACCGCAAATGGCAATTATCGGTTTTGATCAGGATGGCGTTCTGGACGATGAATCATGTCGCATGCCAGTTATAAACGAAGGCAATTTTTTGCAACTGGCTGAGACGGCCCAAGGAGGCAGTTTTACCGGCCACGGCTCCAACGGTATGCTGACTAAGATGCAAATAGCCCGGGTAATAGCGGCCAGCGATATTAAAACTTTGATTGTCTCAGGATTGGCCAATGCTTTTATTATTGAAGGCGTAAATGAATTATCCCGGCTTACCGGCAATTTCGGTACCCGCTTTGTTTTTAATCAGTTGGAATTCAATTTCGACCAGGAGCCGTTTAAAGTCAAGAATCTGGAAGAGTTGCGGCTGGAACATGGTGTTTTTTCTTAAGCACTTTTAACCACCTATTGGCGTAGGTGGTTTTTATATTTGCTTTTTTTCTGTTACAATGTTATTGTAAAAGTAAGAAAACTAACAAATAACTTTTGGATTCCCGACCCAGTCTGTCTATGATGATAAGTGGGTTTGGAATAACACCTAAATCAAATTTATGGGTTTACCTAGCAAACGAAGGACAAAAACATCCAAGAAGGAGCGGGCATCGCATTTTGCGCTCAAGCCCAAAGCCTTAACCAAATGCAGCCAGTGTGGCAAACCGGTGATGCCTCATCATGCCTGTGGCTCTTGCGGTAATTATAAGGGACGGACAGCAATTAAGATTAAGGTCAAATCATCCGCCACCAAAGCCAAAAAGAAAAAGTAATTTTATTTTAAAGCACTTTTAAGCACTTTAATCGTATGTCTAATCGCCATTTATCGCGCACCATCGCGGTCCAAACTCTTTATCAGTGGGATTTCAACGATCGCCAGGATAATCCGCTAGAAATTTTAGAACAAAACAAAGAGGCTTTTGCCCCGGATTTTTCTGATGGGGGATTTATGAAACAATTAGTACAGGGCGTAATGGATCATGTTGGAGAGATTGATGTTTTAATCACTAAGTTCGCTCCGGAGTGGCCATTAGATCAGATTACTATCGTGGATCGTAATGTTTTGCGTTTAGGCACTTATGAATTGCGTTATGATGAAAATGTTCCGGCCAAAGTGGCGATTAATGAGTCTATAGAATTGGCTAAAGCGTTCGGTGGCGAGTCCTCCGGAAAGTTTGTTAATGGCGTCCTGGGCGCTGTTTACAAAGATATGGGCGAAAAAGAAATTGATAAGCGCTCGGCAGAAAAGAGAGCTAAAGAAAAGGAACAGGCTGCCAGCATTGCGCCGCAACAATAATTATTAATAGCAAATATCGGCTATTAGATATTGAATATTCTTGTTTCAATAATCGCAGTAATATTCACTATTCAATATTTGGTATCTGTCTTTAGAAGGTGACATGTCCGAAATAACTAAACTGGAAAAAATTCTGGGTGTGAAATTCAAAGACCATGATTTGTTGATTTCCGCCTTGGTTCACCGCTCTTATATTAATGAGCATCCCGACTTCAAGCTTGATCATAATGAGCGTTTGGAGTTTTTAGGCGATGCGGTTTTAGAGTTGGCGGTGACCGAGTATCTGTATGAAAATTTTTCTAATCCCGAGGGCGAGCTGACTAATTGGCGCGCCTCACTGGTCAATGGCGATTCATTGGCCGAAGTGGCGGCGGAGTTGGGTTTGGAGGAATATTTACTGATGTCAAAGGGCGAGAGCAGGGATAAGAATTCCAAGGCGCGCCAGTATATTTTGGCCAATGCTATGGAGGCGGTCATCGGCGCAATTTATTTAGAACATGGCTTTAAGGTGGCTAGCAAATTTGTCGTTAAGAATATTGTTTCCAAATTGAAAGATATTTTGGAGAAGAAACTTTATATTGATCCTAAAAGCCACTTTCAGGAGAAAGCACAAGAAAAGCTGGGCGTTACCCCGTCTTATAAGGTTATTTCTTCCTTCGGTCCTGATCACGCCAAGATTTTTAGGGTCGGCGTTTACTTGGAGAAAGATTTGGTCGCTTCCGGCGAGGGATCCAGTAAACAGGAAGCGCAGATTGCCGCGGCCAAAGCGGCCTTGGTTATCAAAAAATGGGAAAAGTAAATATATAACATATCTTTATGACTTTAGAGAGCGTGTTTAAGCAAGTTGTTGAGGCTAATGCTTCAGATTTGCATTTGGTCGCAGGATTACCGCCTTATTTGCGCATAGACGGCGAGCTAAAGCCTCTGGATGGCAAACCGCTTAGCGCTAAAGAAATCGAAACCATGGTCAGTAACATGGTGGAAGAAAGCCGTTTCAAAAAGTTTTTGATTGAAAAAAATCTTGATTTTGCTTATGACGACGGCGACGGTTTCCGTTTTAGAGTCAATCTGCAGTTTGAGAAGGATACTATTTCCTTATCTGCCAGAACCATTCCGAATGTTATTCCCAGTATGGAAGATATCAGTATGCCTAAGGTGGTTTATGATTTGTGCAATTTGGACAGGGGATTGATTTTGGTTACCGGTCCGACCGGTTGCGGCAAGTCCACCTCGCTTGCTTCAATGGTTGAATATATCAACAAAAATCGTAACGAGAATATTATCACTTTGGAAGATCCGATGGAATTTATTTTCCAGCACGATAAGAGCATTATTCGCCAGCGACAGTTGGGCACTGATATGTTGTCATTTCAGGACGGCTTAGTGCATGTTTTACGCCAGGACCCCAATGTGGTCATGGTGGGAGAAATGCGCAATTTGGAAACCATCGCCACCACCATTACCTTGGCGGAAACCGGCCATTTGGTTTTTGCCACTTTGCACACCTATAACGCCGCTCAGACCATTGATCGCATTATTGATATTTTTCCGCCCCATCAGCAGAATCAGGTCCGCATGCAGATCTCCATTACTTTGAAAGGCATTATTTCCCAGCGGTTGATCCCGGCGTCCGGCGGCGGGCGCGTAGCGGCGAGAGAGATCCTGATTAATACGCCGGCAGTCAGCAATTTGATTCGTGAGAATAAAATTTCCCAATTAAAGACGGTTATCCAGACTAGCGCCAAGGAAGGCATGGTAACCATGGACAACTCGCTTAACAGCCTTTATAAGCAGGGGGTAATCACTAAAGAAGTGATGGAAAGCAACCTGTATTTATAGGCTGTAAAAGAGTTCTTGACTTAGGCGGTATTTTTTGCTAAAATACTGATGTTCGTTTTAGTCGTATTCGGTTGGTATTTGTGCGGCGGTAGTTCAGTTGGCTAGAACGCTTCCTTGCCAAGGAAGAGGTCGAGGGTTCGAATCCCTTTCGCCGCTTAGATGAAAGAAATTAGAAATTGAGAAATTAGAAATTAAGGACCGATACTGTTTATTTCTTTTTTCTTAATTTCTTTTTTTGTCAGCCCAAGTGGTGAAATGGTATACACGACAGACTTAAAATCTGTTGGTCGCAAGGCCGTGTGAGTTCGAGTCTCACCTTGGGCACAAGTTTTAAAAGAGGCATAAATGCCTCTTTTAAAATTACATAAATACGGGAACAAAAATTTTAAACAATTTTAAAAAAAATAAAAAACGACTTGCAGACGCAAGTCGTTTTTAAAGTTCTATTCTTTAGCTTCTAGCCGGCCATTGAATCGGCTAGCCAGCGTTTCCAATTCCTCCATTGCAATTTTGACTCCGCTGGAGGTGCCGATACGACTGGCGCCAGCCTCAATCATGGCGAGCGCCGTAGCATAATCCTTGATTCCGCCAGAGGCCTTTACTTCCACTCTCTGGCCGACTGCAGCCTTCATTAATCTGACATCTTCCACCGTAGCTTGGCCGCCGCTAAAGCCGGTGCAGGTTTTGACAAAGTCAGCTCCAGCGTAAGCCGCCAACTTGCAAGCTTTCACTTTTTGTTCGTCAGTCAGCAAGCCGGCTTCAATTATAACTTTAAGTAAAACGTCATTGGAATGAGCAGTGGCGGCGATAACCTCTATTTCTTCAATAATAAGATCAAATTCTTCACTTAATAAAAATCCAACGTTCATTACCATATCTAATTCATTAGCTCCCTTAGCAATGGCGACTTTGGCCTCAGCTGATTTAATTTCAGAATCGTTGGCGCCCAAGGGAAATCCGACTACCGAGCAAACTTTAACGTTAGTGTTGTGCAGGGCTAGCAAGCATTGATAGACATGGCAAGGATTGACGCAAACAGAATAAAATCCATGGTTTATGGCTTCCTGGCAAAGTTGCTTGATCTGTTTGATGGTGGCATTGGGCTTAAGTAAGGTGTGGTCAATGTAATGAGCGATATTTATCATGGCTAATCCTCTCTGGTTGAGTTTTTGCAGTTCATTAAATCAATAAGTTTTAAGCCTCAGTCAGCTTATCATAAATGATTTTTTTGTCAATAAAACAGCCCGCTTTAATGGCGGGCTGTTTTATTGGTTGGAACACTATTAAGTTTATTGCTTGGCTCCATCAGCTTGCAACAGGGCATCGCGGATTTGAGCTGTCAAGTCGGCGACCGCTCCCGGAGAATGGGGTATAAACACGGCGCTGGCTTTGGAAGAAGCGCCGATGTCTTTGAGAGTGTCAAAATATTGGGTAACCATAACCAAGTTCATAACGTCATGAGCGGTTGAACCCTTGATTGATTTTTGAAAGTCGTCAACTGATTCTTTAAGGCCGTTAATGATAGCACGACGCTGATTGGCGATGCCTTCACCTTGCAGTTTTTTGCTTTCCGATTCGGCTTCCGCTTTTTTTACCATTAAAATTTTTTCTGCTTCGCCTTTTTCTTGGGCGGCAACGCGCAGGCGCTGAGCGGCGTTAATTTCGTTCATGGCCGCTTTGACCTGGGCGTCCGGCTCAATATCGGTAACCAAAGATTTAATGATTTGGTAACCGAAGTCGGACATGGCTTGCGATAACTCGGTGTTAACGGCATTGGCGATCTCGTCTTTATTTTCAAAAACATTGTCTAATTTCAGTTTTGGAACCTGAGCGCGAACAATATCAAAGACGTAAGAAGATATTTGTTCTTTGGGGTTTATTAATTTATAAAAAGCGTCATACAGTTTTTCCAGCAAGACCTGATATTGGACGGAAACAGTGACGTGGACAAAAACATTGTCTTCAGTTTTGGTCTCGATTTTAACGTCCAGCTGATTGATACGCAGGCCGATGTGTCCGGCGATGTGGTCAATCAGGGGGATGCGGAAGTTAAGTCCGGAAGAGGACATTTTTTTGAACTTGCCGAATCTTTGGATGACGGCCACGCTCTGCTGTTGGACAGTGAATACTGAAGCCAGAGCCAGGACGATCAAGACAAAAATGACAAGAATAATCCAAAAAGTAGCCATAATTTTGTTTTAATTTTTAATGAGTTAATAGTAACCTATTGAAGTGAATTTTTCAAGGGCAGGGTTTTTAAAAGTTAGTCGGTTTGGCAGTAAATTATAAAAAATTAGGCCATCCACCCGTTATACGGATAAATGGCCATATTGTTATGTTGGCTGGTTGGCAACCGATAAGAGCAGTTTCTTAATTTGCTCCCCATAATTGAGAAGAAGATGCTCGAATCCTTTCTCACCATAGTCGAGAATTTTTAAACAAACACCGTCGTAAGAAAAATTCTCCGTACGGTCAAAAGTGTGTGAACACGGTAACAGTGCTTTTAGATACTCACGATCACCCGTTTTGTAAACCTTGTTGGTTAATTCATCGCCACCAAAAGTGAAATTGCCTACCCCGCTTTCCCGACGATAGACATTAATAAAAACAAGAGGGAGATAAAGGCGGGCGAGCAATTTGTGCCTTGTGTGAAAATAACAAGTTGCTTCATTGATGTTTTCTATAATTCCACCGAGAACTATAATTTTAAACACCCACCACCTTAAGTCTCTAATATCTTTAAGAATGAGGGCGAAGAACTGAATAAGTTTTACTCTTGGTATTTTTATAACAACGGGCCCGATTATGCAGACATACCTATGAACACCGATGTGCCACATCTTTATCGTCTCCTTTTTGTTTGGTTTGAAATGTGCGTTTCGAATTAAGGCTGCTTAAACTTGATAGTTAATCATACTCTTGTCTTTGAAAAAAGTCAACTACAACAAAAAACAGAAATCATTATGATTTCTGCAGTTGAATAAACATAAAAATTTTCTTTTACCAAAATGCGGTTCGACCCGATATTTTTTTCGACTTTTTTTCGACAAATTATTTTAGCTCTTTGAAAATTGAATGAAATTAAAAAGTCGCCCTGGCGGATGTCGAGCGACTGAAGGTACAGAATTTGATTAGTCATCAAACAGATACCAACCAAATAAACCAAGCACAATAACAGCTACGATTATTCCAAAAAGTGCGAATAATCCACCAGGTAGTTTACCATAATCCAAGAGTAACGAAAAAACCATGACGGCCGTTGCACTCAGACATAGAAATTACACCAATGACCTTGCGAACGATCCTTAATATGATCCTTAACATCGCTTTTCTCCTTTCTATTTTGTTACGATTAGTAGGGTGGCCAAGAAATGACCCCAGTCCCAAGAAGTGCCGCAACATAGAGCACTCCCGTAAAAAATAGAGCAGGCAAGACACGTTGCTGCCATGTCGTTTCCATTGTCATGCGGAAACCGTGTCCCGAGACAATAATGAAGAGAACCCAGACGACAAGAAAAGAAACTAAGTGAACACAAAAGATGGTCATTATTCTATCCTCCTTTCTTTTTTGGAGTTTTGTGACTGCCTATGTCATGCTTAACTTACAAAGAACATCCCTCGCATTGGGAATACTGTATTATAGCAAAGCCTAGTCAAATTGTCAACCTCCGATTATATAGCATCTAAAATAGATTAAACTATAACAAAAAAAAACAGAAATCGTTATGATTTCTGTTTTTTTGTTTATTATGCACCCAGAGGGATTCGAACCCCCAATAACTGGTCCGAAGCCAGTCGTGATATCCATTTCACCATGGGTGCTTAAGTTTTGATTTATATACTGTCATTGGCGGTTCTTTCCGCCTCATTGTTTCGTCGGAAAACGAAACAATTCGTTGTCCAGGGATAGCGCCGACGCGCCACCGGCGCCTCGGCGGCATTCACTCGCTCGTTATGTCTTCCGACATAACTCGCGGTTCATTGCTATCCTGTCGCTTCGCGACCCCCAATAACTGGTCCGAAGCCAGTCGTGATATCCATTTCACCATGGGTGCTGATGCATTGCTTACATAATTTACACAATTAGAGACGCACTCCTGGTGCGCCTCTTAATATTCTTCCAAGTGGGTCGTGCAGGATTCGAACCTGCGACCGTTTGCTTAAGAGGCAACTGCTCTACCAGCTGAGCTAACGACCCGAAATCTTTCAATATTTTATCACTGTTATCTAAAAAAATCAAGATCAATTTACGAATTAGCGATGATTTCGTCCAGTTTTTCAAATAATTCCTTATTGCCACAAGCCTCGGCGAAGGCCAGTCTTTCCTCATATTGGGGTAAGTGGGCGACAAAATCCTCAAACTCCTCACTTGTTAAATCATAACTGAATTGGCCGTAGCCCAGTCGTTGCAGATACTGCGCGTTGATTAACTGCTCAACCTGGTGTTTGATCGGCAGAGCCAGGTAGGGTTTTTTAAGGTAGATCGCTTCGCTCAGCAGGCTTAGTCCGGCAGTGCCGATAACGGCGCGGCAGCGGTTAAGGTACATCAGCCATTCGTGCGTGTCAAAATGCTTGAAAACAATATTGCCCTCATGACCCTGCCGTTGCGGTCCAAAAACGACAAATTTATACGGCAGCCTTTTGAACAGCTCAGTCAGTCGGCCCATATCAGCGCCCTCATAAACCAAAAAGTAGTCGTCTTTGGCCGGTTGCATGTCCAACACTTCCTGCCGAATGATCGGCGCGAATAAATAAGTATTTTTTTTCTTTATCTTGGTTTTGAAAAAGGAAGTTACCAGGTAATATTTGGCGCTCCAGATGACTAGCTTAATGATAGCTTTGTCAGCCATCAGATCCTTGAGATGCTTTTTGTTGATTTGGATCTCAGTGTTGGTTAATTGATGTTGGTTGTCAATGGAAATAAGAGGCAAGCGGAATTTTTTGGCCAGCAAGGCTGTTAGCGGTTCAAAATCAGTAATGACCAGTTCCGGAGCGAAGTCCTTAAAAACTTTTTTAATTTTGTTCCATTGCCGTGTTTGGCCGTAGACTTTCTTGGTATTATCCAGCAACGTTTTGAAATATCTGACTTTATTATTTTTATAGCTCAGGGTTAGTCCGGGAATTTCAAAGACGTCAAAATCATGGTGCAAAAAAAACGCCCCTTGGCCGTAAGTGAAGACTTTAATATCGTGGCCGGCCGCCGCCAAGTGTTTGAGGATTTCCCGCGAACGGGCGCTGTGGCCGAAGCCCTGTCCGGCTAAGCCGTAAATTATGCGCATAAGCGATATTAGATTAACTCTTTTATTCTACCAAGAAGCTGGCATTTTTTCAATTGAAAAAGCGATGAGAAAACCATACTGGTCAGTATAATTAAGTATGCCCGGGCTTGTTTCTACCTGGGTTTCTGGGTTATTATGGCTTTATTTGACAAGTTAGCTCAGATATGATAGAATGCAAAATTCTAAAGTAGCTATGATTTTGGTTTCTTTAGGTTGCGAACATTAAAATTTAATAGTCTTTAATGTGTTTTTAATTTAGGTGACCAATTAACTGACAACAAAAGGAGAACCGAGTGCCATGAACAAGTCAAAAGTGTTGATTATTCTGCTGGTTATTGCGATGACGTCCGGCCTATGGCTGGTCATGTCCGCGCCTAAGCGTTTGGCCGACAAGTGTTTGGCCAACGTCAAGGCGGAGGCGATAGGACAGTCTTTGGCTATTGAGCGATTCCAGTCTGAATTCGGTGCTGTTTCCAGTTGGTATAAACCGGAATATTCAGTCCCGATTTCCGACTTAATTGAATCGGGGCGAATCAATCTCAGCCAGGCCGAGGAAGATATCAAGCAGGCTGACGCGACCGGCAAGGCCAAGCAAAAGAAGGCGCAGGCGGTTGAAGCCGAAAAACTTATTGAGGCATCGCAACGGGCGATAGAGAATGCCAACGAGCAGCTGTCGGCGATTGAAAAATTGGCCGAGGATGCTCGCCAGGAATTAAGCCAGCTACAAAATGATTTGGCAGAAAAAAATCGCGATTATATTTTGGCCATGGAAAGGCTGTCCAGCGAGGGCGGCGACTATTTGTCCAAGTATGTCGCTTTGAATAATGAAGAGTTATCGGCGGCAAAAATCAGTCTTGACAAGGTCTCCGGCAACCTGGAAATAATTTCCGGTCTATTGCCGGTTGAAGGCTCCGGGTTAGGCGACCCTAGGCAGGCGCGTGAACTATTGAGCGCCAGTTTTTTGGTTGTCGGCTCTGTTGATGCTTCCATCTTTAAGGTGATGAATAATCTTGATTCCTACAAGAAGGCGCAGACTGGCGCGGGAGAACAGTTGGCGTCGGCTCAAAACAGTATTTCGTCGGCTAACAACTATCTTGATAACTTAGTTGCCAAAGGTCCGCTGACAGCGGATAAGGCGCTTAAGCAGTCATACGCCGACTTGCGTCAGGCGGAGCAGTTGTTTGCAGTCGCCACCGAGGCTTCACTAGTGATCGTTGAAGAAGGCAAGTACGATCTCCTTTTGGTCTTCAGTAGTGCGCTTAAGGCGTATGATTTGGCTAATGAAGCGATTAAAGGCGCTGATCGGCAACTAATACTGGCGGAGAAGGTTAGGAATAGTGGCGCGATTTTGGCTTCTAATATTATGGCTTCTCAAAACGGCCTTAATCAGGCACGACAGCTTCGCGCCAAACTTAATCTTCATGCGAAGACCGTTTGGTCGCAAGTGGCTGACAATCTGACATTGGCCGGCGATAATCTTTTGCGGGCCAAAGAACACTTGGCTGAAGCTCAAAGAATCGCGACTGAGGATCAAGATTACAGGTTGGCTGATTCGGAAATAACCAGTGGCGACAATGGCTTGTCTCAAGCCAATCGTTTATTGCGGGAGTTTACGAGGTTAGTCGATGATTTGGAGTCCTATCGCTTGGCTTGGCCGGATCAAGAACGTCGAGCTGAACGAATGATTGATGACAACGAAGATGATATTGAAAACTATGGCAGTCATTCTTCGTCGGCTCAGTCGGATTTTGATTCCGCTAAAAGCCGTTTGGCCCAAGCTCGTCGTGACGCCTCTAACAGGTGCTATGAATCGGCTATTTTTAATGCCGATCAAGCATATCAGTTGGCTGATGACACCGGTCGGACGGCCAAAAAGGCCTACGACGATTATCAGGACAGCCAGAGTACGTCATCGTTTTCTTTTGACTCCGGTAGTTCCAGTAGTGGTTCCAGCAGCGGTTGGAGCGACTGGGGCGGTAGCAGTTCCAGCAGCTCCAGTTCCAGTTCCAGCTACAGTGATGGTGGCGGTTACAGCGGTTCCAGTTCCAGCTACAGTGATGGTGGCGGTTACAGCGGTTCCAGTTCCAGCTACAGTGATGGTGGCGGTTATTAAATTAAGACAGAGGTTTCTACTAGTAGGCCTACTCATTACTCTGGCAGTTGGTTTGGCGATGATAGCGGTGATTAGTAGATTATAAGATAGTGGTTTTAAAAACTGAGAAGGAGAAAAGATATGGACTTTCTGTCACTGTTAGGGTTTCTTATCATCTTGGCTTCCGGCGTAGGTATCGGTTATCTGGTTAAAAACAAAAAAGCGTCGGTTGTTGGAAACAAAGTGGCTAAACAACCCCACAATCTTGTTACGTTCGGCGCGCCTGTTAGCGTGCCCAAGCAATTGGAGCGGGCATCTTCTCAGCAAACGGTTACTTTATTGGGGGAACCGGAACGGGCAGTTAAAGCCTCTGTTAGTTTATGGGAAATGTGTCAAAAGACATCCAGCGAAAATACACTCGGTGATTCGTCTTGGCTTAAAACGGGAACAGTTTTTAAGGCTTTGGCCTTGGCTGGTAATGTTTGGATTTTTAAGGTGCCTAGCCAAGAAGGCGGTAAGCCGATTTGGCTCAAGGCAACCGAGTTGGATTCAATGTCTTTGATGAATTTTTATAAGGGCGGAGACGGTAAACCGGGGCCGGCGCGAATTTTCAAGAACAATGGTCAGTCCGAGCCCGTGCCTTATGAATTGCCAAACAGTTTGACTCCCGGTGTCACTTGGAAAGTTGTTGATATCGGTGCGTTTAACGTAGAAATCGATGGTGAATGCGATAACGCTATGGCCGGCGATCTGCTGTATTTTGTCACTTCGCGCGAACAAGACGGTGAAAGATGGTTGATATTTTTGGATGCCAGAAAGAAGGAAGCCAGAGGTTCGGGCGGTTTGTTTTTGGGAGAAAGGTTTGAACCGTCGGTTGATGTGAGTGATCTGCTCTAATTCTGTTTAATTGTAAATCGTTGTTCGTATTGAATTTTAAATGTTAAGTTAAAAGCAACAACAAAAGAAGGAGACAAAGCAATGTCGCAAGCGATGGACAAGAAAGTTAATATCAGTATGTTTTTCAAGGCGATGGGCGGTCGATTGCAGGGCCTTTTGGCTTCGACTCTGTCGCCGGAAGAGAAGTTGGAGCAGATCATCGCGGAATTGGAGAATCAGGTCCAGGGAAAGCGGGTGTTGGCGCGACAAATCGGCGCTCAGATGCGTACAATCGCCGACCCGGAAACCAAAGAGTTGGAACCGTTGGAGGCTCTGCGAAGCCGTCGAGCCAAACTCGTTGCTTTGGGTGGTAGCCTGGTCGGCCAGCCGGACAAAGCGTCTCAATTGGGACAGATATCCCAGGAGATTAAGGCGCTGGATGACCAAATCACCAGCCAACAGGCGACTTACGACACTCTCAAGGAGAGTTACGAGCTCGCTCGGACCAACTACAACGAAGCGTTGACTGGTTTGAATACGATTCGCCAGAACGGTCCAGCCATGCTCAAGGCGATTGAAGCCCATAGGCAGGCCGTGGCAATGCGCGACCGGGCAAGGGCTCAGGGCGGTAATAAGGTTGACACCTCGTTTTTGGACGAACTGCAGGGCGAGTTGACTGGTGTTCAGGCGGAGCTTCGTTCGGATGGCGACATTGATCGCGATCTTGACGCCTCCTCCGGTTTCAATGTGGATGCGGCGTTGGCCCAGATGGACGCCGGGGACATTGACGCCGGCTTGTTGGCCGAGTTCCAGGCGGCGGCTCCCAAGGTCAGCTGAAAAAGCTGAATCGAAAAAGCACTTTATTTGCGGGGCAGTAAGCGATTACTGCCTCTTTTTAGTTGATTAATTTTATTGCTACACCGTTTTCAATTTTATGGGTATTGATTTTTACTCTGTATTCTGTTATAGTTCACTTTGTTAAATATGGCTTCACCGTAATTCGCTCGAGCAAATTATTTAATAGGGTGAATCTTGTAACTTTATGACCTTGTGACGAGTTTTTTGTAATTCGTAATTCTTAATTCGTAATTGTTTTAACATGTCTTTCTCTATTGGTATTGTCGGTTTGCCTAATGTGGGGAAATCCACGCTGTTTAAAGCCCTGACCAAAAAGCAAGTTGACGCCGCTAATTATCCTTTCTGCACCATTGATCCCAATGTCGGCGTGGTGCCTGTGCCGGATGAGCGTCTGGAGCAACTGGCGCGCGTTTCTAATTCCGCCAAAATCGTGCCGACTACAATTGAGTTTATTGATATCGCCGGCATTGTTAAGGGTGCCAGCAAGGGTGAGGGTTTGGGCAATAAATTTTTAGCCAATATCCGCGAGGTGGACGCTATTGTGCAGGTGGTGCGCCAGTTTTCTGATGAGAATGTCATTCATGTGTCCGGCAAAGTCAATCCGCAGTCAGATCGTGAGGTGATTAATCTGGAGCTTGTCCTGGCTGACATACAGACAATAGAAAAAAGATATGATACTAATAGCAAAGAAGTGCGCGCCGGAAAAAAGGAAGCCGTGGAACTCCAGCCGATACTGGAAAGATTAAAAACGGGATTGGAGGCGGGCGAGTTAGCCAGCGAGATTATCGGTGACGAGGAAGAAAAAATATTGGTTAAGGATTTGTGCCTACTGACTATGAAACCGATGATTTATGTTTTGAATGTGGATGAGGATAAGGTTTATCAGGAAACAGATTATCTGACTATCTCTGCTAAGATTGAAGCGGAGTTAGCCGAGTTGCCGGCAGAAGATGCCAAGGCGTATTTGAAAGAATTACAACTGGAAGCGTCCGGGCTTGATCGGTTGATTGTTAAAGCCTACAACGCTTTGGACTTAATCACTTATTTTACTTCCGGCGAAATGGAAACCAAGGCCTGGACTATTAAGCGCGGCACTAAGGCGCCGCAAGCGGCCGGAGTTATCCATACGGATTTTGAAAAAGGATTTATTCGCGCCGAAGTAATCAAGTGGCAGGATTTGGTGGCGGCGGGCGGTGAAGCGCGAGCGCGGGAAAAGGGGTTGCTTCGGTTGGAGGGCAAGGATTATGTGATGGCCGATGGCGATGTCTGCCACTTCCGGTTCAGCAATTAAATATTGACAATTATTGTCCCTTGGTTTATAATTGTAAATTACTAAATTATAAGCTGTAAGCTAACTTTGTGGATGATACATATTTAAAGACAATTTTCTGGGTAATGGTGGTTCTGTATACTCTGGCTGTTATTGGCGTTTGGGAAAATTTTATTAAACCCTTATGGAGTTTGGGTATTATTATCTTGACCCCAATTTTATCATATTTAACCGGGCTGTTTTCTGTTTCTATCAGATAATGGCTATACGGCGATAATTTACCTTGAATAATCAGTCAATAAATAGTATTTAGCTATTTATTTTTTTGTTTAAATTTAGATATTTTTTAATATATTTAGTATGTTTTTTGTTGTTCCTGTGGATAAATCTATTGACAAAAAAATAACAGTGTGCTATAATTAATTGTTACGTCCTGGTGGGCGTGGCAAGTACCTAGACAATTCCTTAAAAGCCGCAACTAGCGGCAGGAGTCAACCATGGGAAGCAAGAAGACTAAACAGAATCATCGCAGTGGTAATGGTAGTGAAGAAGCCCAGGTGGCGGCCGAGTTGGCAGCCATGCAGGAGCGGGAACAACGGATGCAGGAGCAGGCCGTGGCCGTTCTCGACGAAACAGCGCCGGAAGATCCGGCGGCGTTCAAGGTGCTTGAAGCCGGAAACGGCGAAGAACAGGTGGGAATGGAGATGTTCCACTCCGGAGGTATTCCGGTCGTGTGCAACACCTTCAATGAAGACGGCACCGTCAACAGCAATGAGACGACCATCGTCCAAGTGGCGGTGGAAGTCAGCAATGACTTGTTGAGCAAAGCTCTGGACGGCATCAAGGCGGCCGCGGGCGGCAAGGGCGAGGTGGTGATCCATACGGGTAATTACACCACAATGATCGTGGCGCCGGCCGATATGCCGGAAATGGGCGAGTCCATCCTGATCGGCGTTCGGGGTATCCGCAACATGAGCAAGGCCGCGTTGGGCAAGCGTTTCAAACCTCTGACGCCGGCTATTCACAAGAAGGGAGTAGACGAGCAACGCGGCGAATTTTCTTACACAACCCTTCTGCGTGACGGGTTTTTGCCGGAGTTTGTAAAGGTGACCGTCATCCACGAAATGAAAGATCTGCGAAGCGTCGCGATCAATCTGGAACGGTGGAAGCACCGTGTCGGTTATCGGCGCGAAGAAGAAGTGGACTCCGACGGTAATCCGACTGGCCGCCAAGTTTTTATCGGGCCCAACTATCTTGAATTCCCGGACGGGGAGGCGGTAATCTTCTCCGGCCAGGGCATCAAGGAGCAGGCGGCCGTGTATTTGCTGGGTCAAAACCCGGATAAACTGGCGGACGGCGATCCGAAGAAAAAGGAACTCCTACGTAGACGTCCGGGTTTGATCGGTCGCCTCGGTCAGATCCTCAGCGCTTCCTTTGAAGCGGCGAAGGAGGCTGGAGCCACGGCACCTCGCCGTGAGCAGTCGCGCAATTTCGGAACCAGCCTCGGCGACGATTCCATGTTGGAAGCGGCGCGGGCAGCGGCGCGGTTGTCTCAACGGCAGCGCAGCTAAGGCGCAATCAACTGCCTAAATAGCACAAATTAAGCGGAGAATGTCGTGATGACATGCTCCGCTTTTAAAATTGCTTAATATGAAAACTTAATATAGAAAATTAACTAAGTTGGTTCTTGATTGATTTAATTATTAATGTTAATAATCTCATTATCCAATCCCAGCCTGTTTAAAATCAATTCTTTTTCCGTGCCGGTAGCCAGGGTCGCTTGGCCGTAATCAATAATCTTAATCGGAATGATTCTGATTGAATCTAGCTGTTTATCAGTCACTGTTATTTCGGCTAAGGCGCCTTGTTGGGTTTCCAGCGACCACATCTGATCAAAGATTAGATTTCCCAAAGAATACAGAATCGGCCGGCCATTATAAATTTCCGTAATCTGTACCCAGTGCGGGTGATGGCCGATCACTAAGTCGGCTCCGGCGTCAATGGCCGCATGGGCAAAGGCGATTTGCTGTTTGTTGGGCTTGTTGGTGTATTCGGCCCCGGCATGTATCAGTATTGCCACCAGATCAACTTCTGTTTTCAGTTCCGTAACAGCCGTTGTCATTTTGTTTATATCCATGCCGGCCAGTCCGAGAGTGGAAGTTCCGGCTACGGAATAATCGTTCGGATAGGCGTAAGACAAAAAACCGAATTTAGTCCCGTTTATTTCTTTGATTGCCGGACGTCCGGCTTCGGCCTCATTCAGACCGGCACCTGTATAAGAAATATTGTTGTCCGCTAAAAGTTTTCGCGTATCAATTATGCCTTTTTTGCCTTGGTTTAAAACATGATTATTGGCCAGAGCAACTACGTCAATGCCGGCTTGAATCAACCCGGCCAGCGCTTGCGGGTCGGCATTAAAAGAAAATGATCCGGTTTTGACCAAATGCGAACCGCCGATGGTAAATGGCGATTCTAAGTTGATAATGGCTAAGTCGGCGTCGGCCAGCAATCCGGCGATGTTTGTAAACGGCCAGGACCAATCTTGGTATTTGGTCATTTTCTGTCCGACATTGCGCGAGAGCATGACGTCGCCGCCGAAGATGAGCGTGGTGGTGGTTATGGCCGGTGTTTTTGGCAGTGAATCAGTCGGCGGCGTAGCAGTCAGTTGTTTGGCCAGAGGAAAAATCGGCGCCCAAGCGACGCCGATTCCAATGACAAGCAAGCAGGTGATTGTTATTAAGCTGACAGCAAGATAGCGGTACATAAACTAAGCTTTTTTTTCTTGGTAATAGAGCCAATAGGAGTAGCCGAAACTGCCCGCCAGCAAAATGATAAGTCCCAAGATGAAGGCCGTAACCGCCCAGGTTTCCGGCAGATAGGGCACCAGAATGAGATCCAGGCCGAAAATTACAAACAGCCAGCGGCTTAAGGCATGGGTTTTATTCCAGACATTTTCTGAACTTAATGTCCAGGGGGTGCGAATGCCGATAAACCAGTTGCTTTTTATTTTTGGCATCAACCAGCCGATGTATAGCATTAAAAGACCGATCAGCCAGGCCACGGCAATTCCGATATTTAATTCATAGCCGAGGTTGTAAAAACCGGTGATGAACTGCAAAAGTATGAAAAGTAAAATAAGAACCGTTCGGAATCCCAGGTAAGCGCCGAAGAATTCCTGGTAGCGTTCTTTCTTGGGATCCAAGTAAGGCAATAACGTCATGAAGAGATAGAAAATGATAACCAAGATCGGCAAAAAGAAAGCGCCGAAGCCGCGGCCGGAAAACCCGTCGGCTTGGCCGGTAAAATTCCAATGCGTGGCCACGACGGCCGGGAAATTAAAGTAAAAGTAAACGGCGGCAATGACGCTGGCTAAGATTAACAGCCAAGGAATAACTTCTGATTTAAAATTTAGTTTCATATGTTTAATATTTTAAGATATTTCTTCTCGTTTCTCACCGATGAATGACAGCGCTTTTTCCAGCAGTTCCACTAACATTTTAAAAGGCGTTTCAATAATAAAGTCTAAGATATATAAGAAAACATTGATTTTGGAGAAGTTGGAGGAGAAGAATTTGCCGGCGCGGATAATCGGCAGGGAGAAAAAATCTAAAAGGAAATTCCACAGGTTCTCTTTGCGGGGCACGACCAGGAATTGATTGGCAAAATTGCGCAGACGGAAGCCAAAAAAAGAAACCAGGGTCAAGAAGAAAATAAATAGAGCGCCGGAAAACAAATTAAAGTTCAAACGATGCAAGACTGCGACTACGGCGCCGAAGGAGATGCCGAACATAATCAAGTAGATGGTGTTGAAAAAAATGAAGGTAAAAGAACCGCGGCGCAAGAGTTTGCGCGGTTTATAAATCAGCTTGCGCTCACCGCCATAAAGGATCTTTTTGACTTCTTCAATAATGATCTTGGTGTTTTTTTGCCCCGGAACCTTGATGGACATAGCAATGACAAACATCAAAAGCGGATGAAAGATGATATTGATCAAAAGCGCCTGCCAATTGACCTGGCCGACAATGAATTGATCGTAAGGCAATTCCAAGATGAAGGCTAAGATGGTTTTGGTAAACAGAATATAAATGATAACGCGGACGATTGAACCGACCAGCTTGCCACGGATGCGCTTGTAATTCTTATTGCAAACCTCGCTGATTTTTTCTTCCAGCTTTTTTTCGTCGTTAATCGTCTCTCGGATATTGTCGTCGCTCTGCTCAATAATTTCTCTAAGAATTTGAAAGAAAACCGCTTGCTTCTTGATCATTTGCGTTACCTGATAGCCGGAATAGTGGCTAAGGTGCAATTCAATGCGGTTTTTGGTATCGGTCAGATTGGGAGCGAATTTTTTGATATCGTCCGGAGTGAAGGAATTCCATTGCGGGTTATACAGTTTGATGAGCCAATAGCGGATGAGCGGCAAATCGGCTTTGATCAGGTTTTTTAAGACGGCGATGTAAATTTGCAGATTGCGTTCTTTTTCGTCAATGGAGCTCTTGACGAACGAAATGCTTTTGACCATTTCGCCGTACATGAAATTAACTATGGCCATATCTCGGCCGTTGGGGAAGAGGTATTCGTCAATCTCGCAGGTCAAAAGATCCAACAGCCAGTCATTAACTTTTTTGGCTTCCGCCACCGGGTGGCCTTGCAAGTAATTGAACAGAGTCAGGTATTTGGCGATGATGGCCGCGGTTTGTTCAATGTCGCTTTCCGGCAGGGCGTCGTTGGGCAGATATTTGGCGCGGATGAACTCAAAGACTACGGTCTCTGCGATTTTAACCGGATCGCGCTCAGCCAGGAATTTCATCTGCCTGGTGATCAGACGGCGCAAGGAATTACGGCGAATCAGATGTTCGTCATTATAGTCAATGGCATTTCTGACTTTTTCGTAAAAGAATCCTAACTTGGATATTAATTGGTTAAGTTTTATTTTAGATGAATCCTTGGACGCGGAGCGGTTGTAATTCTTTTTTAGCGCTTGTAAAAGCCATTCGGCTTCGCCTGTGGTTTGGGGCATAGAAATTTGATTTATAAGGCAAATAGAGATTAGGAAGTTTTTTTTCTTTGTTTTTATTATACCATAATAATCAAGAATAAATCCAGCTAATGAAAGAAAAAAAACTCGCTGAGTTTGTTTTTTGGGTTTGACTTTACCTCTCACTTATGATAGTATGAGATTAGGTCAAAACCATATATTTTAAGCATATCCAATATGATTTTAGATGTTATTCAGCTTATTTCAGCCGTCACCTTGGTGGCAGTGATTTTACTGCAGAATCGCGGCACCGGATTGGGTGCGGCTTTCGGCGGTGAAGGCAACGTTTACAGAACCAAGCGCGGCTTGGAGCAAGTGTTGTTCAATGCCACTATCGTTATCGCGATAATCTTTTTGGGAATTTCCCTGCTTAATGTGCTTTACTAGTAGCACTTTGTCTACGGCTGACAGCCACAGACGCATAACTAGATATAATTCGTAATTTTAACCGTGGATTTTTTATTTAAAAATCTTAGAAGGAAAGTCGAGAGGTTTTTTGATCGGCAAAACTCGGAATTGCGACGTTTCAAGCGCCAGCATCATTACGACCGAAAAATTCTATTCGGCCTAAATAAAAACAAGCGTTTGCGATTGAAGCATTTCAAGTATCTGCCCAAATTCCTGTCAGCGTCAGAAAATAGGCAGTTGCGTTTTTTCGGCGCAGTCGCCGTTGTTTGTTTTTTCTTTTTGCTATTTAAGGTTTTTGTTATTTTCTCCGTGCCCTTGCCCCAAGTCGGCGGAGAATATTCCGAAGGCCTGATAGGTTCTCCGCGTTTTATTAATCCGATTCTATCTCAGACTAATAGCGTGGACGGCGATTTAAGCCGGCTGATATTTTCTTCTTTGCTGACTTACGACAAGAACCATCAGTTGACTCCGGATTTGGCCGAGCGTTATGAGGTTTCTGAAGACGGTTTAATTTATACTTTTTATTTGCGTCAGAACGTCAAATGGCATGACGGCGAGTCGTTCAAGGCCGATGATGTTATTTTTACTGTTTCCTCCTTGCAAGATACGGAATTCAAGAGCCCTTTAGCCAAGAGTTTTCGCGGAGTGGTGGCAGAAAAAATTGACGATTATACTGTAAAATTTACGCTCAAGGAGTCGTTTGCGCCTTTTTCCAGTATGTTGACTTTCGGTATTTTGCCTGAGCATTTGTGGTACAATATTCCGCCGGCCAATGCCGATCTGAATGAATTGAACAAAAAACCCGTCGGCACCGGACCTTGGGAAGTGGAGAGCTTTAAAAAAGATAAAAGCGGTGTGATTAAATCGTATACCCTGTCGGCCAATGCCGACTATTACGGCGCCAAACCTTACTTAAAACAATTAGTGTTTAAATTCTACGGAGACGTTAATTCGGCTTTGGACGCTTTAAAGAACAAAAGCGTGGATGGTTTGGCTTATTTGCCGCGAGAGAATCAAGCCGATCTGAAACGCCATAAGAATATTATCATGCATGAGCTGGAACAGCCCCAGTATGCTGCCATTTTTTTCAATCAAAAAAAGAATGCCTTGCTTCAGGCGGACTATATTCGCCAGGCTTTAGCCTTGGCCGTGGATAAGGAACGAATGGTTAAGGAAGTGTTTGGTGGCCAAGCCAAGATTATTGACGCGCCGATCCTTCCCGGCATTGACAATAGTCCCGATATCAAGAAATATTCTTATGATTTGGAAGCCGCCGCCGCTTTGTTGCAGACTAATGGTTGGCAGCTGGTGGCCACTTCTACCGGCGATGATATGATTGAACAGGTGTTGCAGAAAAAGAGCTATGAGTTGCGCTTTGTCTTGACCGTTCCCGATCAGCCGCAATATTTGGCCATTGCCCGGATCATTAAGGAGTCTTGGGATCAACTGGGTATTATCACTACGATTGAAGCGGTGGATAAGAATAAGATTATTCAAGAAAACATCAATAACCGCCGATATGAAATCTTGTTGTTTTCTGAGAACATGTCCTCCGATCCCGATCCTTTCGCTTTCTGGCATTCTTCGCAGAATGAATATCCCGGATCCAATCTGGCGGTTTTTTCCGACAGCAAAGTCGATGCTTTGCTAGAGGCGGCTCGGCGTATTCTGGATCATAGCCAAAGGCAGGAAAAATACTGGGAATTCCAAAAAATAATTTCTCAGCAATTGCCGGCGATTTTTCTTTACAGCCCCGCTTATACCTATCCTCAGAATAGCAGTTTGAAGGGCTTTGATGTTACCTCGATCGCCAGCTACAGCGATCGTTTGGCTAATGTCAGTGAATGGTATGTCAAAGTGAAGTATGCTTGGCGCCGTTAGCCCTTGACATTTTTTCTTTTTTGCTGTATACTGTAATAATCTATAAAACCTCAAAAAAATAAAGATTAGAGGCAAAACAAGGGTTAAATGATAAACTTTTATCTCTTAATCCCTTAATTTAATTTTTATTTTTCGCCGATGTGGTGAAATTGGTAGACACGCACGGTTCAGAGCCGTGTGGCCGCAAGGCCATGAGAGTTCAAGTCTCTCCGTCGGCACAATTAATTTACTCTCAGCGACTCAAGTCGCTTGCCGTAAAGGCAGTTTTGCTTTTTGGCACTTTAACAAAGTGTAATTTAAGAATTTATGAACAGTAGTACAAACTACAGGCGGAATGCGCCCAAGAAGGAATTCAAGGGACCGGCATTTTCCGCCATGAAAAAATCGCATAAACCGCAAAGAAAGCCCGTCGGCGCTTTCCGCGGTCCCGCGGCGATATCTTCCGGCAAGCCGGGAGAAGAAAAAGCGGACAAAAAAAATCTGAGTTTGGATCATTGGTTGAAAGGCATGGATGTGCCGAACAGTCGTCCGATCCAACCTAAGTCAGCCGTTTCGCCCAAACAGCAGAAACCCGAAGGTTTCTGGTCGAAACGCAATAAAGCCGGCAATTATCAGGCAGGCGATGCGCGCCAAAAACAGCAGACTGCGGCCAAAACAGCGCGCGAGCAATTCCGCCAACCTTTAGTGCGCGATTTGCGCTCCAGTGCTTTGCGTACCAGCCAAACAACCACAGCAACTGCGACCGGAGTTAAAGGCAGCGACAAACTGCGTATCATTCCGATTGGCGGTTATGAAGAAGTCGGCCGCAATATGACGATATTTGAGTACAAAAACGATATCGTGATTTTGGATATGGGTATACAATTCCCGGAAGAAGATATGCCGGGCATTGATTATATCATCCCCAATATTGAGTATTTAAGAGGCAAAGAAAAAAACGTTAAAGGCGTGATTTTTTCTCACGGTCACTTGGATCACATCGGTGCCGCCCCGATCTTGCTGGAGAAACTGGGTAATCCGACTATTATCGGTCGGCCCTTGACCATCGCTTTAGTCAAACATCGTGTTGAGGATTACAAGAAAGACGGCGCTAAGAGGTTAAAAGTCATTATGGTGGAGAAGGTCAGCGACCGTTTGAAGCTGGGTGCTTTTGATATTTCTTTCTTCCCTATCGACCACTCCATTATGGATGCGGTCGGCGTGATTATTAAAACGCCGGTTGCCACAGTCATACATCCCGGTGATTGGACATTGGAGAAAGATAAAAATGGCAAACCTCTTTTGAAGTATGATTACTTGGCCAAGTTGCCGCGCCCGACAATCTTAATGTTGGAATCGTTAGGCGCTATTGATATCAGGGAATCGGCCACTACTGAAGAAATGCAAAAAAATATTACTAAGTTGATTACGGACGCTCCCGGTCGCATGATCATCGGCACTTTTTCTTCACAGATTGAAAGAATTAGTTGGATCATCGCCACTTGCGAAAAACTCAACAAAAAAGTGGCTTTGATGGGCTATAGCATGAAAAACAACGTAGAAATTGCTAAGAAATTGGGTTATATCAAATACCAAAAGAACTCAGTTGTTAAAGTAGAAAGTGTTGACCAGTATCCGGAAAATAAAATTGTTATCCTGTGTACCGGTTCGCAAGGCGAAGGCAATGCCGCTTTGTCGCGTATTATTGACGGCAATGACAAATCAGTCAAGTTGCGTAAAAACGATACCGTCATCCTCTCCTCCTCGGTTATTCCGGGTAATGAACGCACTATCCAGCGTTTGAAGGACAATCTGTATCGCCAATGCGATAATGTCATTCATGGCAATATCATGGACATTCATGTGTCCGGCCACGGCAATCGTGAAGACATTTCCTATATGCTTAAATCCATTCAGCCGGATTATTTTATTCCTTCCTATGCCAACCATTACATGTTGAAGGAAGCGGCTAAGCTGGCGAAGGATATCGGTTTCAGGCCGAACAGGATTTTTGTACCGGATAACGGCAGTGTCATTGAATTTGACGGCAACAGCGCCGGCATCCTAAGCAAAAAAGTCCCGGCTTCTTATGTTTTTGTGGATGGTTTGGGCATTACTGATATGAATAATATCGTTTTGCGCGACCGCCAGCAGTTGGCGGAAGACGGGATGTTGGTGATTATCGCCACCGTGGACGCTAAAACCGGCGACTTGATCCAAAGTCCCGATATTATTTCCCGCGGGTTTGTCTATCTGAAAGAGAACAAACGTTTGATTGAGATGACCCGGATCAAGATCAAGAAAATCCTTAAGGATAATAATCCGGTAACTGCGCCTGACGACCAGTATTTGAAAGAAAAGTTGCGCAATGAAATCGGTAAGTTCCTGTTCCAAAAAACAGAGAAACGGCCGATGATCTTGCCAGTCATTATAGAAGTCTAAAAATAAAAATATCTCCGTTTCGGCGGAGATATTTTTATCTAGCGTAAGTATTCTGATTACTGTCTGTGGTTTTTACTTCTTGTTGTCATTCCGACCGAAGTCCGGTAATCCGGACGCAGTGGAGTAATCCCTTTAATTTATTTGAAATAATAGTTTTAATTCGCAATTGATTAAGGGATTCCTCCACTCGCCTTGAGACCCTGCCTGTCGGCAGGCAGGCAGGGCCGGAATGATAACAATATTGAATCCGGTAAAAGGCCTAAACAACACTAAAAAAAATAATAATTTAGTTATTTTTTGGCCAGTCGATAAAGATAATGTAGACAGGTAACGACTTGCAGAATCAGCGTCAAAAAGAGGCAGATGATGGTTAAGGTCAGAAGCCAAGGCCAAGCGAGTATCAGCCAGATAAAGATCAACACAACAGTTACGGAAATCAGAAGCATTTTGGACTTGCCGAAAGTACTGGCTTTTAAAATCGGCTTATTGCTCACACCTAAGACTATGGCCGTTCCCAGAAGCTGCAGCATTTCCAAGCCGAAAACACTTAGGATCAGTCCGGGAACGGGAAAGACTAACGCCAGATATAAAACCGTCATCATGATCAGCAACTTATCAGCCAGAGGATCAATGATAAGGCCCCAAGAGGTGTGGATGTTTCTTTGTCTGGATAGTGCGCCATCAAGAGAGTCTAAAAGGGCGGCCAAGGCGAATAAGATGACCGCCAACAAAAAATTACTGAAAGCGAAAGCCAGCAATACAGCCGGTATTAGGATTAACCTTAACAAGGATAAGCCGTCAGGGGTGATCCAGCCAGGCAGAATTTTAATCAAGGTGGCGCGCCAGAAGCTGTCCAGCGGCTGATCTATCCGACTATTGTTGATGTTTGACTTAGCCATAGTTATATGTTATGATTCGTCTAAGCTAATTATAGCAAATTACTTTTAATTTATGAAAAATATTTCCAAAAATACTCTGATTTACATCGGAATTTTCGTCGTCATTCTGGTAATCTTTTCTTTTTTGCAGATTCAGCAAAACCAGCCTAAAGAGGCGGATTTCACCACTTTGGTCAGTGCCATTGAAAGCGATAGCGTCAAATCAATTGATGTGGAGTCCAATACCTTAAGCGTTACCTTAACTGACGGCAAGAAATTGACCGTACAGAAAGAAGTGGAGGATTCACTAAGCACTATGCTTAAAAATTATAATGTGGCGCCGGAAAAGATCCGTCAAGTGGCTATCAACATCAAGAACGATACCGGTTGGAAGTTTTGGCTGGTTACGCTTTTACCCATCGTTATCCCCGCTGTCATAATCTTAGCTTTTTTTTGGTTCATGCTGAAGTCGGCTTCGGGCGCCAACAACAAAGCTATGTCTTTCGGCCAGAGTGGCGCGCGACAGTTTAATCCGGATAAGGATAATAAGGTCACTTTCAAGGATGTGGCCGGCGTTAAGGAAGCTAAACAGGAATTATTGGAGGTGGTTGATTTTTTGAAAAGCCCGAAAAAGTTTTTGGCTATGGGCGCGACTATTCCCAAAGGCGTTTTGCTTTTGGGTTCTCCCGGCACCGGCAAAACTTTGCTGGCCAAAGCGGTCGCCGGCGAAGCGAGTGTGCCTTTTTTTTCTATCTCTGGCTCGGAATTCGTGGAAATGTTTGTGGGCGTGGGCGCGTCCCGCGTGCGCGACTTGTTCAAGAAAGCCAAGAAGCATTCTCCGTGCATTATTTTTATTGATGAGATTGATGCTGTCGGCCGACAGCGCGGAGCCGGACTGGGCGGATCGCATGATGAACGCGAGCAGACTTTGAATCAGATTTTAACCGAAATGGACGGCTTTGAACCGTCAGATAATGTCATTGTTATGGCCGCCACTAATCGGCCCGATGTCCTTGATGCCGCTTTATTGCGGCCGGGACGTTTTGATCGCCGAGTGACTTTGGATTTGCCTGACATTAATGATCGCGAAGCCATCATGAAAGTCCATGCCAAGAAAAAACCCTTGGCCAAGGATGTTGATTTGCGCCAAATAGCGGAGCGCACGCCGGGATTTTCCGGCGCTGATTTGATGAACTTGCTGAATGAAGCGGCGATTAAAGCCGCCTTAACCAATCAGAAATCAGTGATTCAAAATGATATTTTATCCTGCATTGATAAAGTTTTGCTTGGGCCGGAACGCAAGAGCCACATCTTGAACAACCAGGAAAAAAAGATTACGGCTTATCATGAAGCCGGCCATGCCCTGCTCGCTCATGAGTTGCCTCATACTGATCCGGTCAGGAAAGTTTCTATTATCGCCCGCGGTTCGGCTGCCGGTTATACTTTGAAACTGCCGTTAGAAGACAAGAAGCTTCATACCAAGAGCGAATTTTTGGAGGATTTGGCAGTAATGCTGGCCGGCCGTATCGCCGAAGAAGAGGTGTTTAATGAAGTGACTACCGGCGACCAGAATGATTTGCGTCAAGCCACTAAGCTGGCGCGTCGCTTGATTTCCGATTTCGGCATGAGCGAGAAGATGGGACTAAGAACTTTCGGCGAACGGGAAGAGTTGATTTTCTTGGGCCGAGAACTTCATGAGGAACGCGATTATTCCGATCGGACAGCCGAAGAGATTGATAAAGAAATCAGTCGCTTGCTGGATGAGGCCGCCAAACTGGCTTTAAAAGTCATCACCGAAAAGCGGGAATATCTGGATAAGATTGCCAATACTTTGATAGAAAAAGAAACCATAGAATCTGAAGAATTCAAACAGTTGTTTGTTTAGTTTAGTATCACGATTGAATTTTTAATGAGGCCTGATTAATTCTTAGTCGGGCCTTTTTATTTAATAGATTCTTATGGATTGCTGTTGCTTGGAAATTTCTGTGGATAACCATTTAGCTTGTTTTGGCTAAATATTACCACGAAAGTGTCGGATATGTCCGTAGACCATACCTAAAATGCTTGACAAAATTTACCATATTTGCTATACTAATATGATAGTTATTGTTCCTTAAAAGCATTAAATTTAGGCTTATAGGATTATGAGGCAAGCGTATCGGACATGAATTATTCGTGTCTAATATGCTCGCCTCATATAGATAGAGGCAAGACGTCAGCCAGAGCGACTCTGGCAGATCCAAAAGAAGAAGGATGTTGTCATCATGACGACTCACGTTGCAGCACCGGCCATGGCCGCTGCCTGCCCGTTTTACGCCAACGAGGAAGTGCAATCCAATTACGGTTATCCGCAAGGATATGCCGTGAAGCCGATAGCCGAACAGCTCGTGGCGTTATCCAGGCATCTCCCCAACCTTGATGCTAGCTCGGCATTGAACAGTTCCAAGGAATTGCCGATCCTGCCATCAGGAGCAGAGAGATGGTTCGCCGTACCGAAGTTTGAGAAGGTCGGCAAGGACTACAACGACGCCGTTGAACGAGTGATAGACATCATCGGCAAAACGCGGACGCTTTACAACTTCCGCAAGGGCAAGCTCGACGAGAAGTATTTGCGGCTTACGGAACGGACGGCGGTCGCTCTCCAGATGCTCGGCGAAAAGCAGAAGGGCGATTTCCTACTCATCCCGGCGCAATTCGGTTTCAGCCACCGCGGACGTTCGGTTCGGCGCGTGCGAGTCGTGTATGCCCCCGGCGAGTTCGGCCTCGGGTCATTCATCGTGGGCTGTATGCTCATCGCTCATCCCGAACGGCTCGTTCAATGCGAACAACTCCACATTGATTGCCCCGGCGACGAATATGCTCTCGTTGCCGATGGCGACTTCTCGGAGTCTCCGTGCTTCTGCTTCGGGTTCGACGGCGGCCGGGGTCTGGTTCGACACGCTCTGGGTCCTTGCCCACGACCTCTACGGTTCGGCTTCCGGGCTTCTCTCGCAGTAATTTGAGCTTTGAACGCTTGAACCATTGGATTTTTTGACTCCTTGTCATTTGATCCTTGCACTTTCCGCCGTAGGCGGTCGCTACATCCCAAGGGGTTGTCCGCAGTAATATCGTGGATAGCCCCTTCTTTTTATTTTTTTAATTATGTTTTTTTATCTTCTATCTATTATTTGTTACTCCGCCGTCTTTTTACCTTGTTGTTTTTTATGCTATAATATATAAGTAAGCAATTTAACCAAGTATATGCAAACAACCAATTATCTTTATCGTCCCGTTTTAAAACGGGCCTGGGGAATCACCTGGCGCTACAAAAAACTTTGGTGGCTGGGACTTGTCGCCGTTTTGATTTCCTCGGGCGGAGAATACGAAATTATTTCCCGCGCTTTCCTTAATAATTCATCCACTAATATCGTCAGCTCGGTTATCAGCGGTTTTCAAGAGGGTGCAGCTACGGCTGTGGCCAGTGGCGCTACCTTGAGTTGGTCGGCTTTTCAATCTGCTTGGCCGTCCAGCGCTATTCTTTTGGGCGTAGCCCTATTAATACTTTTGGTTTCCTTGGCTATAATTTTTGCGGTTATTGCTGTTGCTGTTTTATGTCAGTCGGGGCTTATTCGCAATATCGCTTTGTATAATCGCAACAAGAAACCGATCCTCAAGGAGGCCTGGCAGTTTGCTTGGGCTAATTTTTGGCCGGTTTTTGGCGCAGTTGTCCTGTTAAAATTGGTTTTATTTGTTTTATTCTCTTTATTGGGTTGGCAGGCAGGGTTGATTTCCGGCTTGGGTATGTGGGGCGTGGCGATTTATATTCTATCTTTTCTGATTTTTGTTATTTTGGCTTTGGTCGTGTCTTTCGTCATTAAATATCAAATTTTTTTCATCCTGCTTAAAAAGCAAAAAATGGGAACCGCTTTGATCTCCGCTTGGGAGTTGTTTAAGGCTAATTGGCTGATTTCTTTGGAGATGGCTTTGTTTATGTTTTTGGCTTATATGATTGCCGCTTTCGTTGTAACTTTTTTGGTTTTGGTTTTTATTGCCGTTTCAGTCGTAGTCATTCCCCTGTATTTTCCTTTCTTGGTTTTTTGGATCAAAATGATTATCTCTTTGATTTGTCTGATCGCCATTCTGCTGATAATTTTTGTCGTCACTGGATTGATTACAACTTTTCAGTGGGCGGGTTGGACAGTGTTGTTTGACCGGTTGGCGGGCAATGAAGAAACCAGCAAACTGGAAAGGGTGGTGCAGGATTTTCGCGAGTTGCCTCAGGTAATTATGGGCAAGGAAATATAAACCCTTATCTTACCATCATCCCGAGCCACTGTGGTCTCGGGATGTTTTTTTTGACTTTTTTTCTAATTAATGGTTAGATTAACTAATAATTTTAATTTTAACTTTATGTTGCTTAAAGACATTTACGCCCTGGCGATTAAAATGGGCATTGAAGCGGATCTGCGAGGCGAGGAGCGGGTGAGGAAAAACCTGGCCAAAGCTAAAGAGAAATTTGATAAACTGAGCGAGGAACAGAAGAATGATTTTGATACGGAGAAACTCATCAACCCTTATGCCGACTCCAGGATTTTGTACGACAACGGCCGAGAGGTGAAGAAAGTTATGTGCGGCATTGACATTGAAACGCCGGAGTTGATTTTGGCCAAGCAATTGGGTTATGACACGGTTATCGCTCATCACCCGGAAGGCGAGGCTTTGGCTGACTTGGGCGATGTTATGCATTTGCAGGCGGAAGTGCTGGCGCAATATGGCGTGCCGATTAATGTGGCGCAAGCCATTACCAAAGAGCGGATTTCCGAGGTGGCGCGCGGGGTTTCGCCGGCCAACCATCAGCGTTCGGTGGACGCGGCGAAACTATTAGATATTAATCTGGTTTGCCTTCATACTCCCTGCGACAACTTGGCGGCGAGATTTTTGAAGGGCAAGGTGGAAGCCGGAGAGTTGGAGACGGTTGGCGAACTAATGAAACTATTGAAAGAGATTACTGAATATCAGTTGGCGGCCAAGCAGAAAACCGGTCCGAAAATTTTTGCCGGCAGTGAGGATAACTATTGCGGCCGGGTTGTCTTGACGGAAATCACCGGTGGTACTTCCAACTCCAAAGATATTTATGAGAAGATGGCGCAAGCCGGCATCGGCACGATTGTCGGCATGCATATGAGCGAGGAGCATAAGAAAGAAGCGCAAAAATACCATGTCAATGTAGTAATCGCCGGACACATGTCTTCCGATTCCCTGGGCGTTAATCTGTTCTTGGATGAGCTGGAGAAGCACAGCGTGGAAGTTTCGCCGTTTTCCGGGTTAATCAGAGTCAAAAGATAAGAAAAATAAAAAGCTGTCGAAAATTTTCGACAGCTTTTATTCTAGTAGTTAAATGTTCGATTAAAATTACCTTTTAAGCCAAGATAAGAAAAATGCTCCGAGTCCGCCGGTCACGACGAATCTTTTTTTTGTCGGCGGTTCGGCCCCGAGCAATGCGGCTATTTCTTCCGGCGTAAGCACTTCATGTCTTCCGAATTTTTTTCCGCATAATCGGCAAACCCTCTCATCTTTTGTTACGAATTTCGGGATATGTCGGCAATTGTCGGGCATAGTTACCTCCTTTAAGGTTTGATTTTTTGAGGTTGTAAAATGTTCTGTTTTGCTGTATTATAATGAGGTAAATAACATTTGTCAAGCGTTTATGATTGCTTATCTTAAAGGCCAAGTCCGCTTAAAATCCAATCAGCTGAAGAGGGAAAACTTCGCGGTGATTGATGTTAGCGGGGTCGGCTATAAAGTTTATGTTTTGGACAGATTATTGAATGATTTAGCTATCGGCCAGACGGCAGAAGCTTTTATTTATACGCAAGTGGCCGAAGGCGTGTTGGATTTGTACGGCTTTGCCACTCACGAGGAATTGGAATTTTTTGAGTTACTGCTATCCTTATCCGGCATCGGCCCCAGAAGCGCTTTGGATATTCTGCGTAAAGCTAAGATCGATGATATTATTACCGCCGTGCAAAGCGGTAATCACGAGATTCTGGCTAAAGTTTCCGGCATCGGTCCTAAGACCGCGGAAAAAATCGTAACAGGACTTAAGGATAAATTGGGCGGAACAATGACTGGCGCCGCCGCCTCTTGGAATGATAGCTTTGGCGACGCCCTGGAAGCGCTGGTGTCCTTGGGTTATTCGGCCGGCCAGGCGCGCGAGGCGCTTAGCCAGTGCCAATCGTTGGACGCCGGTGATAAGATTAAGGAAGCGTTGAAGATTTTGGGAAGATAACCCGTTAAAATTCTATGTTAGCTAAAATAAAAAAAGTCATTCCTGTATCCTGGCTGAATACTTACCATAAGTGTTTGGCGCTTTTGGCCAATATTATTTATGGCCGGCCGTCGGAAAAAATGATCGTTATCGGGGTAACCGGCACTAATGGCAAATCCAGCACAGTCAGTCTGATCGCTGAAATTCTTGAAGGCGCCGGTTATAAAGTCGGTGCCGCTTCTACGACCTTGTTTAAAATTGCTGATAAGGAGAAGCTGAATGATAAAAAAATGACTATGTTGGGGCGGTTGGCCTTGCAAAGACTGCTTTCTCAGATGGTTTCCGCCGGTTGTCAGTATGCCGTGATTGAAACCTCCTCCCAGGGTATTGAGCAGTATCGCCATTTAGGGATTCACTATGACGTTTGCGTTTTTACCAATTTGACACCGGAGCATATTGAAGCGCATGGCGGATTTGAAAATTACAAAAACGCCAAATTAAAGCTGTTCCAGCATTTGGAGGATTCTCCGGTTAAAATAATCGCCGGACGAAAAATAACTAAAGCCATAATCGCTAACGGCGATGACGGTTATGCCAAAGAATTTTTGAATTTTCAAGTTGATAAAAAAACTATTTTTGGTTTAGCTGACAGCAACCAAATCAAAGCGGAAAATGTTTCTTATCAGCCCAATGGTGTCGGTTTTACTGTCGGAGATGAAAAATTCGATCTTAAGCTGTTCGGCAGATTCAATATTTATAATTCTTTGGCGGCGATTGCCGTGGCGCAGTCGCAGGGAGTGGCTCTCGCGCAATGCCGGGGATCTCTGGAGCAAGTTGCTGGCGTGCCCGGCCGAATGGAGTTTATCGCTGTTGGCCAGCCGTTTAAGGTTTTGGTTGATTATGCGCCGGAACCGGAATCGATGCGGCAATTGTTCGCCACCGTCAAAGACCATCAATTAGTCGGTACTGACAACAAAATAATCCATGTTTTTGGTTCTTGTGGCGGGGGCCGGGATATTAGTCGTCGTCCGATTTTGGGAGAATTGTCGGCAAAGAATTCCGACGTTTGCGTGATAACTAATGAGGATCCTTACGATGATGATCCGCAGATGATTATTGATCAGGTGGCCGAGGGCGCCAGTAAGTCCGGCAAGCTTGAGGGCGAAAATTTGTTTAGGATTTTGGATCGGCGCGAGGCTATCAAGTTCGCCTTGGATCTGGCCCAGGCTGGCGATTTGGTTCTTTTGACCGGCAAGGGTTCGGAGCAGGCGATTTGTGTTGCTAACGGCCGTAAGTTGAAATGGGATGAACGGGGAGTGGTCAGGGAATTGCTTAAACAACTTTAATTAGTTTTTTTAGCTGATTTATTTATGCCGCATATTGCCGGAAAAAAAGTCGCTTCGGGCCATTCTACTGTTATTGATGAAGCGGATAAGTTGGTGAAATTTCTATATCGCCAGTCGTTAGTAACGAAAATTGTCACCGGTGAAATAAAGTCCATTGAGCATGGTCCGCGCCGGATAAAGATAACAGCGATTGAGGCGGGGTTGAAACTGATGGTTCGCGGAATTAACGCCAGGCAATTTTTATTTGTTTACACCGCTAAACCGGGAATAATCGCCAAGCAGATTGAAGAATTTTGGCAAAAGAAAAACCGTTCGTCGAAGCGAACGGTATAAAGTACGATTACTTGTTAAGAGCTGTTTTGGCTCTTTTTAGTTTGCCCAAAAAATTATGGCGTACCGATTCATTCATCCGGTTTCTCTTGATCGCCCAACCGCTTACGGAAAGTTGACGGAAGAGATTCTTCAAGCCATAGAAGCCGGACATAATGTCTTGAGCTCCTTGCCACATTTCTTCCGCTTCGCAGTTGCTTGGCTGGTATAGCGGGAATTGCCCGTCATAGTATTCCCAGCCGACTTCTGTCGGAGAGAAGAGTTGTCCTGATTTTTCCAATCGGGAGCGCAATGCGGTTCCCGGCGAAGGCACAGCCAGAGTTACTTGTATTGTATCTATTCTCGCCCATTTGATGAATTCTTTTACGGCGCGGACTCGATCTTTTATTGTCGGCAACTCGTTGAGGCCGCAGGTTTGTTCGGCTTCGGCCACAAGATTAATAATCTTTTCTGTTTCGGCGCTCAACTCCCCGTGTTGTTTTAATTCATTAGCCCAATCGGCAATCGTTTCCGCCTTTTGGGGATAATTGAAAATAAACATGCCATGGACGAGAAATCCCGCCTGATGCCATTGCCGAGTATAATAAACCATAGTGCGCCATTTTATAGTGTGGCCTTTGGTCGCTTGATGGTGGGTTCCATCATTAATCTCCGGAGCCTCAATAATGGACGAATCATAGCTTAAGCGTACGGTGTTTATTCCTGCTTGATATAGTAATAAAAGAAGTTTGGTATCATCTGAAGCATTAAGTTCCAATTGGGCGCTGAAGCTAAAGTTCCGCCTGACTTTTTTTTGGTAAGTGATGAGCAGTTTCAAGGCCGAGATCAGTTCATCGCGTTCTGTTTTGTTGTTTAGATTGCCGCCAAAACGATCGTCAACGATAAAAAAGTTATCAGCCCCGAATTTTTCATGATAATGTCGGACAACTTTAAACAGATCAAGAGCCGACTCCTTGCTGGGTTTTTCTCTGACGGCGCAGAACTCGCATCTAAGCGGACAGCCACGGTGCCAATTAATAGGATAGACTTCCAATTTGGCGTAACGCAACAAACTAAAATCAGGCAATGATGCCGGTCGGCAGTTGTATGGTCGGTTGGCAAGCGGGTTGATTATGGTTTCATTAATATGCCGAAAGGCAATGCCGTCCACTTTAAGCCAATAGTTCTTTATATTTTCTTCCAGCTCATAAAAATGAGACGAGCGATTATTTTTATAGGTTTCTATCGCTCTGTTTGCCAGGTATAAGTCATAATTAATATCCTGACATAAAGAATCGTAAACTTTCATGACTTGCATGATTGTTTTTTCTTCGTCATCCGTAATCACGATATCCAGATAATGATCAAGCGCTTCCTCGGGTAAAGCGGTAACGTGATAACCGCCAGCCACCGTTAGTATTCCGCATGATTGGTAAGTCTCGGCCAATTCAAAGACGCGGGGCATGGTTGAACTGAGTGAGGCGCATAAAGCGACAATATCTGCCGGCCGTTCTTTTTGCAAGGTTTGATGGTCAATCCGGCCATCGGGTGTCAATTTCAGCCAGGCAGGAGTATTGGGGCAGTTATTTTCGTCAATTACCTCAACTTCCCAATCCGGTATTTTGTTAGCCGCCGAGGCAGTCAGGATCGCTCCCAGGGCGGTCGTACGGCTATAAAACTGATTATAAGGATTAAATGGGGGATAGGCGGGGATAATCAGGCGTAAAAGCTTAACTCGTGGGACTATCATCGTTTTTTACTCCTTTGCGTTTTGTGCAATGATTTTGTAAAGTGCCTCATTTTTTGCTAAAATGTATTGGTAAGTATAATCCTAAGAAGCATAAAAATCAACTATTGCAGTTTGACTACTGATTAGATTAGTAATCTACCTGTGGATAACTCAAATATTTTTTAATTTATAATTTTAATTTTTTAGATATTTTATACCTATTATTGGCTAAATTTAGATAATAATTAATTATTATTTGACAAATAATAAAATCTTGCTCAAGTGGTCAAAAAAAGTGTTGACTTCTTTTATCGTTTCTGTTAATATAATTATATTAAATCTTTATCCGCTAACGGGCGGAGAAGTCATTTAGAGTGCTTGTGAACACTAATAAGCCGTAAAAATTAGTGTCTTATTCTAAAAATACAACTCAATAAATAAATAATCGAACTCATTTCTAACGCTCATGGCCAAGTATTTGGCTAAAATAAGGGAAATGAGGGCTTTTTTATGTCTAATAAAAATAATTTGAACGTGGTTAACGGTCGAGTTAATTTTGCGCCTCTAACAAAAAATTTGTTTCAGGCGCCTGATTTGATTGAATTGCAGAAATGGTCTTATGACTGGTTCTGGAAAGTTGGTTTGCGCGAGCTTTTGGATGAATTTTCACCGATTACCGACTTTATCGGCCGAGATTTAGAGGTGTATTTCATGAATTATTACATGGATGAACCCAAATTTGATGAAGTGGCCTCCAAGGAGAAGAATATTACTTATGAAGCGCCATTACGCGTTAATGTTAAGTTGGTTAATAAAAAGACCGGCCAAAGCATGGAACAGGAGATTTATTTGGGCGATTATCCTTTGATGACCGATCGCGGTACGTTTATCGTTAATGGTATTGAGCGTGTCGTTGTTTCTCAATTAGTCCGATCGGCCGGTGTTTTCTTTACTTCCACTCCGGCAGTTGATCGCAAATTATACGGTGCTAAAGTCATTCCTAATCGCGGTTCTTGGCTGGAGTTTGAAACTGATTTGAATAAAGTGCTTTGGGTTAAGATTGACCGCAAAAGAAAAGTAGCCGCAACCGCTTTGTTGCGCGCTTTCGGTTTTTCCAGCAATGAAGAAATACTTGGCCAATTCACTGATTTTGAAGGCGCCGAAGAGTTTATTGAGGCGACCATCAAGAAAGACGTCTCAGAAAATGAAGCCGAAGGCTTGATTGAAGTCTATAAGCGTATTCGTCCGGGAGATCTGGCTGCGCCCGATAATGCCAAACAGTTGATTGATAACATGTTTTTTAATTTTTCGCGTTACGATTTCGGTTCAGTGGGTCGCTATAAGATGAATCAGCGTTTTGAAAGCGATCGCGAAATCAATAAAGAGAGCAGAGTCTTGCTGAAAGAAGATATTATTAATATTTTGAAAGAAATCATGCGCCTGACTTTGACTCAGGAGCAAGCTGATGATATTGATCATCTGGGAAATCGCCGGGTTAAGGCCGTAGGCGAATTAGTCCAGGCTAAGTTCCGCATCGGTTTAGCTAGAATGGAGAGGATCATTAAAGATCGCATGTCCACTTTGGATGTTACCACCTTAAACCCGTCAAAATTAATCAACGCGCGACCATTAATGTCGGTGGTCAAGGAATTTTTCATGTCTTCCCAGCTGTCGCAGTTTATGGATCAGGTCAATCCTTTGGCCGAGCTGGAGCATAAACGCAGAATCTCGGCGCTTGGTCCGGGCGGCTTATCCCGCGAACGCGCCGGTTTTGAAGTGCGCGACGTACACCCGACTCATTATGGCAGAATCTGCCCGATTGCCACTCCGGAAGGTCCCAATATCGGTTTGGTCGGCCATTTGGCCGGTTATTGCCGTATTAACGAATATGGTTTTATTGAAGCCCCTTATTATAAAGTGGCCCATACTTTGGTTAATGATGGCAAGGCCGCTGTCGGCGAAATCGCCCAAGTTGATCTGAAAGACGGAAGCGGTTCGGTCGCAGTCAAGGCCGGAGAGAAAATTTCTAAAGAAATCGCCAAGGTTTTGGCAGAAAACGCCGAATTGAAAAAGATCAGCGTTAAGCCGCGCGTGACCGATGAAATTAAATATATTGATGCTTTTGAGGAATCTCGTTCCACTACCACTCCGTATAATACGGAATTGGATGAAGGGGGATATTTTAAATCTGATAAAGTGGAGGCTCGCGTTAAATTGAATCCGACTGTCGCTCCCACCAATCAAGTTGATTATATGGACGTGTCGTCCAACCAGATTGTTTCTATTGCCACTTCTTGTATTCCGTTTTTGGAACATGATGACGCTGTCCGCGCGTTGATGGGTACGAACATGCAACGCCAAGCTGTTTGCGTGGTCAGGCCGCAAGCGCCTCTGATCGGCACCGGACTGGAGCGCATCGCCGCTCGCGATTCCGGCCATGTGGCTTTAGCCAAAGAAGACGGCAAAGTCATCGGTTTGCATGGCGACAAGATTGAAATTTTGAATAAAAATAATAAAATAGATACTTACCGTTTGACCAAATATACCCGCTCTAATGCTTCCACCTGCATTAACCAGAAGCCGATTGTCAGTATTGATCAGGAAATTAAGAAGGGTGATGTTTTGGCTGACGGGCCCGGCACCGATCAGGGAGAACTGTCTTTGGGTCAGAATGTTTTGGTCGCTTTCATGCCGTGGCAGGGATATAACTATGAAGACGCGATTATCCTGTCGGAAAAATTAGTGCAGAAGGATCGTTATTCTTCGATTCATATTGAAAATTATACTTGCGAAGTGCGTGAGACTAAACTGGGTCCGGAAATCGTTACTTCCGATATTCCTAATATTAGTGAAGAAAAGTTAAAAGATTTGGATGAGGAAGGAATTGTGCGCATCGGCGCCACCGTCAAGTCCGGCGATATTCTGTGCGGTAAGATTACGCCAAAGGGCGAAACCGAACTGTCGGCCGAAGAGAAATTGTTGCGCGCCATTTTTGGTGAAAAAGCTCGAGACGTCCGCGATTCTTCTTTATACTTGGAGCATGGTTCTTCCGGCAAGGTGATTGATATCAAGATTTTCTCCCGCGAGAACGGCGATAAGATGTCAGCCGGCATGATTAAGATGGTTCAGGTGACTGTCGCTTCTTTGCGCAAGGTGCAAGTCGGCGATAAAATGGCCGGCCGTCACGGCAATAAGGGTGTTATTTCCAAGGTTGTGCCCGTAGAAGATATGCCGCATTTGGCTGATGGCACACCGGTTGATATTATCCTGTCTCCCTTAGGCGTTGTTTCCCGTATGAACCTGGGACAGATTTTGGAGACTCATTTGGGTCTGGCCGCCAAAGCTTTGGGTTATAAAGTGGCGACCAACGTCTTTAATGGCGCGACCGAAGATAATATCCGTGAACAGCTTAAAGCCGCTGGTTATCCGGAAGATGGGCGTATTCAATTGTATGATGGCCGTACCGGTGAATCCTTTGCCAAGAAATCAACTGTCGGCATGGTGTATATGTTGAAGTTGAATCATTTGGTGGAAGATAAGATTCATGCTCGTTCTATCGGCCCTTATTCCTTGATTACTCAACAGCCTTTGGGCGGTAAAGCGCAATTCGGCGGACAAAGATTCGGCGAAATGGAAGTGTGGGCGCTGGAAGCCTATGGCGCCGCCGCGACCTTGCAGGAGATTTTAACCATCAAATCCGATGATGTGGTCGGCCGCAGCAAGACTTACGAAAACATCATCAAGGGTGAACCTATTACTAACTTATATATTCCGGAATCGTTTAACGTTTTGATTCGTGAACTTAAGGGATTGGCGCTTAATGTGGAATTGTTGGAAAATAATAAGCCGATCAGGAACGCTGATGATAAGATCGAGTCCGGCATGATAAAAGACGATGAGGAAATAGACGCTTAATTTCTTTATTCCTAATTACTAACATAATATGTTCAACCAAGAACAAGTGCCCAACATCCATTTTGACTCTATTCGGTTAAAAATGGCATCGCCCGAGGATATCCATACCTGGTCGCACGGCGAGGTGACGCGTCCCGAAACCATTAATTACCGTACGCAGAAGCCGGAAAAAGACGGCTTATTCTGCGAACGTATTTTTGGTCCGATTAAAGATTGGGAATGCTATTGCGGCAAATACAAGAAAATTCGGTATAAGGGCATTATCTGCGACAAATGTGGCGTAGAAGTGACTCGCGCCGTGGTACGCCGCGAACGCATGGGTCATATTGATTTGGCGTCCCCGGTTTCGCATATTTGGTTCTTGCGCGGTATTCCGTCCAAGATCGGCTTGGCGTTGGACATGTCTGTCCAGAATTTGGAAAAAGTTATTTATTTTGCTGATTTTATCATTACCAATGTCAATGAAGATTTAAAGAGTCAGACATTTGAACAGTTGCGAGGGGAGTATAAGCAATACCGCAAGCAGATTGAAGCTGATTATGATAATAAAGTCAAACAGCTGAGCGCTTCCGGCAATCCTGAGGCGGAAAAGTCCGAAGCCTTGGAGAATTTTGCCAAGTTGCGCGATGAAAAATTGAAGGAATTGGAAGAGACTGTCTTGATGGCGGAAAGCGAACTCAAAGAAATCCGCCCCTTAAAGATTATTTCCGAGCATACCTTTCATGAGTTGTCATTGAAATACGGTCATATTTTTGAAGCGGGCATCGGCGCGGAAGCGATTCGCGAGTTGATGTCGCGTATTGATTTGACTAAGACCGTGGAAGAGCTTGATAAGCAAATCATCGTTACAGTCGGCGCCAAGAAAGATAAGCTGATCCGCCGTGTCAAATTTTTTAACAACTTGATCAAGAACGGCCTCCGTCCCGAATGGATGGTTTTGACCGCCGTTCCGGTAATCCCGCCGGATTTGCGTCCTATGGTACCGCTTGATGGCGGACGTTTCGCCACTTCCGATTTGAATGACTTGTATCGTCGCGTTATTAACCGCAACAATCGTTTAAAACAGTTGCAGGAGCTTAATGCGCCCGAAGTTATCACTAGAAACGAGAAACGCATGTTGCAGGAAGCGGTAGATTCTCTAATCGATAATAATGCGCGCCATGGCAAGACTGTAGTGGCCTCGACCGGGCAGAAGCGCATGCTTAAATCCTTAGCCGATATTCTTAAGGGCAAACAGGGCCGTTTTCGTCAGAACTTGTTGGGCAAACGCATCGATTATTCCGGCCGTTCAGTTATCGTAGTCGGCCCAAAATTGCGTTTGGATCAATGCGGTATTCCTAAGATTATGGCTTTGGAGTTATTTAAACCGTTTATTATTTCCAAATTAATCGAGCGCGGTATTGTGCATAATATCAGAAGCGCCAATCGTTATATCGACGCCAAGCATGACGAAGTCTGGGACATTTTGGAGGAAGTGGTCAAAGGCGCTCATGTTTTATTGAATCGTGCTCCGACTTTACATCGTTTGGGTATCCAGGCGTTTAAACCGATTTTGATTGAGGGTTTGGCTATTCAAATCCATCCTTTGGTTTGCGCCGCTTTCAACGCTGACTTTGACGGCGACCAGATGGCCGTCCATGTACCGTTATCTGAGGACGCCAATAAAGAGGCGGCCGAGAGAATGCTGGCTTCTAAAAATCTATTGAAACCGGCCAGCGGACAACCAATTGTTACGCCTAACCAAGATATCGTCTGGGGCTGTTACTATTTGACTACTCTGGATGAAAGCCAGCCGGTCCGGGCATTTTCTTCTTTGGATGAGGCGATTTTGGCCGTTGATAAGCATATTATTTCTTTGCAATCAAAGATTAAGGTTTTATACGCCAGAAAAACCGATAAACGTTCCAAGAAAGAATTATTGGAGACTTCCGTCGGACGTATTATTTTCAATGCGGTTCTGCCGGCGGAGTTTGACTTTGTCAATAAACGCGTGAGTAAGAAAGATTTGTCTAAAATTTTGGCTGACGTGCTTTATCAATTCGGTCCCGAAGCGACCGTTAAGACTTTGGACGCCATGAAAGATACCGGTTTTAAATATTTGACCTTATCCGCTCAATCTTTCGGTATTGCCGATTTAGTCAATGTAGAAGGTCGTGATGAATTGGTGGCGAAAGGGGACAAGGAGGTTGATGTTATTGACAGTCAGTATATGATGGGTCTTCTGACCGAAGACGAACGCCATGAGAAGATTGTGGAAAATTGGTTGCGCATCAATACTCAGATTTTAGATAAGGTCAAACATTGCATGACCGAAGGCAATTCCATTTTGTCCATGATTGATTCGGGCGCCCGCGGTTCCTGGGGACAGTTGTCGCAGATGATCGGCATGAAGGGCCCGGTGGTCAATCCTAATTACGAAGTTATTGAATTACCGGTCAAAAACAATTTCAAGCGCGGCTTTAATGTTTTGGAATTCTTTATTTCCAGCCATGGTGCCAGAAAGGGCTTATCCGATACGGCTTTGCGTACTTCTTCTGCCGGTTACTTGACTCGCCGTTTGGTGGATGTGGCGCAAGACATAGTTATTAATAATGAGGATTGCCATGATACTTCCGGTTTGACTGTTACTAAGGCCGAATCAGAAGTCATGGGCGATAAGTTGGCTAACCGCTTGCTGGGACGTTATCTGGTTAAGGATTTGATCGCCGGCAAGAAGGTGGTGGCCAAGGCCGGAGAGATGGTGACGGAAGAAGTAGCGGCTAAGATCGGTTCGGCGGAGATTGAAGAAGCGACCTATCGCTCAGTCATGACTTGCAAGAATATTCGCGGTGTTTGTTCCAAATGCTATGGTTATGACTTGGCTTATAATAAACCAGTGGAATTGGGCGTGGCCGTGGGCGTTATCGCCGCTGAATCCGTGGGCGAACCCGGTACTCAGCTGACCATGAGAACTTTCCATACCGGCGGTGTGGCTTCTGAAAGCGATATTACGCAAGGTTTGCCGCGCGTGGAGGAAATTTTTGAGGCGCGCACGCCGAAGAACAAGGCGATTATTGCCGATGTTTCCGGTATTGTGCATATCAAGGAACCGCGCCAGCGAGAAATCATCAGCGAGGATGGCCAGCCCATAATCAAGACCTCGGGCAAAGAGAGGATTTTGGAGATTTCCTTTGATCAGGATAAAGAAAAGAAAATCAATATACCTAAAGGCAAGAAGGTTGTCCTGCAGGTCAAAGACGGCGATGAAGTCAAAGACGGCCAGGTCTTGTATGAGAACGGCGAAAATAAATATTTTTCACCGTTTGCCGGCACGGTCAAAATTGATGGACACTCCCTGACTTTGTTGGGTAATGAGTTGGGCGTTAAAGAATATTTGGTAGCCTCGGTTAAATCAATTATGGTTAAGGATAATTCCAAAGTTGAGGCCGGCGACCAGTTGACTGAAGGCCCTCTTGATTTGCATCAATTGCATAAATTAAAAGAAGCTGATTTCACCAAGAAGTATATCATGAAGGAAATTCAGCATATTTATTCCAGTCAGGGCCAGAAGATCAATGACAAACACGTTGAAGTGATCGTGCGTCAGATGTTTTCCAAGGTGTATGTGCTGGATTCCGGTGATTCCGATTTCATGCCGGGTGAAGTGGTGGAATATGTGGATGTCGCCAATGCCAATAACGAATTAAAGAAGCATAAAAAGACTTTGGCCCAATATGAGCAGTTGCTTATGGGCATTACCAAGGTTTCTTTGTCTACTCGTTCCTGGCTGGCTTCCGCCTCATTTCAAGAGACGGCTAAAGTGTTAATTAACGCCGCTATTACCGGCAAAACAGACGATTTGACCGGACCGAAAGAAAACATTATCATCGGTCGCAAGATTCCGGCCGGTACCGGCTTTGTTTACGGCAAGCTCTAAAACTAAATTAAGTTTACTATAAAAACCGCTCTCCTTCGGGGGAGCGGTTTTTTTTATTGTTTTAATTTGTTCTGAACAATGAGTTTTCCCCTGTGGATAACCGTCTCTTGTCAGAAAGAAAAAATTGCTGTAATATACTAACTATAAAGTATGCCTTATTACTTCGTACTTCGTACTTCGTACTTCATACTTTATGGTTAGTGTCACCCCTTACCGTTATGCCGGATCGTTGTATTTGAATACAGCTGAGACGGCAATACCGGGAAGCTATAATTATGGACAAGAGCGGCCGGTTGGCTGAGTTGTTAAAAATCGGGGAATTGGCCCAAGCGGCCAGAGTTTTGCCCTCCACCATCCATTACTATACGCGGGAAGGGTTGCTTAAATTCGCCGATCAATCACCAGGCGGTTATCGCCTGTATGACCGGTCTTGGGCCTTGAAACGGCTCAAGGAAATACAGCGATTGCAAACCGCTCGTCGTTTGACTATCAGGGAAATAAAAAAGTATTTTCGCCGCTGATTATGACCTTCCTAAACATCGAAACTTACCAGAAACGCAAGGATCCGAGAAAGGCCCTGATCGATTTAATTTGGCTTGTCGTGCCCCTTCTGATATTGGCGGTTTGGGCGCTTTGATCTCTGCAATTATTAAAGCGCCTTACCGGCTGTAAAAAGCGTCAAAATCTTTTGGCGCTTTTTTGCTTTTTGTGGTATAATAAGGCAAAAGAAACGTCTCTATTTTTCATGCCTCGTCATTATCGTAAAACCAACCGCGCCTTCTGGGGCCGGGGAAAATCCAATCGCGGCCATTACACGGCACCGCGTTTTAATTTTTTTGATTATTGGCGCGGTTTGTCGCCGGAGACCAAAAAGGGGATATTTATTATTTTCCTGTTTGTCTTTGCCGCCCTGACTATTTTGGGCTTGTTTGATTTGTCCGGCCAAATAGGGCAGGTGGCGGCTTATGTCCTGGCCATAGTCTTCGGCAGTGTTAAATGGCTGATTCCGGTTCTTTTGGCTGCTTTGATTTTTTTCTTGCTTTACGAGGAAAAATATCCCATCAGTTTTATTAATTATTTAGGCGCCTTATTTTTGGTCGTCAGCTTGTGTGGCTTATTCCATTTGCAATACGATTCCTGGCAGGCGTTAGAGATGGCTAAGATCGGCCAAGGCGGCGGTTATCTCGGAGCGCTTGTCGCTTTGCCCTTAGTACGGCTGATGAGTTTTTGGGGTGCCCTGGTAGTTTTGATCGCTTTGCTTTTGGTCGGCATTCTGTTGGCTTTAGAAACTTCTTTTTACGGTTTGATGTGGCCGATAAAATTATTTAAATTTGTTTTTGGAAAACTGAAGGATTGGTATTTTTATTATCGGCTTAAGCGCAACGAGCGCAAACTGGCCAATCTGGCGGCCGAAGAAGATTATGAGGAAGAGGCGGTAGGTGAATCGGCCGAAGAGGAAGGTACCGAAGAGGATGGATCGGTTATGCCGACTGACGACGATAGCCCGAATTTTACCAACAAACCGCTGACTGATTCCGGCATTAGGGATGAATTTACGCCTGAAGCCAAGCGTCGCAAGTTCGGCCGACTAGATTTGCCTTTGAGTTTACTGTCTGCCAAATCAGGCAAACCTACTTCCGGAGATATTAAGGCCAATCAAGAAATCATTAGGCGTACGTTGGCTAATTTTGGTGTGGATGTGGAAATGGGCGAAGTCAATGTCGGTCCGACTGTCACTCAATACACCATGCGTCCGGCTGCCGGAATAAAGTTGGCGCGTTTGACTACGCTTAATGCTGATTTGGCCTTGGCTTTAGCCGCTCATCCGATTCGTATTGAAGCGCCTATCCCTGGCAAGGCCTTGGTGGGCATAGAGATTCCCAATCAAACCGCGGCCAAGGTGACTATGGGAGAAGTGCTGGCCAGCAAGGAATTCAAAGAGCGGGGCAATAATTTATTTTTGGCCTTGGGCAAAGATGTGTCCGGTAAGCCGATTTTTGCTGATTTGGGCCGTATGCCTCATTTACTTATCGCCGGCCAGACGGGCAGCGGCAAATCCGTCTGTGTTAATTCCATTATTGTTTCTTTAATGTACCAGAACAGTCCGGACGAGTTGAAATTCATTTTAATTGATCCCAAGCGCGTAGAAATGCCGGTGTATAATAATATTCCTTATCTGCTTACTCCGGTTGTTACTGATGTCAAAAAGACTGTTGGCGCTTTGAAATGGCTGATTACAGAAATGGAAAGGCGTTTTGAACTTCTGGCTAAATTCGGTAATCGCAATATCGCGTCTTATAACCAAACCCATGCCGAGAAGATGCCTTACATTGTCGTGATTATTGACGAGCTGGCCGACTTGATGGCTTCCAATCCTAATGATATGGAAGCGGGTATTGTGCGATTGGCGCAAATGGCTCGCGCCGTGGGCATTCATTTGGTTTTGGCTACTCAACGCCCCTCCACCGAGGTTATCACCGGGTTGATTAAGGCAAATATTCCTACGCGTATTTCTTTTGCTGTTGCTTCTTCCATTGATTCGCGCACTATTCTTGACGGTACTGGCGCAGAGAAGTTAGTGGGCCGCGGCGATATGCTGTATTTGGGAGCGGAATTCGCCAAGTCCAAACGCATTCAAGGGGTATTCTTGTCTGACCATGAGATTAATGACGTGGTTAGCTATATTAAGAAACAAGGCCAAGCCGACTATATTGATGATTTGGCCACGACCGGTGGCAGTTTCGGCGGTGGCGGTAATGGCAGTTTTGATAGCGATGACGAGCCGCTTCTGGGCGAGGCGGTTGAGGTAATCAAACAGAATGGCAAAGCCTCGGCTTCGTTGTTGCAACGCCGTTTGAAATTGGGTTATGCTCGGGCGGCCAGAATTCTTGATTTATTGGAAGAACGAGGCGTGATTGGTCCGGCTGACGGCGCCAAACCCCGAGAGATATTTTTGGATAAATTAGGCGGAGCTGACCCGGTAGAGTTTGCTGCCCGCGAACACGGCTTAACCGGAGAGCTAAGGCCATTGGATGATAATCCTTTTGTGGAGGCTGATTCCGATGAAGCCGAAGAAGAGCCGAGTTTTACCGCCTTCCGTCCACCGGAGGATGATAGTGACGATCTGTTTGGATCCAGCGAGGAATTAGCAGAGTCAGATGAAGAATCGCCGGATTTTTTGGAGAAGGAATTGAATGAGCCGGAAGACGTTTCGTTGATCCAGGAAGAAAAAGGCGAAAAAGAGGAAGAATTGCCTATGGCTCAGTTTGCGGAAGTGGAAGAATTTGAACAAGTATCGTACAAAGATAAGCCGAACAAAGTTGAGAAGAAAGAAAAGAAGGAAAGAATAAAGCCGGCGTTTGAGAAAACCCCGCAAGAGCCGGAGAAGACGGAGGAAATGCGGGAAGAATCAAAAGAAGAAATAATAAAGGAAGAAGAGGAGGAAAAACCGTTTACCGCCGATAACCAGCCGGAGGAGCCAGAAGAAGAGGAAGTTAAAATTAAAAAATCAACAAAAGGATCGTCAAAGAATTACTTTGACGATGACGAATGGGCTTAGCTTTTTAAGTTAAAAGTTGAAAGTCCATAAGGTCTAAAGTCATTAAATATTGGAAGTCTTGACTTTATGGACTTTATGGACTTTTGACTTTATAAATCAATTATTTTATGTTAGAAAAAGGTTTTATTGAAAATTTGGGGGATAATTTAAAAGAGGCGCGCCTCAAAAAGGGCGTGAGCTTACTTAAGGCATCAGGAGAAACCAAAATCGCCACTAAATATCTGGAGGCCTTGGAGCAGAATCAACCTTGGCTCTTGCCGGGTAAAGACTATCTGCCTAAATTTCTCAAGACTTACTGTGACTACTTGGGTTTGGACCATCCTGTTTGCCAAGAGGCCGCCGATAAACTGCATTCCTTGTCTTATAAATCGTTGAAGAACAAAAATTTGTTTGTCTGGTCTAATTTTATTTCCCAGGCAGTGGTTATTATCGGTATTATTGCGCTTCTGGCTTTTTTGATTTGGCGGGTCAATGAAATTTTTCGGCCGCCGCAGTTGACGGTGTTACACCCGACTGACGGATTGATAACAGTTAATCGCCAGTTGGAAGTGACTGGTACGTCTTCGCGCGAGGCGGAAATTGTCATTAATAACCGAGCGGTGTTTGTGGATACCGGCGGTAATTTTTCCACTACTGTTGACTTGCAAAAGGGCTTGAATTTGATTAAAATAACTGCGAAGAAGCGTTACAGTCGCCAGTCCGAAGCGATCATCCGTGTGCTATTTAACGAGATTAATCAGTAATTTTTATATTTATGCCTAAAAAGACCAGCGAGGAGGGAAATGAGAAGTTCAAGGCCGTAGAATCGGCTATCAGCCAGATTAAAGAGCGTTTTGGCGATGGAGCCATTATGAAGTTCGGTGAGGCTCGGGCTATGGAAGTTGATGCCGTGTCCACAGGCGCTCTGTCATTGGATATCGCCTTAGGCGTGGGTGGAGTGCCTCGAGGCAGGATTGTGGAGGTTTTCGGACCGGAGGCATCAGGCAAAACCACTCTGGCTCAGCATATTGTGGCTGAGGTGCAGAAATTGGGTGGCGTGGCCGCTTTCGTTGACGCAGAGCATGCGTTGGATCCCGATTATGCCAGAAAAATCGGCGTGAAGGTTGATGAGTTGTTTATTTCTCAGCCCGATACCGGCGAACAGGCTTTAGAGATAGTAGAAACCCTGATTCGCTCCAATGCCGTTGATGTCGTAGTAGTAGATTCGGTGGCGGCTTTGGTGCCTAAAGCGGAAATTGAAGGTGATATGGGTGATTCCCACATGGGCCTGCAGGCGCGTCTGATGAGTCAAGCATTGAGGAAACTGACCGGCGCCATTTCCAAATCTAAAACCGTATTGATTTTCATTAACCAGACCCGCATGAAGATTGGCGTGTTTTTCGGTAATCCGGAGACCACTACCGGCGGCACCGCTTTGAAGTTTTATTCTTCAGTCCGCATTGAAGTCCGTCGCGCCGCGCAAATAAAACAGGGCGATAAAAATATCGGCAATCGGGTTAAGGTTAAAGTGGTTAAGAATAAAGTGGCCGCGCCTTTTCAGACTTGCGAATTTGATATCATGTATAATGAAGGCATTTCTGTTTCCGGCGATTTACTGGATGTCGGTTTAGAGAAAGGCGTTATCAGCAAAGCCGGCAATACTTATACTTTCAGCGAAGAAAAGCTAGGCACAGGCCGTGAAAATGCCAAGGCTTATCTTAAGGCTAATCCCAAGCTGATGACTATAATTAGGAAACAGATTCTGGAAGAGGTAAAAAAGCTTAGAGAGGCTGAACAAGCGGGCGTTGCTCCGCCACCAGCCAACAATGATGGTTATGAAGATGAACCGGCAATGAAAGAATAAAATTATATATAAAAACAGCCCCGATTATCTCGGAGCTGTTTTATATATCTCGGGGTTAGTTGACTCGCTCCACGTATTCGCCGGTGTCGGTATTGATTCTAATAGTGTCGCCTTCCTTGACGAACAGGGGGACCTGTACGGAGAGGCCGGTTTCTATTTCAGCGGTTTTGGTGACACGGCCTTGGGCGGAGTTGCCTTTAACGCCTTCCGGAGCTGATATTACTTTAAACTCTACTTTCGGCGGTAGGGAAACGGAAACAGGATTATTGTTCCAGTAGAGAGCGTCAACCTTGTCGCCTTCTTTCAGATAGCCGACTTTGTCGCTTAAGCTTTCGCCGGACAAAGCAAATTGTTCAAAATCATCTTGCGACATGAAATAATAGCTGGTGCCGTCGTTATACAGGTAGTCGACTTTTTTTCTGGTCATGTCGGCTTCGTCGACTCTCTCGCCTTGATGAAAGCTGTATTCGGCTATTTTGCCGTTTAATAGATTGCGCAGTTTGGTTTGCATGACCGGTTTGCGCTGTTGCATTCTGACAAAGTTGGCTTCAACAACGGCATAGGGTTCGCCATTATAAATAACACTCACGCCTTTTTTGATATCATTTAAGGTGGAAATTGACATAGGAGTAGTTCTGGTGAAAAGTTTATAAAGCCCTTAAAATTAAAAATCTGCAAGTTCATAAAATGTTTGGTTTTATGATTTATGACTTATGATTTTTCAGGCTTATAACTGTTTATTTTGTAACAAACGGCAACAGGGCCATGATTCTGGCGCGCTTAATGGCGTTAGAGAGTTTGCGTTGATGGAAGGCGCAGACACCGCTTCTTTTGCGCGGTACGATTTTGGAATAAGAAGAGATGAAACGGCGCAATAAATTAACGTTTTTGTAATCAATGTCGCTGACATTGTGGACGCAAAAATGGCAATAGCGTTTTTGCGGTGTTGCGGCACTGGTGTTTTTTTTATTTTGGATCATAATATTGGTGGTCTTTTAAAGTCAAAGTCCGCAAAGTTAAAATCAAAATTAATTAACTCCACGGGCTTTATGGACTTTTGACTTAATGATGGTTTAAAATGGAATATCTTCAACTTTTATTTCTTCTTCATTATCGTTGGCTACAGGAGCGGCAGCTACCTGTTCAACTTCATAAGCCGGAGCGGCATCATAGCCGCCGTTACTCGGTCTCTCTTGGCCGTAACCGCCATTAGCGGAAGTGGTGCTACGCGGTCCTAATTGGATATTTTCAGCGACGATTTCTGTCTTCCAATGTTTAACATTACTGGTATCCATCCAGTTGCGGGTTTGGATACGGCCTTCCACCATACAGAGGCGACCCTTGGCCAGGTATTGGCCGACGATCTCGGCCAGGCGGCCGAAGGCGACGATGGCATGAAACTCGGCTTGTTCCTGCTTAACACCCTGCTGGTTGGTCCAGACGCGGTTGGTGGCGATGGAGAAATTGGCAATGGTTTGACCTGAAGCGGTTTTTTTGACCTCGGGATTGGCGGTGAGATTGCCAATGATAATGGCTTTGTTTAGGTTCATACGATTTTATTTAGAGTAATTATTTATTGGGTTTATAAAGTCCGAAAATTTATAAAGTTGAAGCCCCTTTTGATGTTTTGGCTTGTGGCTTTATGAGCTTTGGACTATTACAGTTTACACTAAATCGTCGGTTTTTAAAATCTCCTCCAATTTTTCGTCTAAGTCCTTAATGTCTACCTTCTTGCTTTCTTTTTTGGCTTCGGCCGGCTTGGCTTTTTCCTCGGTTTTTTCTCCGGCGGCTCGGCGCAACTCAGCGGCTTGTTCGCGCTTTTTCTGTTTTTCGATTTCTTCGGGAGACAGTTTCTTTTTGATAACGATTTGCGCGCGCAGGATCTCTTTGTCTAAGCGTAAGAACTCGTTGATTTGTTTGAGTTGATTGCCGTCTTCCAATTCAAATTCATTGAGTAAATAATAACCGTGGGCGATACGATTGATGGGGTAGGCTAATTTTTTTTTGCCTAAGTTTTCTTCTAGTCCGATAACGGCGCCAAAGCCCTTAAGCATGCCGTCGATTTTAGCTTTGATTTTGGCGGCTTCATCATCAGTGTACTGATTGGAGATGATGTAGAGTAATTCGTAATTGTTCATAGTATGAGTTAATTATATTAATATTCAGCGTTTTTCCTCATTGTTATTCCGAGCGCAACGTAAGCGAAGCGGGAGTGGAGTCGAGGAATTCCTTAATTATTTAATACAAGCGATTCCTCCACGCGTTCGCCTTGCTCGCTTAGTCGGAATGACAAAGAAGAACAAGCGATTCCTCCACGCGTTCGCCTTGCTCGCTTAGTCGGAATGACAAGCGAGACATTAAAAAAATCCCAAGGCAAGCCTGGAATTCTCGTAGGAATCGTGGTTGTTTGCCTTTTCTTAAGTCGTTTGGCGCTTAAGAGCCCCTGAAAAGGGAATGGGAAAGGGTTAAGTTGTGTTATCATTATATCGTATTGTTTGGGTAAAGTCAAGATGGTTAATTTTGTCTAAAATTAGATATTTTATTACTAATTTTTTGTTATTACTTTACACTATTGACAAATTATATTGTTTTTGATATAATGACTCGTTGGCTTGGCATTGTGATTGTCGAGTTACCCTGATCCTCGGGTAGGGGAAAAATTCCATCAATCGGGCCAATCGCCTGAAAGGAGAATGAGATGGAAGATGAAAAGAAAGATTGCAGAACTTTTACATTACATGAAGTTTATGCTCTGCTTGAGCACTTGGGCGTGCCTGCGGCGCGGCTTTTAGCTGCCAAGGCCGGGAAACCGATTAAATATGGCGATATTGACCTCGGCCAGCTTGAAGCCGTATTGAATCGTGTTTTGGCTGATGTGCCAAGAGATGGTCAGGCGGCTATGATCGCTGCCATATTGCGGAATGAAGTAACGGTGCAGATTAATCCAATACAAACACAAGCACAAAATGAAGCAACGGTGCAGATTAATCTGTCAGTACGACAGGCGATTAGAATCCTTGGTGCCAATAAGGTGATCATGGCTCGTGCCACAGCTAGAGTTTGGCGTCAGCCGATTGTTAACGGACCTATCCGTTACACCAAAGCAACACTGAAACAGGCGGCCGCTGAAAATTACTCCGGCCGGACTGATTGGCGCCTGGTGTTTGTCAGCGGCAAATCCCTGCGCCAGCAGTACGAAATCCGCGGTAAGGGCGGGGAGAAAGAAAAACAGCCATGTTTTCATAGTGGTTATACCTGGTGGTTGCACGACAAAGAGGGTTATTGGGTTAAGCATCAGCCGGCCAGTGGCTACCATCTGATTGACTTTAAGGGTCGATGGGTTGGGCACAATTGGGGCCAACGGGAAGCGGAATCGCAGAAGCCCGAATCGCTTTACGAGCGCGTCAATCCCGCCATCTTTAGCGAAGCGATTCTGACTAATTTCATGATCAATGGAGAGCGTTTAGCTGAAGATTGGCAACATTGTTCAAGCGTGACTGATAGTTTTAACTGGTTCGTTTCCGTCGGCTTTTTCCATGCTTACGGCCTCCGTGTCGAAAATCACAAACACAGCAGACCGAGTTTTGATTTGCGCGTCTGTCTTTTCCGGAAGTTTGATTTTTAACTCTTTCTTTATGAGTTGTTGAATTTTTTTGTTCTTTACGCCGTGTCGGCATTGTCTGACACGGTTTTTTGTCAGAATAATATTTGCGTTATAAAAAAATCGCCCCGATGCAATATCGGAGCGACCTACTTTTTTTATTTAACTTTTTCCACAATTTTGGCAAAGACCGCCGGTTCTTTCTGGGCCAGTTGAGCCAGCACTTTGCGATCCAAATCAATTTTGGCTTTTTTGAGGCCGGCGATGAATTTGGAATAGGACAAGCCGTATTCGCGGACAGCCGCATTAAGCTGGATTTGCCAGAGGGTGCGGGTTGTTCGTTTCTTGGCGCGCCTGTCGCGTAAAGCGTTAGCGCCGGCTTTAATGGAGGCGGTTTTGGCCAGTTTGATTAGCTTTTTGCGGCCTCGTTCAAAACCTTTGGTGGTTTTTAATAAGTTTTTTCGTCTTTTGGCATGCATGACGCCGCGTTTTACTCTAGGCATATGGTAATAAAATTGAAAGTCTTTAAAGCCTGTAAAGTTGAAAGTTTGGACTTTATGGACTGTTAGTTATTAATTAATTATACGGTAAAAGACGGCGGATATTGGCCGCTGTTTGTTTGCCCTGCAAAGAAACGTCTGATCTTTTGGCGCGTTTGGTCTTGCCGGTTTCTCTAGCGTTAAAGTGGTTTTGACCGGTGGAACGCTTGATAACCTTCTTCTTTTTGGTGATTTTGAATCTTTTAGCAATAGATTGCTTGCTCTTGATTTTAGGCATATTATAAAATAGTATTTATCCTTATTTTGTTATTCTCTAAAATTTGCAGCGGGCGTTAGCGGACTGGAATTTTTCGGGAATTCAGATTTTTATTATTTTTTTATTTATAAGGTGATGGTCATGGATAAACGGCCGCCTTGCTTGGTGATGTCGGATTCAATCCTGATCGGCTGTTCTTCTTTTTTCTCAATCAGTCTGACTTTGATAGCCTCAACCAGTTCGCGGATGTTTCCTTTGGCTAAATCAGTATGTTGGTTTTCCCGGCCACGAAGTTGCAGCTCTATTTTGACTTTGTCGCCGTCAGCCAAGAATCCGGCGGCTTGTGACGCTCTGACCTCCAAATCGTGCTGGCCGATGCGTGGCGAGATTTTGACTGTTTTTGTTTCGGTGGTTTTTTGTTTGGCCTTGGCTTTGCGCTCTTGTTTTTCGCGCTGATACTTGAAACTGCCATAATCCATGAATTTGGCTATGGGCGGATTGGCCTTGGGTGAAACTTCAACCAAATCAAGCTCCCGTTCGCGAGCTTCGCTAAGCGCTTGATCACGGCTCATGGCCCCGAGATTGGCTCCGTTTTCATCAATAATCATCAATTCCGGAGAAAAGATTTTTTCATTGATGCGGAATTCCTTGGGGCCTTCCGGCTTTTGATGGCGTCCTCTGAATGATTTACGCATGGTATTAATTTAGTCTATTAAAGTCTAAAGCCCATAAAATTTAAAGCAATGATGTTGATGTTTAACTTTATGACTTCAATGACTTTTTAATTTTGTGTGGAGATGAGGGGTAATGAGCCCCTGTCTAGAAATAAATTATCCCCTAAAGTGATACAAACTTAGCCGTTTTATATTCTGACTTAAGGACTGAAAAAGCGGCAAAAAATCCTTAAGCGATCCAGAAAAGTTTGACCAAGGGCGCTCTGGCGACGTCAGTGGCGATCCCGATAATATAACACCGCTTAGCGCTTACCGGGAATGGGCGCGGCGATGGTTCTCGATATTAAGCGAGAACAGGAGCCAAAGCCAGGCTGCTAAAAGCAGATTGGACTTTAGCTAAGATGTTTTTGGCATTTTTGCCTGTGGCGACGGATTAACGAGTTTGCCGCCATGCTCGGTTTGCTAATAGGAAAACATTATCTCTATCAAAGCAAAACATCCCCAAAATTAAGTCGCGGGTCGAAAGCTTATTTGCCGATTAAGCAGGTCTAAAGTTACAAGCGTAGATTTTACGGACTTGCCTGCCGGCAGGTCTCTGACCCAGTTTACTTTTTCAACGTTCTTTCTATCTCCCGTTCTTGCTCTCGTTTTTTGACGACCTCTCGCTTGTCTACCTTGGTTCGGCTGCGGGCCAGTCCGATTTCCACCTTGATTAGTCTTTTATAAGTATATACCGAAATGGGGATAATTGTCAACCCCTTTTGGGCTTTTTTGCCTATAATTGAGGCGATTTCTTTTTTGTTTAGGAGGAGTTTACGGCTTTTATCGGGGTTATAGCCGTTTTGGTGGCCTTTAGCCGGTTTATAGGGGCTGATATGGCAATTAACTATCCAAGCTTCGTTTTTATTGTCAATTTGAACAAAACTTCCTTTCAGGCTGATTTGTCCCAACTTAACCGCCTTAACTTCCGGACCGGACAGAACAATGCCGGCTCGCCAGGTGTCAATAATCTCATAACCGAACAAGCCTTCTTTGTTTTTGGTGATCACCGACATAATTAAAATAATTAGTTTTGCACTCCCAGTACTTTTATAGTATAATATATCTAAGGGATATTACAACCCACCCATGCAAGTCAGCAACAAAAAATTTACTATTGATTTTAACTTATCTACACTATTGAAGATAGCCGTCGTCTGTTTGGCATTGCTTTTGTTGTTTTATATCCGCGATATTTTGTTAATGGTCTTTGTTTCTTTGATTTTGGCCTCGGCTATTAAACCTTGGGTGGATTGGTTTGCCAAAAACAAGGTCCCGCGCTCTTTGGGGATTTTGATAATTTATTTGATCGGATTATGGGCGGTGTTTATGGCTTTTTTCCTCTTGATTAATCCTATTAGTTCGGAAATCAAAAACTTGTCTGAGGATTTTCCGGTTTATTGGCAGAATGTTTCCTCCGGTTGGAATCATGTGGCGGCGTTTTCCCAAAGCCACGGCTTGAAACAGAATATTGAAGATGCTTTGTCAGCCATGCAAGCCGGCTTGACTTCGCTGGCAACAAATTTAGTCGGTGGCTTGGTTTCTTTTATTGGTGGCGTGTTCTCTCTATTGGTAATATTGGTCATGACTTTTTATTTGGCGGTTTATGATCGGCAGATGAAAATAGTGGCTCGGAATTTTTTGCCTGCCAATCATCGTGATTACTTTGACCATCTGATTGATCGTATGCAAGAGAAGATCGGCTTATGGTTGCGCGGCCAGCTTTTGCTGTGTTTGATTATTTTTATCATGTCTTTGGTTGGCTTGCTGGTTTTAGGGGTTAAGTATGCCTGGGTCTTGGCATTAATCGCCGGCATAACCGAAATCATTCCCTATCTCGGGCCTTTTATGGCTGGCATTCCGGCAGTATTTATCGCTTCTACTCAGTCGCCTTGGTTGGGCCTAGCGGTTTTGATTTTGTTCATCGTTGTCCAGCAATCGGAAAATTATTTTATTACTCCGCAAGTCATGCGCAAGGCGATCGGTCTTAATCCGGTTATTACCATTATTGTCATGATGATCGGTTTTAAATTAAGCGGATTGATGGGTATTATACTATCCGTACCGGTAGCCACGGCGATCGGCGTGGGCCTAGGTGATTATTTGGAGCATCGGAAATCAAAATAATTTGGCGAAATTATAAATTTTATTTTATACTAATTGCAATCAATAAACTAAATATTAAAAATTAACGCGGCTTCTATTTTGCCGCATTGAGGAGAAAATAACATGGCTTACGCAAAATTTCGTTCTATGGATGATGATATGCCTGAGGCGGGTCTGCCTTCAGAAATGCCGATGGCCGGACGCAGAAAAAGAGGCGTTTGGAAATCAATCATCAGTATTATTATCGTATTGATTATCGCGATTCTGGCCGTCGGCGCAGTTATGCGCTGGGGCGGTTCGCTTTTAGGCGGTGATCCTATTGCTCATGTTACATCAGCCGATTGGCAGGCGGTTTTCTTAGGCAATGGCCAAGTTTACTTCGGTAAAGTTACTGCTGTCGGCAGAAAGACTCTGACTTTGACTGACATCTATTACTTGCAAGTCGTTACTAAGCCTTTGCAGCAAACCCAACAGAGCGCTACCGCTACCGGCGATCAATCCCAGCAAGAGCTGACTTTGATCAAATTAGGCAATGAAATCCATGGGCCGTCTGATCGCATGGTCATTAATCGCGATATGATTCTTTTGACGGAAAAGTTGAAGAAGGATTCTCGCGTGGTACAGGCCATCAGCAAATATATCAGCGATCAAAAAACAGCAACCAAATAATGTTTTATAACGAGGCCGCCCCTTACGGGGTGGTCTTTTTGTTTTGCCGCCGGCCGTCTATTTGTGCTATAATATGGCTATGACTCAAGAGTTAAAACAACAACTGGCGGATTTATTGCAAGCCGAATTGGTTGCCTTGTCTGATGCTGCCAAAAAGTTTAATGTGCGCCAGGAATACTTGGTTGGCTTGGCGGTTAAGGGTAGGCTCAAAGCTTTTAAAGTCGGTTTAGAATGGTACACTGAGCCCAAGCGTTTGGCTGAATTTTTGTCCGGCTTCCATCAGCATCTGGATAAAGAATTGGAACGCCATCTGCAATCGCGTCCTTCGGTCTGGGTGCAAACTAAGCGCGTTAAATCGTCGGGGAAGAAAAGTTTTTTTTGGCGTCATTTGGCGGGCGAAGCGGCTTTGGTGGCCGTAACGGCGTTAGTCGTAGCCGGATTAGTTGTCAGTTTTATACCGCGTAATTCTTATTTGTTGGTTTATTGTTCTAAATATTTTTTGAATTATACTTTTATTCCGGCCGCTCAAGCGGTTTACCGAGCGCCGGTGGAGTTAGTAAATCAAAAAGTTTTGGTTAAAATTAATGATGAGGTTATAACAGACAAAATAGAACGGTTAATTAAATACAACCTCATAAAACGGCGAGGTCGAGTGGCCGGAGGAACGGATCAAGCCGGTTTTTGACTAAACCGGCGATTTTAGTTAAGATTTACCTTGTTAAATAACTTTATTTTTATGGCTAATAAACAGCAACAGAATGACAAGATGGAGAAAATTGTGGCTTTATGCAAGCGGAAAGGCTTTGTTTTTCCGGCCTGTGAGATTTATGGTGGCTTTGCCAATGCTTACTCCTATGGCCCGTATGGCGTAGAACTCAAGAATAACATTAAGGCCTTATGGTGGAAGATGTTCGTTACCGAGCGTGAGGATATGGTGGGAATTGACGGCCCAATCATGTTGCATCCTAAGTTATGGGAGGCTTCCGGTCATTTGAGCGGTTTTAATGATGCGATGGTTGACTGTAAGAATTGCAAAATGCGTTATCGGGCTGATAATTTGATCAGTGAGGTCTTGGGGGAAGACTTAGAGGGAAAATTGGATGAAATGAGTAAAGTTATTCAAGAAAAGATTAGTTGCCCTAATTGTGGCAAGAAGAATTGGACTGAGGCCCGGTTTTTCAATATGATGTTTAAGACGGAAATGAATGGCATTGATGAGCCGGTTTACTTGCGACCGGAAACGGCCGGCGCGATCTTTTCCGATTTTAAGAATGTGGTTGATTCTTGTCGGGTGAAGGTGCCGTTTGGCATCGGGCAGATCGGCAAGGCGTTTCGCAATGAGATCGTGGCGCGTAATTTTATTTTTCGCGTGCGTGAATTCGAGCAAATGGAGATAGAATATTTTATTTCACCGGATGCCGAGTGGAAATCGTTGTTTAAGGATTGGCTGAAGGCGCAAGAAGAATTTGCCCTGGAATTGGGAGCTAAAAAAGAAGACTTGAAGCATTATGAGCATCCGAAAGAAAAATTGTCGCATTATTCCCGTAAGACTGTGGATATTGAGTATAATTTTCCCTTTGGTTTTGCCGAATTGTTCGGCTTGGCGCATCGCGGGGATTTTGATTTGAGTCAGCATCAGAAATTTTCCGGCACGGACTTGAGTTATTTTGATCAGCAAGCCGGCAAAAAATATCTGCCTCATGTCCTAGAGCCAACTTTTGGTTTGGATCGTTCGGTGCTGGTGGCTTTGTCAGCCGCTTATACTGAAGAGGACTTGGACGAAGGCGATTCCCGAGTGGTATTGAAGTTCCCAGTCAAAATCGCCCCGGTTAAGGTCGCGGTTTTCCCGTTACTGAAAAACAAGCCGGAACTAGTGGCTAAGGCGCGGGAGATATTTGACGATCTGCGCAGTGAATTTAAATGTGAATTTGATGATAACGGCAATGTGGGCAAACGCTATCGCCGGCAAGATGAGGTGGGTACGCCGTTTTGCGTTACCGTTGATTTTGACACCTTGGAAAAAGGCGAGGTGACTGTCCGCAATCGCGACACTATGAAGCAGGATAAGGTTAAGACGGAAGAATTGAAGGAATGGGTGAAAAAGAGATTAAAATAATTATAAAATCAGAGATTGACTAAAAATCATCATTATCCCAAAAGATAGCGGTGATTTTTTGTTTAAATTTGAATAGTAACAAAATTATTGACATTTTTTCTAAAGTCGTCTATGCTTTCTAAGAAACAATAAAAACAAAGGAGGGCGTCATGGACGTAATGAGTAAGTCTGAATTTATTGGGTTGCATGGTCAAGATCTTTATGAAAGGCTCGTGGTTCCGTTATTGGGCAATCATGATGATGACCCGTATACGATTGCTTTTATTCACCAACGATTCCCCAGGAGATTTATCAAAGAATATCCCAATAGGATCAAGGCGATGATTGGAGTTCCACGGTTAGCTCCCAGAGTGTCTTTTCTTGAATTTAGGCAAAGGTACATAGATTTTTATGGTGAGAAAAAATGGAACAGGTTTTTGGGGCGGATTTATAGGAAATTTGATAAATGGCTTTCGGCGTTACCATGTCTGCAGAGTAAATAAGGTTCTTTAGCCACCCGTTGACGGATGGCTTTTTTATTGTTTTTTGGTAATTATAGGCTATTAATCATTGAATCACGGATAAAAAGTTCAGTGGAGTGGATAAACCCCTTGACAAAATTATTGATGTATGATACAAAATAGTATATTGGCAAGCTGTCATTCCGGCAGAGCCAATTGTTGCATGAAGTTCAATATATCAATCCGGAGTTGGCCAGGAGCCAGTAATGGGGGAGATAGAAAGGACGTGAAAGATGTCGACGAAAAAGAGTTTGAATTGGAAGGAAGTCGGGCAGTTTGTGGCGGCGCTCGCCAATCTATTCTCGCTGATAGCCGCAACTCTGAAGAAAATCAAGGTCGGCGCCGAAGTGATTGATTGGGCGACTGGTCCGGGCAAGAGTTTTTTTGTTGAGAAACTCAAGGAAATCGGCGAGGAATTTCTGCGCCAGACAACGCCGATCCTTCGGGCGGTAATTGATACGGACAATGATCCGCGACCGCCATTTACTGACGCAACAGTTGAGAAACATGCCCGCCAGGGCAAGATTTCAATTGAAAAGAGATTTGACGGTTTATACATTGACGGACAGAAAGTCGTTTTGTATCGCTCAACGCTCCAGGTTAACGGTCGATTTATTGTCGGCCATGAACTACGTAAAGAACTTGACGGCCGGCCGGTGTTGTCGGCAAGCGTTCTGGACTTTCTTAGGGCCAATCAGGAGTACATCCCCGAAGAGTGGAAGGAAAAAAATGAAAAAGGAAATATTATCTTTATCTTTTTCTGGGGCACAATTTTCCGCCGCTCTGATGGCCGCCTCTACGTCCGTTGCTTGTTTTGGAGCGGCAGCCAGTGGCGTGGGTGCTATAGCTGGCTTGATAGCGGCTTCGTCGGCGGCAGCCCCGCTGCGGTTCTCGCAAGTATCAGCGCTTAGGTCTTGATTTCCTGGATCTATATGGATCCTTGGGAAATTTGACCTTAATGCAATTTTTTTGAACATATTCCCGAATCAGCAATGGTTCGGGATTATTTTTTATGCTAAAATAAAAAAGGTATTAGGTGAATATCAGCAAGCGGTTATGGCTGCTTGCCACCGAATCCAGTGTCCAGTCGCCGAGAATGCCTGCGGTCAAGGCTTCAGGCAGTGTGGCGCCTGTAGAAACTTCAAAAATGAAGATACTTGGTGCGGAGCGCTAAGTGATTTAAGATCACAAATAAGATCCAGCCCAGAGAGTATTCGACGGGCAGTGATATCGGCGGCGCGCCACATACAACCGCAACTCTGATGGCAACCTCTACGTCCGTTACTTGTATTGGAACGACAGCCAGTGGAATGAGAACTATAACTGGCTTGATAACGACTTCAACGTCGATAATCCGGCTGCGGTTCTCGCAACTCACTTCATTTCTCTCCCGCTTTATTGTCGGGGGAGTTTTTACTTAGTAATTGTCCTTTCCAGCCGCCAAGCATTTTGCCCACCTCATCAATCTTAATTGATAAGGCCAAATATTTATTATTATCTAATGATTTTGTCTCCCACAAAAGTAATAATAATATTTTTAAAATATCAGTTTTTCTGATCGCTGTTTCCACATACGGCGACTTACTCAGTTTGTCCAGGAAACTGGCCGTGGCAATTGCTTCCATTATCCCAATAGATAGTGGTGATTTTTTGTTTAAATTTAGATAAAAATAATTAGTTAGTTGGTAGAGTGGATAAATCTATTGACAAAATATATAATACGTGCTATACTTAATATATTGGAATTGCTCTGTATGCAAGGCCAATTCGCACCTCAAACTGGACGGGTTCCAAAGTGAACGTGTCCGCAAAAAGGAGATGGACTATGTCCACGCTTTACTCGGTAGGCCAAGCCAACAAGGTAATGGATGCTTTTGAAGCTGCTGGTTATACGCCGGAGGAGATGACGAAGCTCCAGCAGTTTAAGAGTTTGGCGGAATTCAAGAAAGTGCTGCATGGCTTGGCGGAAATCATCGTGACCAAGTACATTATTGACTGCGACGTTCATCCTTTCGTTCCGTCCGGCTGGAAAGTTGAAGAACACCAGAAGGGCGGTCAACTGGAGTGGAATCCGGCATTGATTGAGCTTTATCTGGCCAATGACCAGAAGAATAACATCGTCAAAGGTCACGCTTTGCGTAAGTTGTTGGCCGGCAAGCTGGTCTTGAACGCTAATGTTCTTGACTATTTACTCGCACATCTCGAGTTGATTCCGGAAGAATGGAAAGGCAAATGTATTTTCTTTTGGGGGACTATTTATCGCGACTCGGACGACCGCCTGTTTGTGCGTTACCTGTGCTGGGGTGGCGGCGGATGGGACTGGGGCTACGGCTGGCTTGATGGCGGCTTCGGCGTCGGTGATCCGGCTGCGCTCCGCAAGTAGTCCTTTGGACTTAGAATTTTGATTTTCAGTTCTTGAAATTTTAAACTTTAGTCCTTAGCCCTAAATTTTGTACAAAATATCCTGCATCGGTCATCTGACTTGTGCAGGATTTATTTTTTCAAATTATTCTGCTATTATGTAAATAGCCACAGGTAAATCCGCGGTTGGTTACGGCTATCCGCTACCTCAGCCGGTGTTAGTATTATTCAGAATATTACTGATCAATGTCAGTAGTAGCGTAATATATTAATGCCTAATTAAAGTAAAGATACTTGGCGCAATGTTCTATGTGAGTTTAGCTCACGCATAAGATTCAATCTGGAGATTCCGCCAGTCGGCGGATCAACGGATGGTGGTTTAGGCGGAATTTTGCGAAAATCGCAACTCGGACGACAACCTGTATGTGCGTTACCTGTACTGGAATGGCGACAGATGGAACTGGAACTACAACTGGCTTGATAACGACTTCAACGTCGATAATCCGGCTGCGCTCCGCAACTCTCTTTATTTTTCTCCCTGAGTTTATCCGGGGAGTTTTGTTTTGTCAGTTTGTTGTACTAGCCGCCTAGCATCCGGCCGATTTCGTCTAGTGGTTGCGATAGATTTAAATACTTATTATTATCAATCGCCTTTATCTCCCATAGAATCATTAGCATGATTTTTATCAAATCAATTTTTTGAATTGCTAGGCAGATATGAGGCGGTTTGGCTTGTGGTGGCAGGAAACTGGCGGTAGCCATAGCTTCAATCGCCTCAATAAAGAAGATGTCGATTTTTTGACCCAATGAGTATTTATGGGTTTTGGGTAGAGATTGGTAGTAACCATGCCATACTATGTATAGCGTTTTGGTTTTTTGAATCAACGGGATAAATTTTCCGTTGGGGGGGGGGTAAATTAAAGGAATCATTATGAACGGGAAAATCAAGTTGAGCCATACTTTTGAAGAGATTATCTGTCTTGATAATTTATTGTTGGCTTGGCAGGAGTTTGTCAGGGGCAAAAGGAATAGAAAAGACGTGCAGGAATTCCAATTGCGCCTTATGGATAATCTTATCGCATTGCATCGGGATTTGGCAACCGGCGCTTATCGCCATGGCGGCTACCAGGCCTTTAAGATCTGCGATCCCAAGTCGCGGCAAATCCATAAGGCGTCGGTCAGTGATAGGTTGGTTCATCATGCGATTTATCGGATTTTGTATCCGTTTTTTGACCGGACTTTCATCGTCGATTCTTATTCCTGCCGGCTGGGCAAGGGCACGCATAAGGCCTTGGCCAGATTCAAGAAATTTGCTTACAAAGCCAGCCAGAATAACACCCACACTTGTTGGATTTTAAAGGGTGACATCAGGAAATTTTTTGCCAATATCGATCATGGGATATTGGAAAATATCCTGGCCGAGTATATTCCGGATAAAAAGATTTTGGGTTTATTAGACGAGGCGATTGACAGTTTTAACGGAGGTTTGCCGTTGGGGAATTTAACTTCGCAGTTATTGGTTAATATTTATATGAACAGATTTGATCAATTTGTTAAGCATAAACTGAAAGTAAAATATTATATCCGCTATGCCGATGACTTCGTGATTATGGCTGATGATAAAAATTATTTGGAAAAAATAATTCCATCGGTTGATGCTTATTTGAGAGATAAAATGAAACTGACGCTTCATCCCGATAAGCTATTTATCAAAACTTTAAGTCCCGGCTTAGACTTTCTGGGTTGGGTGAATTTTTTTGATCATCGGGTGTTTCGGACGGCGAGTAAAAGAAGGATGTTCAGGCGAGTGAGGAAAAATCATAACCCGGAAACCATGAATTCATATTTGGGTTTATTGAGTCACGGCCAGAGCTATAAATTACAACGAAAAATTGCTAATTTGGCTTATACTTGCTAAGATTATCTATATAAAATAATATGCCACAAGGAAAAAACTACGCTTTTATTGACAGCAATAATTTATATCAAAGCTTGTCAAAAGACATTTATAAAAAAGACCGGAAGATTTATTCCGGCTGGCAGCTTGATTATAGAAGATTCAGGATTTATCTTAAAGATAAATATGGCATTGAAAAGGCCTTCCTATTCATCGGCTTTAAACCCGGTAATCAAGCGATGTATACAAAATTACAGGAGTATGGCTATATTTGCGTATTTAAACCGACACTGGAATTAGCTGATGGCACAGTTAAGGGTAACGTAGATGCCGAATTGGTATTGCACGCCATGATTGAATATTCTAATTATGATAAGGCCATTATTGTTTCCGGTGATGGTGATTTTTATTGTTTGGTAGAATATCTAATTAATAACTCAAAACTCAAGAGAGTGTTAATTCCGAATCAAAATAATTATTCTTGTCTTTTGGATCGCTTAAGTTCCTCGGCAAATAATATTTTGATTTTTTTAAATGCTTTGAAGGGTAAGTTGGAGTATAAAAATAAACACAAATGAAAAAGGCTCTCGTCGGGACGAAACCCTTAGAGAACCTCTCTCGTCGTGATTCTATCGTAATTATAGCATATCCATATTATTTGTCAATAGGAAAATAGCGAAAATATTAAAATACTTTGTAAATTTAGCAAAAATAAGTTTATGTATAAAAAGCAAACCCTGAAAAACGGCATCAGATTGATTACGGCGCCGCTTCATGATACTCAGACTGCCAGCTTGCTGGTGCTGTTTAAGGTGGGTAGCCGCCAGGAAACGCCACAGCTTAGAGGTGTTTCTCATTTTATTGAACATATGATGTTTAAGGGGACGGATCGGCGTCCGACGACCTTGGATTTGTCCAAGGAGCTGGACGGCATTGGTGCGGAATACAACGCTTTTACCGGCAAGGATATGACCGGTTATTATATCAAATCCGATGCTCGGCACTTGCCACTGGCTATTGATATGCTGTCGGACATGGTTATTAATTCTAAATTTGATGCCGTTGAGTTGGAAAAAGAGAAGGGTGTGATTGTGGAAGAGATCAATATGTATGAGGATAATCCCTTGATGCATGTGGAGGAGATGTTGGAGGAATTAGTCTTTGACGGCGGGCAGCTGGGTCATCTGATTGCCGGCAGTAAGAAAACAGTCAGGGGACTGGACAGAAAAAAACTTTTGGCCTACAAACGTAATTATTATAACGGCGCCAATGTCGTTATCGGTTTGGCTGGAAAATTCAGCGATAAGCAGATCAAGGAAATCTCGGCTAAATTCTCTTTGCCCGGCGGAAAAAAGTCAGCCATTAAACGATCAATAATTAAACAACAAAAGCCGAGGATAAAAATCAAGGATAAGGCGACAGAACAAGTACAGTTGGCTTTGGGTTTTCCTGCTTGGTCCACTCATGATAAACGCGTTCCCGCCTTGAATCTTCTAGCGATTATTCTCGGTGGCAATATGAGTTCGCGTTTATTCATTAACATACGGGAACAAAAGGGCCTAGCTTACTTTATCCGTTCCTGGCCGAATCTGTATGAGGATACCGGGTTATTAGTGATTCAGGCAGGCTTGGACAAGGCGCGGTTGGAGTTGGCTTTAGAGGCGATTATTTTAGAAATTAAAAGTATCCTGGCTGGCGGCGTGACTGCTGAGGAATTGAATCGAGCCAAAGAATTCGTTGCCGGAAAGACCGCTTTGGATTTGGAGGATTCCATGTCTATTGCGCAGTTTTATGTCAATCAGGAATTAATGAATAAGCCGTTAATGACGCCGGAGCAGAAATTAAAAAAGATTTTTGCAGTATCGGCCAAAGAAGTGCAACGGGTGGCCAAGGATATTTTTGATTTTAAACGCGTCAATCTAGCTTTGATCGGGCCGGGCTTAAATGCCGATAAACTGCGACGCTTAATCAAATAATATGAGAATCGGGATTGATTGCCGGACTCTGGTTGCCTCGGCGGGAATCGGCGAGTACGGCAGGCAGTTGGTTAAAAATCTATTGATTCAGGACAAGCATAATCATTATGTCTTGTTTTTGAATGAAGATGAAAAACTGCCTCCGGAAATAGTGGCAGGCGATTATGAAATAAAGCGTTTTCCGTTGTCGCGTTATCGTCGTTATTTGCCGTTTTTTTATTCCCAGTTGATAGTTGGTAAGTTAATCAACCGGCAAAAGCTTGATGTCTGCCTGTTTCCCGCCAATATTATTCCCTTGGGCTATCGCGGCCAAGCCGTGGTAACAATTCATGATTTGGCAGTTTATCTTTATCCGGAGTTATTTCTGGATCGGTTGATCAATTTTGATCGGCGTTATTTGGTACCGCAATCCTTAAAACAAGCAGATAAGATTATCGCCGTTTCTAACAGTACTAAACGAGATATTATTAAGCTATTTGGCATTGCGCCAGAAAAGATTGAGGTGATCTATGAGGGCGTGGCCGACAGAGAAGCGACTTATCAAAAAGGCAAAGAGAAATATATTTTGTATCTGGGTACTATTGAACCGCGGAAAAACCTGACGCGATTGATCGGGGCGTTTAAAAAACTTAAGCAGGAAGAGCCGGTGGCGCGTGACTTAAAATTAATTCTGGCCGGTAAAAACGGCTGGAAGAATGAAGAGATATTCAGAGGATTAAGACAAGCTAACGCTGAATTGCAGGAAGAAGCGATAAAGTATCTGGGCTATGTTACGCCAGAAAGAAAACATGAATTATTAAGCCACGCTGAGGTGTTTGTTTTTCCGAGTTTGTATGAGGGATTCGGCTTGCCGGTGGCAGAGGCGATGGCTTGTGGCTTGCCGGTTATAACTTCCGACGCCGGTTCTTTGCCGGAGATTGGCGGAGAAGCGGTGCTCTATGTGAACCCCTTAAAAGAAGAAGAGATATGTTTAGCGATTAAAAAAGTAATTACTGTCGAAAATTTTCGACAGCAGTTGGCAGAAAAAGGAAAACAAAAATCCCGAGAGTTTACTTGGGATAAATGCGCGCAACAGACAAAGGAATTATTGGAGGGGTTACAGCAGGTAAAGAGATGAGATTAAGCCAAGAAGGATTACGGCTTGGAAAATCATGCCGGCGTAAAGAGAAAAATCTCGTTTGATCAAACTATGGTTTTCATGGTGGAAAACGAAGAAGCCTTTAAGCCAGCGGGACTTGGTCAGCATATAGAGTGCCACAATGAAGTCGGGAATAATGCCGCCGATAATCGCCCAGATAACACTGTCATCCTTGGCCCAAGTGAAGTTTTTAAACAAATAGAGTAAGAAAAAAACCAGGATTACAGTATCAATCAAACTGTATAAGGCCATGGATTTGAATTTTGCTTCCTCGCTGGCGCGCTTGAATTGCAAGCCGAAAAACCGGGTACAATAATCTTTGTCGCCATGTGGGATGATGTCAAAGATAAAATGCAGGACGAAGCTGATGACAAAAGCAATAAAGGGGTTGGCGATTTCCTTGCCAATAACAGCTGAAGCGGCCGCGTGTACGGTTATAAACATATGGTTTTGGTTTGCCTGTTTAGTTGACAATATACTTGGAATAAGCAGATTTGCAATGACTTAATTATATCAAACCTTGAAATATTTGACAATTTTCAAAAAATAGTATAAAATAAATAAAGTCTAAATTGCCCGAGTGGCGGAACTGGTAGACGCGCACGACTCAAAATCGTGTATAGCAATATGTGAGAGTTCGAGTCTCTCCTCGGGCACATCAATCTCATCTATTTAGGGAGAGATGGAAAATAAAATATTATCGCGGGGTAGAGCAGTCCGGCAGCTCGCTTGGCTCATAACCAAGAGGTCGGCGGTTCGAATCCGCCCCCCGCAACAAATGTCAATTACAAATTACGGATTTCAAATTACGAATTAAAATAATTATATTCGTAATTAGTAATTATTAATCAGTGATTGGTTAGGGCAGGGTAGCTCAGTGGTAGAGCAGAGGACTCATAAGCCTTTGGTCGGCGGTTCAAATCCGCCCCCTGCTACTGGAATGAAATGTCAGCATTACGCTGGCTTTTATTTTTTTTATTTTGCCCGCTCAGTAATTTTGTGTTATAATTAATCCGTTATGGGACAAGTAATTTCCGTTGTTAATCAAAAAGGCGGAGTCGGCAAGACCACCACCTCCGTTAATTTAGCCGCGTTTTTAAGCCGCCTGGGTAAACGCGTGCTTTTGGTTGATCTTGATCCTCAGTCCAACGCTACTTCGCATTTGGGCGTAGCCAAGAATTTAGACCGTGGCGTGTATGAGGTTTTAACCGGTCCCTACTCTTTTTCTGATGTAGCCGTAGAAACCGGCCATGAAAATTATCATCTGGCCCCCTCCACTACTTCTTTGGCCGGCGCCAACGTGGAATTTGTCAATCTTGACCGCCGTGAATTCCGGCTTTATGATAATTTATTGGAAGTCAAGAAAAACTATGATTATATTATCATTGACTGTCCGCCATCATTGGGGCTTTTGACTTTAAACGGCCTAACTGCGGCCGATAAATTGATGATTCCAGTGCAAGCCGAATATTTTGCCTTGGAGGGCTTGGGCCAGTTAGTTGATACCATCGGTTTAATCCGCGAAAATCTTAAGCCGGAATTGGATATCTTGGGTGTGGTTCTGACGATGTATGACAGTCGTTTCAAGCTGGCTAATGATGTTTTAAGTGAGTTGTATAATTATTTTCCCAATCAAATATTCCGCACAGTAATCCCTCGCAGTGTGCGTTTATCAGAAGCACCCAGTCATGGCAAGACTATTTTGGGGTACGACCCTAAATCTAAGGGGGCTAAGGCTTACGAACGCTTAGCTCGCGAGTTTGTGTATTTGACTGAAAAATAATTACGATTTGCCCGCCTACGCGGGAATGATATAGATAGAATATAAATTTAAATTTTATGTCCACCCGTCCTTCTGGCTTGGGCCGCGGCCTGGGTTCACTTATACCTGCCGGCAAAAAATCCGACAGCAACATCGGCTTGATCGATCCGACAATTAAAGAAGTGATTGAAAGCCACGAAAGAATCAATCAACTGCCGGTTGAGAAGATATTGCCTAATCCGCATCAACCGCGGCAGAGTTTTGACGCGGAAGCGTTGGAAGGATTAGCAGAGTCTATTAGGGAACATGGCATAATTCAGCCGTTAATCGTTACTAAGCGCGGCGAAGACTATGAGTTGATTGCCGGCGAACGCCGCCTTAAGGCCGGCAAGCTGGCCGGCCTTAGGACAGTTCCGGCGATTATCCGCGAGGTAAGCGAACAGAAAAAAATGGAGTTGGCTTTGATTGAGAATCTGCAGCGCGAGGATTTGAATTCGCTGGAGGTGGCCATGGCTTATAAGAAATTAGAGGATGAATTCAATCTTAGTCGAGCGGAGTTGGCCAAAAAAGTCGGCAAAAGCACTTCCTCCGTAGCTAACAGTTTGCGTTTACTGAATTTGATACCGGAAGTCAAAGAGGCGATTGTTGACGGCCGGTTGTCTGAAGGGCATGCGCGTACCTTGGCCGGACTGCCTCAGGATGAGCAGTTTGACGGCTTACAGCGAATACTGGAGAACAAGATGAGCGTGCGCGAAGCCGAAAAGGCGGCCAAAGTCATTGTCGTCAAGAGGAATTTGCGCAAAGTATCATTTGATCCGGAAACAAAACAAATGGAGGAAGATTTAGCTTCGGCCTTGGGCACCAAGATAGAGATCAGGCGCCATGGCGGGGTGGGACAGATTACCATTAAGTTTTTTTCCAATGAAGAACTGCGCAGCATAGTCAACAAAATCTCTTAACTTTAAATATTATAAAAATTATAAAAGGCCGCTTCCGCGGTCTTTTATTTTTTTAGCTTATTGATAGCCGCTCTGATTTTACTTTTGGCCATGGAAGTCTTGACTGTTTCCATCCAGTCGGCGTTGGGAGTTTTGCGGTTTTTGTCCGTAATGATTTCTACGATATCGCCGGATTTAAGCTGATAGCCCAAACTGACCAACTGATCGTTAACCTTGGCGCCGACGCACTTATCGCCCAGAGAGCTATGGACATGATAGGCAAAATCAACCGGTGTAGCGCCTTCCGGCAAGTCAATGACATCGCCGTGAGGCGTGAAAACGAAAATGCGGTTTTGAAAGACGTCCAACTTGACGGTTTGCAGGAATTGATCGTTGTCTTTGACTTTTTTCTGCCACTTCACCAGTTCGCTCAGCCATTTTAAGTTAGTGTTGCCGGTTTTGCCCCCGTCTTCTTTGTAACTCCAATGGGCGGCAATTCCGTATTCGGCTTGTTCGTGCATTTTTCTGGTGCGGATTTGGAATTCCACGATTTCCCCATCATCAGTGAAGACAGTGGTGTGCAGTGATTGGTAGCCGTTAGGTTTGGGATTAGCGATATAATCCTTAATGCGTCCGGGCATGGGCCGGTAAACGCTGTGCAGGACTCCCAAGGCGCTGTAACAATCGGTAAGGGTCGGCACAATCAGGCGCAAGGCGATTAGATCGTATATTTTGGACAAATCGCGGTTGATATGCGGTCGCAAAAGTTTTTTGTATAGCGAGTAAAGATGCTTGGTGCGGCCTTGGATGGAAATTTCATCAATCGTGATTCCTTCTTCCGCTAATTTTTTCTTAACTTTGTCTTTGACTTCTTGCAAGTATTTTTCTTTGATTTTATATTCGTGCGGAATAATCGCAGTAATCCATTTGTAATCTTCAGGATAAACATAGGGGAAGGATAGATCTTCCAGCTCGCCTTTGATTTGCCCGATAGCCAGACGATCAGCGATGGGTGCATAGATCTCCAGGGTCTCTTTGGCGATGCGGAAGCGTTTGTCCGCGGGCAGAGCGTCCAAAGTTTTCAGGTTATGCAAGCGATCGGCGAATTTTATTAGGATAACCCTGATGTCATCTGACATGGCTACGAACATCTTGCGCAGATTCTCGGCGTAGCGTTCCATACCGCGGTATTTGAGTTTGCCCAGCTTAGTGATACCCTCAACTAATTGAGATACTTCCGGACCGAAATTTTTTTCTATTTCTTGTAGTGTTACATCAGTATCTTCGGGAATGTCATGGAGCAGGCCGGCAATAATCGTCGTCAAGTCCAAATTCATCTCCGCTAATTTTTGGGCGGTCGCCAGCGGATGAACGATGTAGGGGTTGCCGGAGGCGCGCATTTGCCCTTTATGAGCTTCGGAAGCGAAGTCATAAGCTAGCTTTAACATATCCAAATCACCGCCGATCTGTTTTTCCTGAACGGTTTTGAGCAGTTTATCAAACTCTTTTTGCGGATTAAGGATAGCCATATTGGTGTAAGCTTATTATAAGCAATAAACAGTCGGCTGTCTATTAAGTGTTATATTTTTTGTTTATTTTTTATAAATAAATATCTAAAATTAGACTTTTTTGTTATAACTATTGACAAATTGTAATAGATATGCTACAATTATATATTCCATAAATTGGAAGCAATCCGCTTGGCCCAGTCGGCTTAGTGGTGGCAGTACCTATAAAACAATCCAAAAAAGAAGGGGGAATGGCCCCAAACTAACACCGGGCCTACGTCAAGAAATTGGCGAGGTAAATAGGAGAACGATCATGACCAAGCAACCCAGTTTGTTTGACGAAAACGGAGTCCGTATTCCTTATAATGACCTCAATAATCAGGCCAACACGCCCAATTGGGATTTCCGATTTGTTGTACCGCAGTTTTTCGGCAAGTCGCGTTTCGCCCAGGCCCTGAGTCAGTTCAAGAGGCATTTGCCAGCGGGTTCCGAACTGCCCCAACTCAATGATTTCTACTTTCGCTTCATGGCGATCATCGAAACCGTCAGCGGCCGTGAGGACGTGTGTAATATTCTCAACGGTCCGTGCTTGCCACTCGTTTTTGCTGCTGGCGCGATCAAGATTGACTTGGGTACGTATCTGGAAAACACAGTGCTCGCTGGCGTCAGGTCTGCCTATGAAGGCCAATTCGCAGGACGGCCGTTCAATATAGCTAGACAGGTCAAACATCAGGTCAACTATGTGCCCGAGATCAACTTCAGATTGTTCCTCGAAGCCATGGACGCCGGTCCGGTCGTGGCGGCGTATTTCCCGGATGCTTTGCGGTCGTGGTCCATCCTCGATGCTCGCAGGCAGATGGAGACGCTACCGCAAGGCCTGAGGTTCGTCCTGCCGGACGTCATCATTCACGGCCACGCCATTATCGGCTATCCTGATGTAATGGCTCGCGACCATCGTGTCCCTGGCAATGATTGCGCGTCCAATACTTTACAGTCGCCAGCGTATTCGCTCTACTTCGAGGCCCGCGATGACTGTCTCGTCCTCGGTCGCATCGACGACTTGGCTTACACGTTTTGCGATTTTTCCAGCGGGCTTCTGCTCATCGGGTAATGTCGAGCTCGGTCATTGATCTGATTTTTGGATTTTGGTCCCTGATTTCGCAGGAACGACGCTCATTATTAAGGCGCAAAGAGCGGCTTCGGTCGATCTTTGCGTCTTTTTTAATTTCAAAAAATCCCGCCGGCCGGCGGGATTTTGTTATCTGCATGTTACGTAACATGCTACGTAGCAAATATTATTTTTTGAGTTTTTGCGGATTATGGTTAGGGCAGTTTTTGTCTGAACATCTTTCCGGAATAGTTTTGGTTCCTTCCATCATCAGCTTGCCGCATTGCGGGCAGAGCTTGCCCGTGGGTTTGGCTTTGACGATATTTTTGCATTCCGGATAATTACTGCAACCGTAGAAGACGCCGAAGCGACCGCGTTTTTCTATCATCGTGCCCTTTTTGCATTCCGGGCATTGCACGCCGGTATCGGCGGCCTTCATGCGTTCCGCCTCGGCCACCTCGTCTTTTTTGATGAATTTGCATTTGGGATAATTGGAGCAGGCAATGAATTTGCCGTATTTGCCTTCGCGTTCAATCAGTTTGCCCTTGCCGCATTTAGGACAGATTTCACCTGTGTCTTTGGGCGGTTCCAAGACCTTGCCCTCCATGGTCAAAGCGCCTTGACAATCGGGGAAGCGTTCGCAAGAGTAGAATTTGCCGCCGCGTCCCAGTTTTATTTTCATTTTTGCTCCGCACTCCGGGCATTTGATATCAGCCGGCGCATCGCCTAAATCAGTGATTTTAGGGATGGATTTTTTGCTTTTGACCGTTTCAGTAAAGGGACTGTAAAAATCTTTCAGGGTTTTGATATAAGTGTCTTGGCCTCGGGCGATTTCATCCAGTTGGTTTTCCATTTCCGCGGTAAAGGTGTCAGAGATGTAGTCGCCGAAGTTTTTTTCCAAAAAGTCATCCACCAACTCGCCGATCTCTGTTACTTTGAGTGATTTTTGTTCTTTGGTGACGTAACCGCGCTTAATAACGGTGTCAATAATAGAGGCATAAGTGGAAGGACGGCCGATGCCGCGTTTTTCCAGTTCTTTGACCAGGCCGGCTTCGGTGTAGCGGTGCGGCGGTTCGGTCTGTTTTTCTTCGGCCAGAATATCCAGCAGTTTTAATTTTTCTCCCGCCGTCATTTTGGGCAATTCCACTTCTTCGCCACGGGCTTTGGGGTCGGCCTTGAGCCAGCCGGCAAAAGTGATGCGGCTGCCTTCGGCGACAAATTCCGGCATTTCCGTTTCGTTTTTAACGATGGCGATGGCTTTGGTTTTCAGGGTTTTGGCGTCGGCCATTTGGCAGGCGACAGTCCTTTGCCAAATCAATTGGTAGAGTCGCTTCTCTTGCGGCGTATGTCCGGCTTCAACGGTAGAGAAATGCGTCGGGCGGACAGCTTCATGCGCCTCTTGCGCGTTCTTGCTTTTGGTTAAGAATTTTTGCGGTTTGGCATATTCTTTGCCGAATTTATCTGTAATTAAACTGTTGATTTCTTTCATGGCCTGGCCGCTCAAAGTGGTGGAATCGGTACGCATGTAAGTAATGTGCCCGGCTTCATAGAGTTTTTGCGCCAAACGCATAGTCTGGCTGGGCGAATAACCCAGGCGTGAAGAGGAAGATTGCTGTAAGGTTGAGGTGGTAAACGGCGCTTTGGCGCGACGCGTGGCCTCGTTTTCTTCTACGGCCTTGACTTGCCAATCGGCTTTTTTGGCTTTGGTCAGGATGTCTTCCGAGTCCTCGGCTGTTTTGGGCTGTTTACTGCATTTGAATTTTATTTTATCATTTTGGGGCGTTTCAAAATCGGCTTCCAAAACAAAATAAGTTTCCGGCACGAAAGCGCGGATTTCCTTTTCTTTTTCCGTTAGAATACGCAAAGCCGGGGATTGGACGCGACCGGCGGATAGCCCGTAGCGGACTTTCTGCCAGATTAAGGCGCTTAGATCGTAACCGAACAAGCGATCAAGGACGCGGCGCGCTTCCTGCGCTTCTTTTAGATTTTCATCAATCTCGCGCGGATGCTTGATGGCTTCTTGCACGGCCTCTTTGGTAATTTCATGAAAGACGATTCTTTTGGGGTGCTTTAAGCCGATAGCTTCTTTGATGTGCCAGGCGATCGCCTCTCCTTCACGGTCCGGATCGGTGGCCAATACCACTTCGTCGGCTTTATGCGCCAAACTTTTCAATTCGCTGACAATTTTTTCCTTGCCGGGGACAATCTCGTAATGCGGTATGAAGCCGCCCTTGATATCAATGGCGTTTTTGTTTGATTTCGGCAGATCGCGAATGTGGCCGACCGATGCCTTGACCGTATATTCATTATTCAGGTATTTGGCGATGGTTTTGGCTTTGGCCGGGGACTCAACGATGAGAAGTTTATGAGGCATAAGAAAAATTAATATTTTTGCGTATTGATTAAATTAAGAAACAAAAGAGTCGAACTTCCCTAAGGTTATTAAGGTCGGGGCCGGCAAAGATGGGATAAACCGTTATCAAACTTTTTATTTTATGAGTCTTTGTTTTTATAGATTCTAATATAATTTCCTCCGCCGATGTCTTTTACTAATCCCTTGATAGACATTATCATAAACAAAGACGAAAGAGTATTAATCCTAATATTGCATACTTGAACGATTTTGTCAAGGTGAAGAGGCTCAGCGGAGAGGTACCCCAAAATTTCTTTTTCTGTTTCAGTCGGTTCGTTTTCTGTAGCAGTTACTGTTATTTTTGGCAGTTTTTGCCAGCCGTACTCTTCAATAATCTCATCCGATCCGGTGACTGGCTTAGCCCCCTTTTTTATCAGATTATTGGTGCCAGCGGAGTAGGGGCTAAAGATGCTTCCGGGTACGGCGAAAACGTCGCGATTTTGTTCTAAAGCGTAATCGGCGGTAATCAATGAACCGGAGCTCTCGCCGGCTTCAATGACTAATACGCCGGAAGATAAGCCGGAGATAAGGCGGTTGCGTTGGGGGAAAGTCGCTCGATTAGCACTGACGCCTAAGGGGAACTCCGAAACCAAACAGCCGGCTGATTCCAAGATTTTTTCAGCTAAATGGAAATTAGTCTTAGGCCCGATATTATCCCAGCTTAAGTCTGACCCCAGCACGGCCGCCGTCAATCCTCCCTGATCCAAAGTTATCTTGTGCGCTAAAGCGTCAATGCCCAAAGCTAAGCCAGAGATTACTGTGATTCCGGCCTGAGCAATGCCGGCGACAATCTTTTCTGTTGCTTGCTGGCCGTAGGCCGTATGTTTTCTAGCGCCGACGACGCCCAGGCAAGGCATGTTCAGGCAATTGATGTTGCCACGATAATACAATAGCGGGGGAGTGTTATAGATTTCTTTCAACAATTTTGAATAAGCGGCTTCGTCAGAAGTGATGAATCCAATGCCGGCTTGTTCTAATCGTTTTAATTCATTTTCCGGATTGATTTCCTGGCGTTTTATAATTATATCAGTCGCTTCCTTTTCACTGAATCCTGCAGCCAAAAATTCCGGCAGTTTGGCGGTCCAAGCGTCTTTGGGGTCAGAAAAAAAATCAATCAGCCGCCTGAGACGCGAAGGACCTAAGAAACTTATTTGTGACAAGGCTATTAAATAAGGCGCGTTAATCATGGCCGACTAAGAAGATAAAAATCAAGAAAAAATCTTAATTTTAATGATTTATTAATTTTTTACCCCGAGGCCTTGACGGGTTTGGGGTTATTTGTTAAGATGGGGTCGTAAAACAAATCGGCTATAATTTGATTAAAAACAGCAAATGACGGTTATAATCCTGTCTGTTAACTAGCGATTATTGTCCCCCTCCTGATAATTTTCGCTTATTGGCAGACAGTATTATGCTCGTCATTTTTAATTATATTGATTCATGGCCTTGGCCAATCCGTCGGTAATAATAGCTAAAGTCGCTTCTGCGGCTTTTTTTGTTTGCTCTTTGATTGCCATCATTTCGTTTTTGTTCCATTTCATCAAAACATAATCGGCGGTAGAAACTTTATCCAACAGCGGCGTTTTGACGCCCAAACGAACACGCAAGAATTTTTGGCTATTCAGATGTTCAATAATCGATTTGACCCCGTTATGTCCGCCGGCCGAAGAGTCTTGCGACAAACGCAACCGACCCAGAGACAAATCCTTATCGTCGTGGACAATGATGATATTTTCGGTTTTTATTTTATAGAATTTGGCCAGTGCGCCGATGCTGATTCCGGAATTATTCATGTAGGTCAGCGGCTTAGCTACGATAATTTTTTCGCCATTAACTTCACCGGCGCTGATTTCCGCCTGGAATTTGGCTGACTTTTTAAACTGTGGTAGATCAGTCAACTGTCGAAAATTTTCAACAGTTAACCAGCCCAGGTTATGCCAGGTGGATTCGTATTTTTTGCCGGGATTTCCCAGACCCATTATTAAATACATAAGGATTGATTGCTGATAATTAATGATTAAACTTTTAACTTTGATTATTTTTTTACTTGCCATTTTCTCATTTCAATCTGAATGGGTGTGCCGATGATCTTGAAGGTTTCGCGCAAGTTGTTTTGCAGGAAACGCAAATAAGAAAAATGCAGAGTCTCCGGATCATTAACATTAATAAGAAAACGGGGCGGATTGGTGCCGTCTTGGCGGATATTATAAATGTAGGGATTTTTTAATCCTCTGCCTCGACTCGGCCGGTGTTGCTTGATTTTGGACTTTAGGAATTTATCCAAGCGCGAATCGGAAATCTCCACCGTGCGCGAGGCGATTATTTCCAGGATAACGTCCAGGATCTTTTTGCTGCGTAAATTTTCTTTGGCGGAAACGAAGATCAAGGGCGCCCACCATAAATAAGGAAAAGACAGGTGATAATAGTCAACGAACTTGTCAATCGTCGCCGTGTCCTTATCGCCGATTAAGTCCCATTTGTTGGCAACAATGATCACTGATTTGCCGGATTCTAAAATGGCCTGAGTTATTTTTTTGTCCTGTACGTCAATTTTTTTGTCCGCTTCAGTAACCAAGACAGCCACATCGCATTCGGCCAGCGCCCTAAGCGATTTATCAACTGATTTCCTTTCCAGTCCGCCTTCCACTTTGGCTTTTTTGCGCAGGCCGGCCGTGTCAATGATGACAAACTTGTGATCATGATATTCAAATTCAGTATCGTGCGCTTCGCGAGTGGTATGAGGCAAGGGGCTGACAATAACCCTTTCTTCGCCCAGGATGGAATTAAGCAAAGACGACTTGCCGACATTGGGCTTGCCTAACAATGCGACGCGGATGGGTTTTCGCTCGTCCGGTTCGGAGATTTTTTGCGGTGGAAGCTTTTTAACGACTTCATCCAGCAGGTCGCCGGTACCGGAGCCGGAAGCGGCAGAAACAAATAACGGTTCGCCCAAGCCTAGCTTTTCTACACCCGCTGAGTGTTTTTCATAACGAGCCGTCTCCGCTTTGTTGCCGACCACTAGTATTTTTGAACTTAACCCTTGCTGAAGCAGGGCCTTGGCTAATTCTCTATCCGAAGACAAAATGCCGGTTTTCAGGTCAACGACAAAAATAATCACCTTGGCGGCTTTGATGGCTTGCTGAGCCTGTTTAATGATACCTTGCGCAATTTCTTCGGGTGCGCCTTCAATCAGGTCTACGTCCAATCCGCCAGTGTCAACTAAAGTAAACCTGATACCGCGCCACTCGGCTATGCCGATGTTGCGGTCGCGAGTAGTGCCGGCAATAGAAGAGACTATTGCCTTGTTCTGCTCGATTAGGCGATTAAATAGGGTTGATTTGCCGATATTGGCTCGGCCGACAATCGCTACTTGTGGTAATTTATCAGACATATTAATATGGTATCAGTTATTTAGGGACAAAACAATATCATATAATATTTTTAGCCGCTTTGTCAAGGTAAAATGTTTTTTACTTTGCCGCGTTTCGCGGCTTTTTAATTTTTATGTTATGATATAAGTAATGAAATTAGAAAAAGTTTTTAATCTTAATCGCCGTTCTTGGGAAGAATTCGTCTTGGCTAATGCCGCTGACGGAGGTTTATTACAATCTTGGGATTGGGGGGAGTTTCAGCGGTCTTATGGCCGACGGATTTGGCGCCTGGCTTGGTTGGATGGTAATAAGATTATTGCCGTGGCTCTGATTGTTCGCCAGCCGCTGCCCGGCAGGCTGGGTTATTTTTATCTGCCTCGAGGGCCGATAATCAAATCTGAGCCCAGGATTGAGAGACAGGAGATTTTTGAAAATGTTTTATCAGGATTGAAGAAGTTGGCACAAGAAGAAAAAGCGATTTTTGTCAGGATGGATCCGGCCTGGGAGGGGGACGATATTTTGATAGCCAATGAATTAAAGTCCAGCGGGCAAGTCCAGCCTCGGAGTACTCTAGTTTTGGACTTGGCCGAATCTGCAGAGGATTTGATGAAAGCGATGAAGCCTAAGACCCGTTACAATATCAAAGTGGCGCAGAAACACGGCGTAAAAATAATAACCAGCATTAATCCGCAAAAGGAATTAAGCGAGTTCCTGGTGTTAATGAAACAAACAGCTAAGCGTGATAATATAGCCGTTCATCCCGAAGAATATTATCGGAAAATGCTGGAACAGCCGGAAATAAAATTAGTTTTTGCTCAAGTTAATGGCCAAGCTGTTGCTACTGCCATTATGATGTTCTATGGTAGTTGGTGTTATTACCTGCATGGCGCTTCGGCTTACGAGGCACGGGAAAAAATGGCGCCATACTTATTGCAATGGGAAATGATTAGGGAAGCACAGAACCGCGGTTGCAAACATTATGACTTTTTTGGCGCCGATCCTGATAAATGGCCGGGCGTGACTAGGTTTAAGGTCGGTTTTGCCCCTCAGCTCCCGCTGACTAAGTATGCCGGGGCTTATGATCTGGTCGCTAATCCTTTGTTATATTTTATTTATAAAACAATTAGAAGATCATGAGCCGCAATCCACTAAATGTTTTATCGTCATTTTTTGCTCACCGGTTGACTCGTCAGGTGAAGGAGCTTTATGCTTCTTCCATTATTTTGGATTTTGCCGTCTGTATGGTTAGTATTTTTGAACCGGTATTTTTATATATTTTTTTTTCACAGACTAATAATTTGCAAAATACATTAGAGTTAATCATTCTTTTTTATTTGTTGGTTTATATTCCGTATTTTTTCTTAGTGCCGTTTGGCGCCAAATTTGCCCGCCGCTTCGGTTACGAGAACTCCATTGCCCTGTCTACGCCTTTTATGGTGTTAATGTATTTTTTGTTGTTTTCCGCTAATCGTTTTGCACCTGCGGTTTGGCTGGCGACCATACCCTATGTAATTTTTAAGATGCTTTATTGGCCGTCTTACCATTCTAATTTTGCTAAGTTTTCCTCTGATGGCGAGCAGGGCAGGCAAATTAGCAATTTGTACGTTATTTTAAATATTGTTTATGTTATTTCTCCTTTAGTCGGTGGTTTGATTGTGCAATTTTACGGTTTCAAAGTGTTATTTGTGGTTACTGCCATACTCATTTTGGTTTCTAATATTCCCATGTTAATCACTAAGGAAAAGTTTGATCCTAAACCATTCAGCTATCGCGAGGCTTTTAAGCGTATCCTTGCCAAAGAAAACAGACTTAGGTTCTGGGCTAATCTGGGCTTTGGTGAAGAGTGGATTATTTTGATCATTTGGCCGATTTTTGTTTTTTTGGCGGTCGGCACTTATCTTAATCTTGGTATTCTCTCAGCAGTATCAACTTTAATTTCTTTGGTCGTCCTATTGTTTATTGGCCGTTGGACGGATAGGAGCCCTCGTCAGCAAATTTTAGGCTACGGCATTGTTTTTTATTTTTTTAGCTGGTTGCTTAAATTGGTAACACGTTTGCCTTGGGGGGTGCTGCTTTTGGATATTTTTTCCCGCATCTCCAAGGATTCCCTGACGGTGCCGATTACCGCTTTTGTTTATAAGGATGCCAGGGACAGTTCGGTGATGAATTCCATTGTGTTTTTTGAGATGACTTTGGTTTTGGGCAAGATAGCGGCCATGATTGTCTGCTTCTTGGCTTTGCAGTTGGTGGCGCCGGGCTGGAACACGATGTTCATCGTTGGCGCAATTTTTACTTTATTCTATTTGTTTTATCGTTTATGATTGATGTTAAATCCTTATGCCAGCAGTATGATATCAGGCCGTCCAAGTCCAAGGGGCAGAATTTTTTAATTGATGCCAATATTGTCAAAAAAATTATGGTCGCCGCCGGCGTTGAACCAGGAGAAAAAATCTTGGAAGTCGGACCGGGATTGGGCGTATTGACCGAAGAGCTGGCTAAGGCCACTGACAATTTAGTGGCAGTGGAATTAGACGAAAGAATAATCTCTTATATTAAAACCAATTTTCCTAAGATCAAATTAATTGCCGGTGATATTTTGCGGGTTAATTTGGCGGCTGAGGGATTTACGGATTTTTCTTATCGCATTGTTGCCAACTTGCCGTATTCCATTACTGCGGCGTTTCTAAAATTATTCTTGGAAACCGGACCAAAGCCAACAGAAATGATTTTGATGTTACAGAAGGAAGTGGCCAAAAGGCTGATGGCTAAGCCGGGAGAAATGTCTTTGTTGAGTTTGTCGGCCCAGCTTTTTGGTGAGCCGCAGATATTGTTTGAAGTCGGTCGCGGATGTTTTTGGCCCGCTCCGGCGGTGGATTCGGCGGTAGTCCGGATAAAGTTAAAGCAACCTTCGCCGGCTGGAGCCAAGCAGGTTTTCCGTTTGGCGCGTATCGGTTTTGCCGCCAAAAGAAAACAAATGAAGAATAATTTGTCCGGCGGATTGCATCTGCCGGAAAAGCAGGTTCGTTCGATTTTGATCGGGTTAGGAATGGATGAGAAGATCCGCGCGCAAGACTTGGGCGTAGAAGATTGGGTGAAATTGGCGGAAACAATCAAATAATAAAATAAGACAATAATTAGGCGATAAGGTAACAGAATAGGTAATTATTGTTTTTTTGTTTCCTTGATTTATTCATTATTTAAATGTTCTAATATAAATCTTTTTACGAAAACGATTTTGTGGTATAATTAATACATAACTTATCCACACCTCTAAATGGAAGGTAGTGAAAAATTCCAGCCGGTAAGTGAAGATAAAGAACCTGATTATTTGAAAAATTTGGAAGTAGGCAATAGTATAGCCTCCAACAAAGATTCAGGCATCAGCCAGTCACTTACAGGCAAGGAAAAAATGCATACAGTTTTGATCGCAGTAATCGGGTTAATGGCCCTTGTTTTTGGTTTTTGGCAGTTTTTTTTAGCCAGTCAAAATCCTTTTCAGGATATAGTTAAAGCCGGCAACAAATCCCGCGCGGAAAGGCTGGCTTTGCAACAGGCGCAGATTAGAGACATGATGACCCGTGATACGGATGCTGACGGTTTGGCCGACAATCTTGAGTTAAGCGTTTATCATACCAGTCCCTACCTCAAAGATAGCGATTCTGACGGTTTGGATGATAAAATGGAAGTGGATAGAGGCACCGATCCGAATTGTCCGCAAGGCCAGAAATGTACTGGTTTGCCCACTATGGATTCTACTGCCAGCCCTTCAGTCAGCGGATCATTATCTTCTGAGCTCACCGATTTGACTACTCCGACAGCGACTGTTAGCCAGACCAGTAATTATTCGGCTTTGACTCCGTCCGTTATCAGGCAAATGTTAAAAGACAGCGGCATTAGTGATCAAGATTTAGCCGATACCACTGACGATGAATTAATGCAGATTTTTGCCCAGTATTTGCAGAATAACCCGACTATGGCGCAACAATTACAGCAATATGGCTTGATTGACCCGACTATTTTTTCTTCTTATGCAATTGGCGGTGATTTGGGTGCTACAGATGATTTGATTGATCAAACGGACTTGATCGGAGAAACGACGGACGCCGCTACGAGCGGTTGGGCTAATGTTAATTTAGAATCATTCGGTGTTACCACTATGGCTGATTTTAAGGAGTTGTCCGGCGCGCAGATTAGACAAATTCTGATTAAATCCGGCGGCGATTCCACTATTTTAAACGCCGCCGGCGATGATGAACTGAAGCAGATATTTATTAGCGAATTAGAGAAGCGCGTGGTTTCTTCAACGGCAACCTCCACTTAAATATTGTAGATTATGTTTTTGAATAAGTATAAACAAATGAAGCTTTATAACCCAATGATCTTATTGGGGGTAATTTTTTGTTGTTTTTACTTTTTTTGTCCATTACGCGTTTCAGCTCAAGATCCGGCGACGGCTTTTGAGACCCAACTAGGCGAAGCAAAGACAGCCTTGAGTCAGGCTGAAGCTGGACTTCCCGCTAAACAGGCTTTGGCTATGTGTGAAGCGTTAAAAAAGGCGGCAACCGCCATCCCTTGTGGCTTTTATGATTGTAGCGCAAAATTAAGCGCTTTGGCTGAAGCTCAAACCGTCTGCAATAAATATGTTTCTGATAATAGTACGGGGCAACAAATAGAAGCTGATTTAAAGGCGGAAGTAAGAAAGGCAAAAAATCAAGACAGATGGAAAAAGTTTCTAAATGCCTTAAGTAATTCCGCTTCTAAAGCGTTGGATACTTTACTTAGAAGTGTTACGCGTGAAGCTACCAAGATTGCTTTTACTGCGCTTAAGGGTCAGAAACCGGCTTATATTACCGAGGGATGGAATGCTTATTTACTTAACGCCGCCGACTCGGCTCTCGGTGATTTTATTGATAATTTTAGTCAGCATTATGGCGTGGATATTTGCCAGCCTGATTTGCAAGTCCAGTTGTTGATCAATATTCAACTGGGCCGAACAGCTCCTCGCGTCAGATGTACTTTTTCTGAGATCATGACTAATTGGCAAGAGGCCGTAACTAACCCTACCTTCCCCTTGGAATACACTCTGGCTTTACGGCCCGGGGAAAATGACATTACTGCTTCATTGTTGGCTTTGGATTTGCGCGATTTGGCGGTCAATCAGCAAGTCAAGTCTAAGACCTATGAAGCCAGCACCAATCAGGGTTGGCTGAGTAAGGTGACGTTCAACGGTAAAATTCTTACTCCTGGCACCATGCTTCATGACATGATGACCGATGCTATGTTGAAGAAGGGTAACTCCCAATATTCTATTACCTGGACGGAAACAGCCATGGCCGTGCCATTTGAGTTCATGGATACAGTTGTGGCTGAATCATTGGGGTTGTTAAAAGAAGGCTTGTTTTCTTTGACACAGTCATCATCTGGCGGTTCTTCCGGCGGTAGTTCCAATCCCTTGACTAGTCAAGGTTCCAACATACTTTCCGGCGCTTTGACTGCCTTGTTTAATCCTTCGGCCAGTCCGATAATAACCGAAGGCACTAAAGGAGCTGAAGAGAGAATCAATAATGCCATCTCCGGCAGTCAAGGTCAACAAGGCGGGAAGGTTGATTTAATAGTCGGACTTTCTTCTTGCGATGATTCGTCTAAGACCAATCCCGGACCAATGGATTGTATTATTGATGGTTCCTTGGCGCAAGTGATTAAAAGCAAAACTTATGTGATTGATTTGCCTGATCAGATCAAGAATCGTGTTTTCTCGCCTCGATCAGAACAGTCAAATTCTTTACAGACAGCTATTCCTTACCGTTCTATTTTGGTTTTACGTCAATACCGTATCGTGCCGGTGGGTTGGGAAGAGGCCGCTAATCTTATCAGGAATTCTAATAGTAATCGCGAATATACTTTAGGTGAATTAATTAATTGTTATGAGGGTTTAGGCAAAAACGGTTGCACCACTAATAGTTTTAAGGGCATGGTTGACCCCTACTGGACGCTTAAGGCGTATGAAACCAGTTGTCGTCGCCAGGGGTATGGCGCTTTAAATCTGAATAAAGACGATCAAAGCGGAACCATCGGCCGTTTGGAATACTGCTCTGACGAGCAACAATGTTTGCAAGAAGATGAAAACGGCGCCTGCTTGGCTTACGGTTATTGCAATGAAGAGCGCCGCATTTGGGATTTAGGCAAAACCTGTCCGGCCAGAGTTAATTCCTGTCAGACCTATACTTCGCGTACTGGCGGTACCTCCTCTTATTTAACCAATACTTTGGATTTTAGAAATTGTAATGCGCAGGTGGCTGGTTGCCGTTGGTATGCCATAGATTATAATCCTTCCAGCCAGACCTGGACTAATCTGGGTAGTGGTACGCAACTTACTCCGCCCGAGGCCGTCAATCAGGTTATTACTTTCAGTAGAAGCGATAGGGATTGGTGGATACAGGCCGGTCACCAGGTCAGCGCCAATTCCCGCTTGCGCTTAGCCTCGCCGTGTTCTTCGGATATGTGCAAATTGGATGTTACCGGCAAAGGTTGTGTTTTTCATCAAACCACCGGAGGCAATTATTGCAGTTTTCAATATTCAGAAGCTATAGACCAGACGAGTTATGCTCCTCGCGATCCTTCTTGTAATGTTCCGGATAATGGCGTGTCCTGCCAGTTGCGTTTATGTAATGATGCCAAATTATTCCCTGACGTTTATACCGCCGAAGTAGCCAATAAGCCAAACCTTGGTTTGGAAGGATTGCTTAATAGTCAGGAAGGGTGGAAAGCCGCTTCCTGGACTTTGGCGTTCATTGATAATAATAATCGCCATCTTCGCGTCACCACCGAGAAACACAGTGGCGTTGCTTCGCTTTTTATTAAGACGCTTTATGCTCCGGCTGATCTGATCAGTTACGAACCGGCCATACCAGTAGAGAAGAACACTAATTATAATGTCAGGTTCTATTACAAAGGGTCCATTAATGGCAGTGTTAATGTGGAGGTGCGGGCTGGCAGTAAAGGTGCTACGTCTTTCGATCAAGATAGTTCCTTGTGGCCTTCCTTATTGAATAATCTGCAATTGACCAGCGGTTCTTCCGGTTGGCGCGAAACTAATCTTAATTTTAATTCCGGCGACAATGAGCAGATAATTCTGGTAGTCCGTAATCCCGCCGGAGTTTATGCTGATTTGTATCTTGATGATTTTGAATTCTATCCTATCAGTACTGCTTGCGGCGTCGGCGCCGTGTCGGTTCTTGTTTCCTCGCGCGAAGGTGCGACAGAGATGTATTTTGATCGTGATGCCCAGACTTGCTCATCCTTGAGCGACGGTTGCAGCCAATTTATCCGCACCAAATCAAATTTAGGCGGAAATGTTGTCATTAATGGCGGTTTTGACGGCACTTTATATGATTGGAGCAATTTGATTTTGGCAGATAACACTAGAGCTAAAATCAGCTATTTAAGCGGCTTAGATAGTGCCAATATCAATAAAACGATCCAGGTTACTCCCGGTCAGTATTATTTTTTGGCTATTGATGGTTATCAGATTTCTGTCGATCAAGCGACATTAATTGAAACTTTCTTGAGATTCAAATCCAAAGCCGGGGCCGTTTTGCCGGTTGCCACTTCTTCTGCGACTTGCGAATGGGCTCAGGATAAAGATGGCAACATCCCGCAGACGTTAGCCTTAAAGTTCACTCCTACTTCTTTTGCGACTTCTAGTCGTTTCTTCTGTAAGTTTAAGGCACCGGATAATGCAGCCAGGATGGAGCTGTGGTTTTCCACTGGGGCAACTGGTCAAGAAGCGATTATTGATAATGTCAAAACTGAGGCGATTTCCTTCAATGCCACTTATCCTAGTATTTATAGTGATTATAATCCGGCAGCTCGGTCGGTTGAACAAGTGGCTTATCTTAAGAAAGCCCCTGACTATTTCAGCTGTTACGACGCTTATCCGGATATTGCCGGTTTGCAGTGGCCGCAAAATCAACAGGAGTTAACCAGCGTCTTAAAAAACAAAAATGCCAATTGCGCCCGTTATGCCGGAGTTTGTACGCCGCAAGAAGTTGGCTGTGAGTTATATCGGCCCGTTAATGGCGATCCGTCAATACCGGGCGTGGCGCAGGATTTCGATGCTTGCCCAAAGGAGTGCGCCGGTTATCAATTATACAACCAGGAGAAAACCAGTTTCATTAATCAAGCTTTCAGACAATTTATTGCTGACAGTAAACTTAAGACTTGTTCCGCTAATTATGCCGGTTGCGATGAGTTTACCAACCTTGATACTGCCGGACAGGGTGGAGAACAAAAAGAATACTATAGCCAAATCCAAGCCTGTCAAAAGCCATCAGTTGATGACGGAGCTTATTATACTTGGGAGGGTTCGGATATCACCGGCTATCAGTTGGTAGCGTTTAGTTTGAAAAAATCACAGGTTGCCAGTGATCCGGAAACAGCCGGCGTCGGCCAGGGCACTGCTCCTTGCACTAATTTGATTTACAACGCCTCGGGCAATGCTGTTTGTAATGATTCCGCAAATACCCATGGCGCAGAAGCCGGTCGTTATGATTTCGGCGTTTGTACTAAGGATGACATGGTTAGCAATCCGGATTGCCGCGAATTATACGATGTAGACGGCAATATCCATTATCGCTTACTGTCCCGTACCGTTTCTGTCTCCAATAATTGCCATCCGTATCGCCGCACCATGACCGAAACCTCATTTACTGAGGCCAAGGCTAATTGCGAAAGCCATAGTGGTTGGTGGAACGGCAGTAATGAATGTATTTATATGGCCATCCCCGGACAAGGTAAAATTTGCCCGGCCAACGCCCAGGGGTGTCGTGCTTATACCGGCAATCGAGGTAATAATATTAAGAACGCCATTAATGTGGTTAATTTTACCGCCAGCAGTACTGCTTTGGACTTGTGGGAGGACGCAAATGGCGGCAGAAACGGCTTATTTATTTCTTCCGAATCGACTTTCCCCGGCGGTAATTCTCTGTCTAATAAGGTTAATAATCCTACTATTCATTACCCGATAACAATTCAGAAGAACAAAGCTTATACTTTATCGTTCTGGGCCAAAGGCAATGCTTCTTATTATCTTGATAATATTAGATTTGTTGAAAAGAGCGGTATCAATTGGAATGATAATTCCGCCGCTAACGGCAATAATTATTTTTCCGCCAGCCGTTTACTCGGGGAGAATTTGATTAATCCGCGGACGCAATTAACGGAGGAATGGAAACGTTATGAATTGGGACCGCTATTTGTAACTTGGGAACCGGGCGATGGCAATTACTTGGAGTTCTCTATGCCTAACGGACAGGTTGTTTATTTGGATAATATTATTCTTAAAGAAATTACGAATCAAGTTTACGCCATCGAAAATTCCTGGTTTACTCCGCTTTCTTGCGATAATAAATTAGATGATCCTGATGGTAATAAGGCCAAGACCGAAGGCGTTTGTCAAGATACTCAGTCTGGGCGTTGTTCTATTGGAGAGATGCTGGGTTGCGCTGGTTACCTGGATCGTAAGAATAAAGTGTCTTACTTAAGATCTTTTGCTTCTTTATGCCGTCCGGAGGCGGCCGGTTGCGAGGCTTTGATTGATACCTTTAATTCCAGTGCGCCTCAGGCGCAATCGTTTAACATCGCCAATAGCGTTAACCATGATGATATTTTTGTGGCGACCGATACCCTGGTCTATTTGGTTAATTATGACAAGTATTCTTGTGCTAAAGGGGATAAGGGCTGTACTCGCTACGGCTTACCCTTAATAGATAAGTGGGATGAGATTACTGGTTATCGGGATATTTATGTTAAAAACGATCCGGATCGTTATTCTACTGACTTATGTTCGGCGGAGAATTTATGGTGTGAAGAGTGGGCGGGTAATAATACCTTAATTTACTTTAAGGATCCGCATGGTAAAGTTTGCCAATTCACTTCCTCTGATAGTTCCAACGGCCTGGATAAATGGTTTAAATCCGGCACTGTTGAGACTTGTCCCACCACTTATCAGCAAACATTGGGTTTAAGTTATAAATCAGCAACGGACAAATTACAGCCGTTGGGCCCGATTAATGCAGTGACTTTGCAAGCACCGTCCAGTCCGGCTTATAGTGGCTGGGTCGGGGCGTGCTCAACTGAGCAATCCGGTTGTAGCGAATACATTGATCCGTTGGAAAACTTGGCGTCTAATCTTATTCCGCAACGTTGCGAAGGCCAGGACACCTGTGTTGATGTGTCCATTAAGAAAAACATTCTGTATGTTTTGTCCGATAATATAAAGGTTGGCGATATAATTTGTAGCGATGTTCAGGGGGTAAGCAATAGTTTCTCCGACAATCTTGGCCATTATCTTTATTTAGCTGTGGATAATCCCAAGTCATTGACTTGCCGTGTAACTTTCAAGACTCAGGATGGGTCATCAATAGATTTGGTCAGGGATAAGGTTGGATTAGCCAGCGTTTCTTATATTTTAAGTTCCAAGGTTAGCAGCGGTGATTGTAACGGCCAAGTTGATTACCATAAGGGTTGTGTTCTATTTAATGACCGCAGTCAGCTTGATTACAGTAATTTGATTAATAGCGCCACTACTTCATTGTCTTTTTCCAGTCGCCTGACTCGGGATAATAATTATCCGCAAGGTATTAATGGCTTATCCCGCTCGGTTCCACCGGCCGCTGTGACTGAAGCAGGCAAACCTAAAGACGCTAATATTATTTTAAAATCGCAACCCAATCGTGCTTGCGCCAATTGGCTGACTTGCTCTACTTTTGAAAAGAAAGAGGAGGGCCAATCATCCACCTTAGCCCCGTATTTTTTCAGCGATCAGGATTCCTGTTTGGAGGTTGGCGCCTGTAATTCTTTGGGCGACAATGGCATTTGTAATAATTATCTGGCTAATGATGCTGTTAGTAGCGATCAATATTCTCCTTCATTGGATGCCAATAAATCCGGCTTCTCTCGCGTTGGGTATTATTCTTTTGATGCTATGACGCAAGTCGGCCAATCGTCCAATGTGGTTAATGGCAATTTTGAAGAGGCTTTCGGCGCTACCACTCAACCTTTGGGCTGGCGTTTGGCCGTTTATTATTGCGCCAGTAACTCCGATTGCGCCGCCGGCAATCCCGATGTTGTTTATAAGAATTGGCAAGCTAGTTATACCACTATTGGTCGTGATGGCGCAAAAGCCAAGGATGGTGTGGGATATTTGAAAATTAACTCGGGTTGGGGAGTTATTTCTGAATCGGTTGATATATTGCCCAATCAAGATTATTTCTTGTCTGCCTGGGTTCATACCAAGGATTTGCAAGGTCCGGGCGTTGCCGGCCGTTTGCCTTACGCGGAATTGCGCTTGCGGTTTATAAATTCTAAGGGGCAACCGCGTCCTAATTTGGCCGCTGTTGATGGCGGTGTTTACGAGGGTGACTGGGTTAAGGGCGAGGTAATGCAAACCCCTACCGGCTTGCCCTGGAAACAAGTGATCGTGCATTTCCGTACGGGCGATAATGTTTCTGGAGTGCAGCTCGCCTTATTTAATATGAATCCCGACGGAAGCAAAGGCATAGATAATTCTAAACTCGGCGGTTATACTTTATGGGATAACGTCAATCTTAAACCATTACTCAAGTCTAGCGCTAGCGGTTATATTGATCGAACTTGCCGTGTTTATCCCAGTATGAATGCGCCGGCCTGCAAATATAATGACGGTAATAATTATTTTTATGGCCAGTATGGCTATTGTTTGACGCCTGATCCGGCTAATAATCAACAGTGCTTGCAGTGGTGGCCGGTTGATTCTATCCGTGGTGAAACTTTAAGTGATTTCTCTAGTTATTATAGTGAACGTTATCCCTTGTATTATTGTTTAGAGAAAAAAACCATGATTTTGGACGTCTCACAGTATACGGGTAATTTTGGCCTATTCGGTGAAGGCGTAAATGAATCCGGCATGGAATCGTTAAAATTTGATACCAATGCCAAACAAACTAAGGCCACTTCATTCAATATTAGTCCGACCTGGTCGCCGCTTTTCCGCTATCCTTTTATTTATAAGTTTCAATTTGACGGCATTTTTATCGCTATCGGCGATACGGCCAGCCATACTCTGTTCGGCGGAGTTTTGTCAGTCGGTATGTGGAAGAACTTGGTTTGCGCCAAGCCATTAGGCATTATTCCTTTGCCGATTTGTTACGTTCCGTCCGGCAATGGACTGATTACCACTTCGGATGGTACAGGCGTAACCACTCCAGCTCAAGAAGAAGTGCAATCTTGGGTGCAAGGCAATACTAATGGTAGAGTTTGCGAGTATTCCGTTTTGGCTACGCTTAATGATTCGTCTTATGGCGGTGGTTTAAAGTCTTGCCAATGCGATAGCGCGGATGAAGCTGATAGCAGTACTTGTAGAAGCGCCAGTAATTGCAGTAATACGATAGCGGCTTTTTCTTCCAATAATAATTGTATCACTGCTGATTTGGCCGAAAATTATGCGCAGTCGATCAAGGACTATACTTATCTTTGCGAAATCACCGCCGAGCCATGCTCTTGCGAGAGTGGCGCTGTGAATTGTGAAGATTCCGCTCATTGTTCCAATCCCGGAACCAATAAGTGTGCCAAGGTATTTATTGACAGCGGCGCTTCAGCCGGAGCCGCCGGAGTGGCGCAAACGATTTCTCAGCAAAGTCAATCCTTAAATGATGCTTATGGTAGTTGCCGGAATGCTGGCGAAGATTGCGGAGGACAAACTTCCAGTTTTTGGACTAATATCTGGTCTGGTATTAAGGAATTTTTTGGCTCTCTTTTCGCTAGCGTAGGTAATTTATTGGATATAGTCTTTGCTCCTAATTCACTCAATCTAACTGACGATGATTCTTGGGGTGGTTGGGGAGCCGTCGCCGTCGCCGGTTACGGACAACTATTGAGTTTTGTTCCGGTTAATATTGTTTTGCATATTGAATTACCTTGGCATACCGCTAAGAAATTTGATACCTCCGGAGGAGTTTTGGGCAACTTGGCAGGCATGCTTATCCAGGCCGCCGGCGTGGACTTGGGAATTTCCACTTTCGGTTTAAGGATTATTACGGATGAAGATTCGGAGTTCGGCAAGAATCTGACCGATCCTAACCCCACGGTAACCGGGGATGTTCTGGGATTTGCTAAATTTTTGGACTTTAATAAGCCGGCCGGTATGGGCGATAAAATGGGCGGCATATCAGTCGTGGGTAATTTTGCCGGCAAACAAGCGGTGGAGTATTGTTCTAAACTGGTTCAAGTGGTTAACTCCGGCAATGAGAATAAGGCTTGGGCCAGCCGTTTGTCTCCTGGTTCGCAGTATTTGGATTATCTGGGTAGAGATTGCGTTAAAGACAGCTCGATTTCCGGAGATGCCATTCCTTCCGGCGTGGGTATTGTTACGCCAAGCAACGACGAGTTATTCTCCGATGGTTGTTTTTATAGTTCAGCTTATTGTTTGGCGGAAAGCCGCCGTCTCTATAATTCTAATGGCGAGTTGTTGGGTTATTATCCTTTGAATTTATGCCAGAACTTTGTCGGCATTGATAATGGCCAGGGGGTCAACGATCCTGATGATCCGACACGCAAATTATATTGCGCCGAAGGCGTATCTTTGGAAGGAAGACAACGTACAGCTTATCTTAATCAAGCTAATGCTTTGAATTGCCAGATAGCTTATAATTCTCGCCCCGTAGGCGACTCGTCGGATAATAATTATTTCCAAGTTCATAGTTTTGCCAAAGATGTTTCTTTAATGACTATGAATGATTGCCGAATCAATTATAAATATTTCTGTGTTGATGACAGGGATTTTGGAGCAACTGGTATTTGGAGAGAGAAAAAGTTGATTTATCGCCGTATTTATGCGGCTGTCGGTTATAACTATACTACTGATTATAAACCATTCGGTTCTATGGTGGCGCCGGAAAATGGCCAATATCCCAATGAATGGGATACTCGACCTGATTCTGGTGGCAGTCAACCGATTTTTTATGAGTTCCCTGGCGGTAATACACCACCCTATCAAGCGCGCGCCGGACAAAAATCAGGCACATCCGTATACTACATTGATAATTTCTCTGTCAATAAGCCTGATTTATTGCAGTTATTCGGCCGTTCCTATAGTTTATGGCAATGGCAGGCGGATAAATCCAGCGATCCTCTGGTAGGCCACTATACGGATATCACCGGCACGACCGGATCCAGTAATTCTGTTTGGAGCTTGCCTACGCTTTACTGTCCTGATAATTCCCGTCCCACTAACACTTATTTATCATTTTGTTTAGTCAGGCCGGAATTCACCTTAGCCCAAGTTAATCCCACTATTGTCAACAGTATTGGCGCAGTCAAGGTAAGCTTCAATTCCAAAATTGATCCGGATCAAGTGCCCATCCGTTCTTATGATGTTGATTGGGGCGATGGCAATGTGTCGTCTTATGCTGGCTTATCTTTGGCTAGCAGGCCAACATCTTCTAATGCCTTTAATTTGTATCATTTCTATAACTATGACAGTTTAGCTAATAAGAATTTACGGGGTTGCGAAACAAAAGTCGGCATCTTGCTTTTAGGCGACGGTACTACGGAGACGGTTGAAGAATATAGTGACGATTTGACTAAGGGTGCTTGCCAAGAACCATTGAGGTCAGCCTCTAATCCTTCCGCTTTCCATGTGCCGATTAAACTGACGGTCCGAGATAATTGGGCTTCAGTTAATTCAATAATAATTAAAGATTTGATTGTTTTGAGGCGGGATACTTATGATGCGGAACAGCAGGATGCCATAGCCGAATGCAAACTGGCTAGTTACAGTTCGGCTTTGGGCCAACAATGTTCCAGCGGTAATCCTTGTTGTTCGGCCACTTGTTATTGGTTGCCGGAGAATGAGGTTAATCTTGGTATCAATCCTACCGATTCTACCCAGAAAACTTGTTGCGCCACTTATACCGGCGGTTGGCGCAGATGTCGGGAGATAGGCGACGGTTATTGCGATATTGGTGAGCAGGCGACTGATCCTAATGCTAGTAATTATAGTCCGGATGATTGCGGTAATATTGTAGCTGATGTTGCTCCCATTGATTACGCCGATGGCGTCTGTCCGGAAACCAAATCATTGGATGACGATATCGATTGTCCTTTGGGTCAGGGCAGTTTGGTTACTTTGGCTAATGACAGTTATGACTGGAAGGCCTTTATGGCGATAAATGCCGTGGGTGGCGGTTGTGGCGGAGTTCCCAATGGTGAGTATAATGATGAGCGAGGCGAAAGCAAAGGCAACTTTAACTTTAATGCCGATGCTGAACTTTTTGCCGGTTTTAGCGCCAGCAGTAGCACTCAGTATTTCATTGATTTAGTTTATTCGCCCAATGACACTGACGGTGACAAGCAGTTGCGTTACGGCGATATTTTACGCTTAGTGCCTTGTTTCCAAAATAGCACTTATGGCTCGGGTTCAAATAATTGTCCGGCATCATCATCAGTTAACCCTGCTAATACCGGATCGATTCCTATAATCAGTCCGATCAAATTGAATATTTACAGGACTCAGCCGACTTGGTGGCAACAGTTGTGGGGCACTGATCCGGGCGATTGGAAAGCTTATTTGGATACTTGTGGCGCGGACGGAGACGCGTATTTCAAGGTTTGCCAAAATCAGGGTTGCGACGGCCCGGCCGATAAAGTGGGGATTGGCGATCGCGTGGTTCTGCGAGTAGTGACTAACTCCGCTCAGGTTGGCGATCCGATTGCGGCCAGTTTGTATGACGTGGCTTTGCATGTTGGCGGAGAAGATAGGTCACCGGTTTTTCTGAATATTGAAGAAGATTCCAGTCGTCCTTATAGAGCGGCTGAATTGAATGTTTCGCCGTCTTTGAATCTGCGCCTTTGCAACCGTTATGGCAATTGCGGGTATTAATCTTTTATTCATTTTATTTATTAGATTTTTGTGATGTCTTACCAAAAACACAAAAGAATAATTTTGAGTCTACTGTTAACCATCTTAGTGGGTGGCGGCATTTTGGGCGTTTTTATTAACTATTCTTACGCATATACTAATAGTTATATAAAAAGCGGGGGACAATTAACGGATAAGAGAATACGGCTGACTGATAGTGAAAATATAGAATATCAAGTATGGCAGTTTGGTAATCCACCCGAATATTATTTAGTAAATCCAGCCGGCAAAGACGTGGATACAGCTATGCTTGCTGATGAGAATGGTAATTTAGTTAATCCTGAATCTGGTGAATCTGCAACACAGGCAACAGCAGGAACTAGGACAGTGACTCCCGGTGCTCAATCCACTCTTTCTGATGTTATAGCTCGTATGTTGGCCTGGATATTATATGGCTTAACATACGGCTTGGGTTGGATTTTGATTTTGGTTACTAAGGCCATGCTGGCTGTCGCTACCTTCAATAATTTTACCAATCATAAGGTAACTACCGTCGGTTGGACTATTATTAGGGACGTGTGCAATAACTTTTTTATTATTTTGCTTTTAGTTTCTGCTATCGGCACTATTTTACACCAGAAGAATTATGATTTCCGCACCATGATGCCTAAGATTTTAGTGGCGGCAGTGCTGATAAATTTTTCTAAGATGTTTTTTGGTTTGATGATTGACGCCTCACAGATACTTATGTTGACTTTTGCCGCGCCACTGGCACAAAGCACCGGTTATAATGTGATTTTGAACTCTTTGGGCTTGCCTGATTTAATGTCTTTAAGTAGTGCGGCCGATCAATTGCAAAATGTCGGATTCAGCACTTGGAATTTGGTTGCAGCTATGCTTTTTGGGGCCATTTTTACTTTTATTGCTTTGGTCGTGATTGTCTGTATTACCGCCATTTTGATGTATCGCATAGTTTATATGCTGTTTTTGGTGGTATTGTCGCCTTTGTATTTTTTGGGCTTGGCTTTTCCGGCCGCTAGCAAATATACCGGTCAAATCCTTGGTGATTTGGTAAAGTATTTGATTGTCGGTCCGGCCATGATGTTTTTTATTTATATTTCTTTGATTACGCTCAAAGATCTGGGAGATAATCAACGTTTTGACGACACTATCTCTTATGATCTGCAGACCACCGGAGCCGGTGGCAGTGCAGCCTTGCAACAAGAGGGGACTACGGCTGCTGGATTAAGTAACAGTAATGAATCCACCATTCTTTCCCTATCGAAAATGGGTACAGTGGAGAAAATCATTAATTTTGGTTTATTAATCGGTCTCCTTGTCGGTTCTTTGGTTATTGGCCAAAAACTAGGCACTAAGGGTAGTTCTTGGGCTGGTAAAGGCATGGGGTTTCTAGCCAAGCAAGGCAAGCGTTTCAGTGGTTTTAATTTAGCTGCTAATAAACTACAGCAATTACCTGGCTCAGCTGCTAAGCGAGTTGGACAACGAGTTGGTACAGGTACTTTGGGCTTGGCCGGCGCAGTTACAAGGGGTGTTGGTGGCGTTACGGGAATTAAAGGGGTAGAAAAGTTGGGTACTTTTGCGGGCGCTTGGCGTCAGGATGTTCTTGAATCAAGGCAGAAAGCAAAAGCGAAAAAACGCGGCGAGTTGTTTAAGAAATTAGGTATGGGTGAGAAAGCTCAGACCGCTTGGGGTGAATTTGCCGAAACTGGCTTAGGTAAAGGATTAAAAACAGCAGCAACCGGAGCCGGGGCTCTTTTGGGTGGTGCAGCTGCAGTAGCTATTGCTACTGCCGTTACTGGTGGCTTAGCAGCGCCTATTTTGGCAGGACTCGCAGCTACCTATGCTTCTGGTGGCGGACGTTTGGCGGAAATAGGTATAGGTAAATGGGGCAAGGATCGCAAGGCAAGGCGTGAAGCGGAGGAGACTGAGATTAATGAACGCAAGTCCAAGACCAATGAGATAGTTCAAGTATCTGAAGTAGAAAGAGAAAAGGAAGTGGCGGCAAATCTTATTGGTGAGGAAACAAAAAGAAATCAATCATTACAATTAGCAGAACAACAAAGAAATCAAGACTTGGCTAGTTTAGATGCTAGCAATCCAGGTCAATATGTGGCACAGATAGAAAATGCAAAATTAAATAATAAAAATAGAACAACAGGGCAGGGTTTACATGCTGATTTGACGGCAGAGTTGAGTAGCTTATTCCATTGGAGCTCCGGTCAAACAATCACAGATAAAATGCTAAATCAAGCTAAAGAAAGTATTAGACAAAAATCAACATCTTATAGCTCTTATCAAACACAGAATAATGTTATCGAAGATACTTATAAATTGAGCACTGAAAGAGCTAATCAGGTTTATGATGTCGCCGCGACGCCGATCAAAACACAGGCTGAAAATGATCACGAGGCCAGGGTTCTTAGCAGAATAACTAATCCGGATGAGAAGCGGAGGTGGCAGGGTGAGTACAACGCTAATTTGAAATTGAAAGTTGATGAAAAAGATCTTAAAGATAATTTAGATCGAACCATCGAGAGCATAGAAAGAAATGTCACTTTGAACCCCTTTGAAAGAAACGAACAAAAGAAGTCAGCTCAAGTGGCTTATGATCGTGATTTATCTGTAGCTCGTGATACCCGTAATAAAGCCGTAGAAGCGGTACAGCCGGTTCGAAAATATAAAGAGAATATCACTGATAGATTTTTGTCTGATTACGCGCCCTACGCCCATCCTAATTGGGTGACCATGAAAGCAGTAGAAACTGCCAGTAAGGATACGAATAAGGCTAAAGGTTTAATGAGAGGCTATGAAAATGGTGAGAATTTTTGGGATTCCAATCAGGGTAGTTTTCGTGGTAGCGGCGGTCAGAATGAGGCGCAGAAGAAATTTTTTGCTTTACTCGGTAAATCAGATATGGTAATGAAACAATTGACTGATACTTTGAGTAATATGCCTGACGACTTGAATGCCGGCCAACAGAAAATTATTTTAGAGTTCAAGAAAGGTATGGCTGATTTTAAGGCTAATGGTGGCGATGTGTCGCAATTTTCTACATTAATTAACCTGCTTAACAATACCAAGCTTGATAAAATTGATGCAAATAAAAATAGTACAGTGGAAGAATTCGAGGAAAAGTTTAAGCCGAAAAATTAATTTAGTCTATGATATTTTTAGAACAAGCCCTAGATCGATTAGAGTCACTGGAGCCGGAAGTGGTTTTTACAGTCAATAGTGAAGAGGTTATTGGGGTACTGAAAAAAATAAATGAGGAGTATGGCGTGTCTCTTGATGGGGCGCTAGTTTTTTCCGTGGTTGGCGAATTAATGCCGGATGAGTTACCCAGTTATTTCCAGAGTGAGTTTGGCTTTGATTCGGTTAAAGCCAAGGCCATGGCTAAGGATTTTATTGAACAAGTATTAGATCCTTTAGCCCGGCGTTTGTTATTTTTGAGCGCTGATCCGGATAAGAAGGGTATGACATTAGTACAGGAAAAGAGTTTTTTAATTAGAATGTTCGAAGAGGCCATTATTCAGGAATTAAAGAATAATGCGATTATCAAGCATGCCGTTAATCTGCGAATCTTTAATATTTTAGAGGGCGATGAAAACTTTAAACGTAATTTGGGCCGGGTGCTTTTGGCTAATAATGAACTGTTGGGCGGTAAAAACATTAATGTGGCCAGTAAATCGGTTACGCCTACTATCAGTAATTGGTTGAGTGACTATATCAGTATTAAGGGCGGAGAGGTTTTTGATACCGTTTCTTTATCCGATTATTTGGCCAATTCGGCTAATGCGCGTAGCTTATCGCAAGAAGATAAGTCCTTGCTTAGTGAGGTTATTCAGCTTTATCGCAATTTGCAATTATTCCCACAGTCAACCGCCAACAAGTCGATTGACGAGTGGCAGATACTGCCATATGGTTCTGATGAGATTGAGGATTTAGAGCAGAAAACTAGACAGCTTGATAAACAACAGACAGTAATAGAAAGAAAATTTGATAAAGGAATGGGTAAAGAAAAGGAGGAAAAAATAATTGAGATAGTATCGTCAGAGGGGTCAGTATCAGAGCAAAAAAAGCTGGCTAAATACGATTGGCCAACCATTTCCGGATTAGAGCGTCGGTTGTTATTGGAGGAGTTAGGTGTCAGCCGGCAGGAGTTGGAAGAGTATCTAAAGAGCAAATAGCCAGTATGACATTAAAATTATTATGCCTCAAGAATATTTAAATAAACTCAAATCATTGCCACCGACAGTCAAAGACAAATTGTCTACGGATGAGATGTTGAACAGGCTGGATGCTTTAGACGAGAAGTTCGGCATTAAATCAACTTCATTGGTGATTAGTGTTCTTTTGGGTGAAGTGACAGCCGGAGTTTTGGCGGACAAACTTAAGAATGATTACGGTTTTAATGATTTTTTGGCGCATCAGGTGGCTGATGGCGTTAGGGAGATAGTGGATGAAGTCGGCTATTATGCCCAACCAGTCGGCACTGTTTCAACTATTACTCCTTTAGTGGGCGTAGGAAAAAAGTCTCAGCCTGAAGTGCTGGAAAAACCGAAAAATTCCACGGTCATAACATTTTCTCGCGAGGATGAAGAAGAAATCAAGAAATATACCGAGTCGGTTGAGGTATCACCGAGAATTACAGATTATACCGATATCGCTACTTCCGTCATTTTATCATTTGGCTACCCGGCCAGCGACGAGGTGATGGTTAAACGTTTGGGTTCAATTGTTATTGCCCGACTAAAGGATGTTAGGGATGAAATGGAAACCAAGGAAAATTTAATGAAAGGCCGTAAGGTCGGGGGAATGGACTTTTCCGAGGCTGATGCTGAGAGAATATTGAGGATTATCAAATCGGTTGTCGCCGGAGGATCGCCACCAGTTGATTCCGGAGTTGCTTCTGAGGAATTATTTGATGATTCGGCGACAGATGAGGAAATTGAGATGCCGCTTGCCGGTAAATCATCAGTTAAGAGTTCTGCTTTGACTATAGAAATGGAAGATGGCCTGCCAGTAATTAGGATGCCTGACGATTTAATGGTTAAACCCCGCGACGGTTCGGAAATTTTAGAGAAGCAACTCGGTTTGACGCCGCTTCCTAAAACAGAAAAGAAGGAATCGCAATTGCCCTCAAGCGCGCAAGATGTTAAACTTAAGGTAGTTAAAGATCTGCCTTTGCCGCAACCTCAACCATTTGCAAAGAAAGAAACTTTTACTGGAAATTTAGCTGTGCCGCGGCCAACCAGTCGGCCGAATTTAGATGATGTAAAATTCAGCAAGAAATTAATGGGACCGATTGAAGAGTTGGAGAATATGACTTTAATTGATTTCCGTCGTTTGTCTCCTGATCCGACGGTTGTAACGGCCAAAGTTAAAGAGAAAATCGATTTGCTTGAAAAAGAATATTTTGGCAAGAAGATTGAAGGCATAGCGGCTTGGCACAAAAATGAGGTTAGTAAATTTTATCGTTTATTGGGCCAGGCGGCCATGGCCGAAGGCAAAGACATAGAAACAATAATCAAAGAGCGCCTAACCAGTGGCAAACCGACTTTATCATTGGAAGAATTCCATGCCGTTATGGAGCTTAATCGCGCTTTGCGTTACTAATCTATTTATGCAACAAGTGGTAGTGCCACAATTTCTGGATGTTGAAGATAAGATTATCGGGCCGGTTTCCGTCCGCCAGTTCATTGAGCTCATTGTCGGCGGATTAATTATTGTGGTTTTTTACAAGATCTTTGATTTTTCTTTATTTGTTGTTTCCGGCCTGATGGTTTTGGCTATAACTCTAATCATCGCTTTCGCCAAGATAAACGGCCAGCCTTTTCATTTATTTTTGCTTAACTTTGTTCAAACCTTGAAGAATCCTAAACTTAAAGTTTGGCGTAAATTTTTCACCTTGGATGAAATAAAAGCCGATTTGGCCAAACCTAAAGAAGAAAAACCGGCTGTCCGAATGGCCGTGCGTCAACCCATTAGTAAATCCCGTTTATCCGAAATCTCCCTAGTCATTGATACTGGAGGTGTATATCAAGGAGAAAATGGGATAAACAATTAAATTAAGAATCAGTCCGTCAGTTGATGGATTATAAATAGAAAGTTTTACTTTATGGCTAAGAATCGACAAGCCACAAAAGCCACTCCCTCCACGCAGAAATATTTGCAGATAGCGGAAATTAGGGATGATACCATTGTTATGAAAGACGGCAGTCTGCGGTCGGTGATTTTGGTGTCGTCAATTAATTTTGCGCTTAAATCCGAAGATGAGCAGAATGCTATCGTCTCCGGCTACGTCAGTTTTCTAAACTCCCTGGATACGCCGTTGCAGATTATTATTCAATCACGGCAGTTGGATTTGGAATCGTATTTGGAATTTTTAAAAGAGGCTGAGGCCAAGCAGACTAATGACTTGTTAAAAATGCAAATGACCGAATACCGGCAGTACATAACCGAATTAGTGGAACTGGGCAATATTATGACTAAGCGTTTTTTGGTCGTAGTTCCTTACGAACCTTTCCGATCAAAAACCAGGAGTTTCTGGCAGAGGAGCGGAGATGTTCTGTCGCCAACCAAGATTTTGTCTTTGGGGCAGAAGCAGTTTATGCAAAGACAGCGGGAACTCTTAACTCTTGTGGATAAGGTTCTAACCGGGCTGGCTAGTATAGGCCTGCGATCCCAGGTTCTGGATACCCAGTCGTTAATTGAGGTTTTTTATAATACTTATAATCCGACAGTTTCCCGTAGTGAGAAATTGGTTGACGTTAATAAATTAAGAACCGAAGATTTTGTTTAATTTTTTTTATGTTTACTCCAGAAGATATCAACAAACAAACAACCCCGGCTCCGGTCGGTTACGCTCCGCCGCCTGCGCCAACACAGCAACAAAAAAAACAGACGGAAATAAAAGACCTGCAAACAGCGCGCGAAGTATTGGAAGAGGAGAGGATTTATCGGCGTGGCGTCGTTTCCGTCCGAGATCTGATTGCTCCGGCTGCCTTGGAAGTCAATTCTGATCATATCAGATTGGGCGATCTTTATATTCGGACGATTTTTGTTTTTGAGTATCCTCGCTATATTGCTGTCGGCTGGTTTGCGCCGATTATCAATATGGATATTGAGGCGGATATGGCCATGTATTTTTTCCCGGTTAAAGCCGCAGTTATCCTGAAGCAATTAAAGAAAAAAGTCGGCGTATTAGAGGCGACAATTATCGGCGCGGCGGAGAAAGGCGCGCCTCGCGACCCCTTGTCTGAAACCGCTTTGCGCGATATGGAAAAATTGCGCGATGATTTGACCCAAGGCATTGAGCATTTCTTCCAATTCTCTTTGTATGTGACTTTATACGCTAAGACGCTGGAAGAATTGGATAAAACCTCGGAACGTATTGAGAATTTTTTCGGCGGCACCTTGATTTTTTCTCGTCGGGTATTTTATCAGGCTGAACAGGGATTCAATTCTACTCTGCCCATGGCCTACGACGAGCTTCAGGTTTATATCAATCTGAACTCTTCACCGGCCGCTTCTTCTTTTCCTTTCGTTTCTTCCGATTTAACTTCCGATCATGGTATCTTGTACGGCATCAACCGCCATAATAACAGCTTGATTCTGTTTGATCGTTTTTCTTTGCAGAACGCCAATTCCGTAGTGTTTGCCACTTCCGGCGCCGGCAAGTCTTATACGATTAAATTGGAAGTCCTGCGTAGTATGATGTTTGGCACTGACGTTATTATTATTGACCCGGAACGGGAGTATAATCATTTGTGTGAAGCCGTCGGTGGCACTTATATTGATATTTCGCTTAATTCCGAAGGTAAAATCAATCCCTTTGATTTGCCCCGAGCCATCGGCGAGGATGCCAAGCCGGCTGATATTATCCGTAATGCCGTTATTACCGTTAAGGGGCTGGTGCGACTAATGATCGGTGATGTTACGCCGGAAGAGGACTCCATCATTGATCGAGCATTATTAGAGACTTACGCCAAAAAAGATATTACTCCGGACGCTGATTTGCGTTCAGTAGAACCGCCTATCATGCAGGATTTTCAGGATATTTTAGAAGGTATGGAGGGCGGAAACAACATCGTTTTACGGTTGAAAAAGTATACCGAAGGCACTTTTTCCGGCTTACTTAATCATCCAACCAATGTTCAATTAAACAACCAATTGGTGGTTTTTTCCGTCCGCGATCTGGAAGATGAGCTTAAGCCGCTGGCGATTTATACTATTGTTAATTATATTTGGAATATCGTCCGTTCTGAAATGAAAAAAAGAATTTTAGTGGTGGACGAGGCTTGGTGGCTGATGCAGCGCGAAGATTCGGCTAAATTTATTTTTGCTTTAGTCAAGCGTTGCCGCAAGTATTATTTGGGCGTTACGACTATCACTCAAGATGTTAATGATTTTTTAACTTCTCCCTACGGTCAGGCTATTGTCAATAACTCCGCCATTCAATTGTTGCTTAAGCAATCACCGGCAGCCATTGATTTGGTGCAAAAAACTTTTTTATTGACCGAAGGAGAAAAATATTTATTATTGGAAGGGGCGGTGGGTGAAGGAATTTTCTTTGCCGGTGCTAAGCATGTGGCCGTTAAAGTTGTGGCCTCATATTCCGAAGACCAGTTGATTACTTCTGATCCCAGGCAATTATTGGAAATTGAGGCGGCCAAGAAAGAGTTTGCTGAAGCGATGTTGCCACAGAATAATCAGTAAAAACTTTATAAGTTACCGTTTTTGCCAATAGTTGTTAGTTTCGTGGCAATTATAAGAAATAAAAATGATTTAACTTTATTATGTTTGAAGATCGACGACGATTAGTATTAATTATTTTAGTCATTGCCATAGCAATAGCGTTGGCCATAGTCTTATGGTTGGTATTTGGACCAAAAAAGACGCCAGAGAATCAGCAACCTGGGTCAACACCACAAGTGGAAACCAGCGGGAATGCCGCTACCTTCGGTTTGCCGGCCGCGCCACCGGAACGATTGGAACAGGAGAATCAATATCCTATCGGCTTGAAACAGTTAGCTATGTCTTTTGCTGAGCGTTACGGCAGTTATTCCACTGACGAACCGCAAAAGAATATCAAAGATTTGGAATCATTAATGACACCGGCGATGTATAAAACAGCCTTGGCTCAATCACCAGTTATTGGTGCTTCCGGTTTTTCCGGTTACTCAGTTAAGGCGCTTTCCGCTGATTTACAGAACATCAAAGCAGATTCGGCGGCAGTATTGGTAAAAACCCAGGTTTCACAAACCAGCGGTGACGGCATTACGCCTAACGTTTATTATCGTAATTTGCAGTTAAATTTCATTAAATTCGGCACGGAGTGGTTAGTAAATCAGGCCAGATGGCAATAAACGGCCTTAAAGAACAGGTCGCTGATCTGTTATTCCCGCGTTATTGCCTAGGTTGTCGTCAGGAGGGAGAATGGTTATGTGACGAATGTTTGACAGCTTTGCCGAATAAAAAAAGGCGACTGGTTTTACCTGTTAGTAGCGGCGTGGTTGAAGTTAGAGTTTTGTTTGATTATGAACAATCGCTTATTGACAGAATTATCACCACTTTAAAATATAATTTTGCTTTTGATCTATCTCGCACTATCCATCAATTAATAAATAGAGAAGAGTTGTCAGCACAGGCGGACAATCGGCCGGCTGTTTTAGTTCCAGTGCCCTTGCATCGTCGTCGGTATCTCTGGCGGGGATTTAACCAAGCGGAAATAATCGCTGAAGCTTTAGCCGTCACTAATCCTGCTTTGTCAGTTTGCCCGGATTTGCTTCGGCGAGTTATCTATCATAAGCCGCAGGTCGGACAAACGCAAAAAAGTAGAGAGCATAATGTGATCGGAGCATTTCAGTTGAATCTTGACCGTTTGAGCGATAATTGGGGTAAAAGGATTATTTTAGTTGATGATGTCTTAACTACCGGTTCAACTTTGAGCGAATGCGCCGGCACTTTGAAAACCGCTGGTTTTGCTGATATTAGCTGTTTTGTCTTGGCCGCGTAACTCACGAGGGCTTTACAAGAATCAGTTTTTTATGATAGAATAAGCAGGTCGTGTTATTAGGAGAGATGGCCGAGTGGCTGAAGGCGGCGGTTTGCTAAACCGTTGTACGTCTATTATGGGCGTACCGAGGGTTCGAATCCCTCTCTCTCCGAAGATAAACTTTTAGCAGGTAGGGGCGCGAGTGTCTTTCCCCTTCAGTTAGACTTTTGGAGAGGTGGCAGAGCGGTTGAATGCGTCAGTCTTGAAAACTGATGTCCCCTTAAAAGGATCGCGAGTTCGAATCTCGCCCTCTCCGAATTAATAGCACCTAAGTTAAACATAAATCCTATATGCCTCAAAATGAAAAAACCTTAGAACAGCTTAGTCGCGTGGTTTTTTCCTGGCAGCATCCGGAATTTGTAATTTATCATAAGGATAAGCGCTGGTATGTCATCTCGCTTATCGTGTTGGCCTTGGCTTTGATTTGGACTATTTACGATAATAACTATCTGTTTAGCGCTTTTTTATTGTTATTTTATTTGTTGATTTTATTTTATGAGGGCCGGCAGCCGGAAGTAATAGATTTTATTTTAACTGAAGACGGTGTTAAGTCAGGTGGTAATTTTTATTATTTTAAAGATATTGACCATTTTTACGTCGTTTACCAGGCGCAAGGCGTAAAGAATCTTTATCTGGAATTCCGCAATTCCTTGCGCGGTCGTCTTATTATCCCGTTGGATGGTCAGAATGCTGTCGCTATCAGGGATTTCTTATTACAGCATATAGCGGAGGATTTGGAGCGGGAAGCCGAGCCCCTCTCCGAACAACTAAGGCGCTGGCTCAGACTGTAGGACTTGATTTATATCAGGGAAAATGATAAGATGTGAATCTGTTTCAAAAGTTGCTTTTGGGACAGATTGTTAATATAATGTACCCGTAGCTTAGCTGGATAAAGCGTCGGCTTGCGGAGCCGGAGACCACAGGTTCGAATCCTGTCGGGTACATAAGTTAGTTGAAAGTTTGTAAAGTCGAAAGTCCATAAAGTTAGATGCTAATCTGACCCCTACCTATGAACTTGTCACTTGATAGCCAGGTTAGCCAGATCAGTCCCTATGCTAAACGGCTGGCCAACAAGTTGAAGAAATTAAACATTGAGACCGTTCGCGATCTCATTTTTTATTATCCTTTCCGTTACGAAGATTACAGTTGCTTGTCTCAGATAACTGATTTGCGCGAGGGCATGGAGGCGGCAGTAATCGGACGTTTGGAACTTGTGGCCAGTCGTCGCAGTCATCGGCAGAGGAAAATCGTTACTGAAGCGGTTCTAACCGATGACACCGGATCCATTAAGTTGGTCTGGTTTAATCAACCCTGGGTGAGTAAAACTCTGGCCGGCGGAGAAACTATTAGGGTTTATGGCAGGATAAGCGGGGATATGTATAGTTTGCATTTTAATTCCCCCAGTTATGAACGCGTCAGCAGTGGTGCTCCGGGCATAATGCCGGTTTATCCTTTGACCTCAGGTTTAACCAATAAACAACTGCGTTTTTTATTATCAGGACTTAAGCCGTTGATAATGACAGTTAATGATTATTTGCCTGAAGAAATTATAAATCGACAGAATCTCGTCAGTTTATCTTCCGCCTTGATTAATGTGCATTGGCCGGAAAATAATAGCGCTTTGGCTGCTGCCCGTCATCGTTTGGCTTTTGATGAATTGTTTTTGTTGCAGACTTGGTCGCAAATATTACGGAGTAATTTAAAAGAACTGGAGGCCCCGTCTATTGAATTTAAGGAATTAAAGATAAAAGAGTTTATAGCGCGATTGCCTTTTGAATTAACCTTAGATCAAAAACGCGCCGCTTGGGAAGTAATCAAGGATTTAGCCAAAACTGAACCTATGAACCGGCTGATAGAAGGCGATGTCGGCTCAGGTAAGACTGTTGTGGCTTTGATTGCCATGTATAACGCCATTTTGAACGGCCAGCAAGCGGCTTTAATGGCGCCGACGGAGATTCTTGCCAATCAGCATTATTATAACATTAGCAAGTTATTGATTAGTTGTGGTGTTAATTTGGGATTACTAACTCGAACACAAAAAGTGTTCAATGGCGAAGAACTTGGCAAAAAAGAGTTTTTGGCTAAAGCGGCTTTAGGGGAAATAGATTTGATCGTTGGCACTCATGCCCTGATCCAGAAAGAAGTGGTATTTAAACAACTGGGATTGGTTATTGTCGACGAACAGCATCGTTTCGGAGTTAAACAAAGACAGGAATTGAAGCAAAAAGGCGCCGATAGTAAAATCCCGCATTTTTTGTCTTTAACTGCTACACCCATTCCACGTTCTTTGGCTTTGATTGTCTATGGCGACTTGGACTTGTCTTTAATTAAGGAATTACCCCAGGGCAGGAAAGCTATTGTTACTAAAGTAGTGCCTCCGGACAAGCGCTTGTTGGCTTATGAGTTCATCGGTAAGCAGATTGCCGCCGGTCGGCAAGTGTTTGTAGTTTGTCCCCTAATTGATCCTTCGGATAAATTAGGCGTACGGTCGGTGACTGAGGAATTCAATAAGTTGGATAAGGAAGTATTTCCGCAATTGCCGGTAGGCTTATTGCATGGCAAGTTAAAGTCGGAAGAAAAGGAAGAAGTAATGGCCAAATTTAAAGACAATAAAATAAAGATTTTAGTTTCTACTTCAGTAGTGGAGGTCGGCGTGGATATTCCTAATGCCACTGTTATGATGATCGAGGGCGCGGAAAGATTCGGCCTGAGCCAGTTGCATCAATTTCGTGGCCGCGTAGGGCGAGGGAATTATCAGTCGTATTGTTTTCTATTTTCCGAAGATCCTTCGGATCGGGCTTTGGCGCGGTTGAATTATCTGTCACAGACAACAGACGGCTTTGCCTTAGCCGAGTATGATATGAAACAGCGCGGCGGCGGCAATGTGTTTGGTCAGGAACAGTCCGGTTTTATTGATAACTTAAAAATCGCCGATCCTGGCGATTTGGTTTTGGCAAAAAAAGCCCGCGATGCCGCGAAAGATTTTGTGGCTGAGTTCAGAATGGAAGATTTTCCTCGATTAGCTGAGGTGGTCAGCCAGTTTGGATTGACGGCACACTTGGAATAACACTCCGTTTTAATTGTTGTTTGTTGGAAGCCTCCGAATACCCCAACCACTTGACGGCGGTGCCAACCTCATTATTTATTCAACAACAGCATTACCTCGCTGATGTGCTTAATGGGTAATAATTTTAATTTTCCGGAAGACATATTCTGCCGAGCGGGAATAATGGCTTGAACATAACCAAGCCGTTCCGCTTCTTTGAGTCGGCGAGACAGTTGCGGCACGCTACGGATTTCTCCGGATAGCCCAACCTCGCCTAAAATCAAGGTTTTTGTCGGTACTGATTTCTCGATAAAAGCGGAAATAACCGCCATGGCCACCGCCAGATCAGCTGACGGTTCTTTTATTTTTAGGCCACCGGCAACGTTAAGGTAGACATCTTGATTGCTTAAGTTGGTTTTATTGTATTTACTGATAACCGCCAGAAGCATTTGCAGGCGATTTAAGTCAAAGCCGGTGGTTTTGCGTTGCGGATAACCGAAAAATGTTTTGGCGGCCAGCGATTGCACTTCCACCAGAAACGGCCTGGTACCCTCAAGAATCATGGTAGCGCTAATGCCCGGATTACCTAAAGATAATTCTTTGTCGGCAAAAATACCTGCCGGGTCGCTGACTTCTTTTAGGCCGCTGCCGGTCATTTCAAAGACGCCTATTTCACCTACGGCGCCGAAACGGTTTTTGACGGCGCGTAAAATTTTAAAATTATTTTGCGCGTCATTTTCTAAGTACATTACCGTGTCTACTAAATGTTCCAAAGTTTTCGGTCCGGCGACTTGGCCGTCCTTGGTGACATGGCCGATAATCAAAACAGCGATGTCATTCGTTTTGGCTAAAGACATCAGCTTGGCGGTACAAGCCGTGATTTGGCCTACATTGCCCGCCGCCCCTGGTGAATCGGCCGTATAGACCGTTTGAATAGAATCTACTATCAGCAATCGCGGTTTGAGTTCAGTAGCCGTAGCGATGACAATGTCAATGTTGGTTTGTGGCAGGAATTTCAGTTTGCTTAAGTCATTAGTTAAGCGTTCGGCGCGCATTTTTATTTGTGCCGCCGATTCTTCGCCGGAAACGTATAAAATGGAATTAATCTGGCCAATTAACTGTAAAGCCAGGGTGGATTTGCCAATGCCCGGATCCCCGCCTAAGAGCATTAAAGCGCCATTAACAATGCCGCCGCCCAAAACGCGATCAACCTCGCTTAGGCCGGTCGGGGTCCTGGCTTCTGTGCCTCCCGTTATAATTGATAAATCAATTGGTTTTTCTGCTAGGCTTTTAGTCGCTGTGCTTTCGGTTTTTTTTAGTTCTTCCGCTAAGGTGCCCCAAGCGCCACAATCAAGACAGCGCCCTTGCCACTTGGGGTATTGGGCGCCGCATTTGGAACAGGAAAAAATTGTTTGTGTTTTTGCCATTTTATTATGGTAGTTTTGGCGGTTTGCCCATATCTATATGCCAACAATTATTGATTGGTTCGTCAATAATGCGTATTTCGGGATAAGTTATATTATTTATAGTTACGTTATTCAAGACATAGCCAGGTTGCCCGTCGTAATAAAATGCTGTTTTTTGATTTTTAATTAAATTGCGGAAATAAGCATTGCTGGTGTTGTTTCTGGGGTAATCTAACGCCGTTCCATTAGCGTGGTTGGAACCAGTGTCTTGTGGCCGATAAGCCGAAGTCGGCTGGGCATCAATAGCGCCGGAAATGCTATTGGCCAATAATGCGGTCGGCGGTTTTAACCCTTGTGTGTTTCCAGCCACGGCGACGGAACCGGATTGAACTTTATTGATTTTTTCCATGGTGCCTACATCATTATTGTTGGTTATGCTATTAGACGAGTAATAGATGATCGGCTCAAGATCTTGTCCGGTTATGGCGGTTAGGTTTGGATTAATGATACTAATTAAGGTATAGGATAGCAAGGCTAAGGCCAGTCCGGCTAAAGCGGAAAGGATAATGGACTTGGCTTCGGTGATTTGACCGCTGTCGCCGCGCGCCAAAAGCCACTTAAACCCGCCCCACATTACCATGATTGTCGCGAGGATACCGACTGTTCCTAATAGTAGTGTATACCAGGCGTTAATGTAGCTGGGAAAAAGATTGGTATCGACCGGAATTTTTGCTCCGGTTGTAAAAATACCGCCGATGGCTACATTAGGAGTAAAAGTAAAGGATGTAGATGCATTAGAGGCAGAAACGGTAGAAAAAGCAAAAAAAATAAAAAACAAAATACTAAAGATGTTTATCTTACGCAGTGTATTATAATGCTTGTCATTAATCATATTGTATCTTTTATTATCTGATATATGCTCTAGGTACTAGTAGAATTCCCTCTAGTTTACGGTTATCATCATAAATATTTTTTACATCCCAATTTAAGCCGGTTTCATCAGTAGATATATTATTTAAGATTATATTTAAGAAGATGCCTTTGTCCTGTTCTGACATGCCTTCCCATTTGGCTATATATCCTCCGGCTGGATTTTGTGTAAACATTACTTCCTCAGTAAATGATCCACCGGGTAAATATTCTGTTGGCGGAACTATAAAATCTAAAAATAATTTATCTTCAGTTTTGTTAGGATCGAGAGCTAAAACTTCTTCCCATACAATTTGGTCAAGTTTTTTTTCTGTCGTCGATCTTTCTCCGTTTTGATTGATATTATAGGGACTGGTGTCGAGGCGTGGATCATTATATTGTTCTATCATTGGTGCTTCAATTGGTTTTAGTCCCCCTAAGTCTATTATTGTTAGTCCTGGATTAATAATGGACATTAAAGTATAAGATAGTAAAGCCAGGGCCAATCCGGCCAGAGCTGAAAAAATCATGGATTTGGCATCAGTGATCTTACCGCTGTCGCCGCGCGCTAAAAGCCATTTGAACCCGGCCCACATAATCATTACCGTGGCTACGATGCTAATGACTCCAAGCATTAAATCATACCAAGCCTTGATGTAATTGCCTAATAGATTTTCATTAACATTGCCACCGGTAAAACTGCCAATGGGGATATTAAGGATCAAATCCCCATATTTGCGGTTAGCGGTTGCGTCTGACGATGCCAGTTGCGCATTTTGTGTTGTTTCGTAGTCGCTTTTGCAAAGAGAAAAATCGTCAGCAGCTTGTTGCCGACAAACCGCGTCGTTAGATTCGCAATCGTCAAGTTGATCTTGTTGTTGTTTTAAGCAGTCGTCAACATAATTCGCCCGAACCATGGCTAAGGGGAGAAGTAAGAAATAAACGATTAAGAGGGTGAACCCTAAAATTGATAATTTTTTGTTCATGGCAGGTCAATTTTGTAAATTCTGTTATTATTCGCATCACTGAAGAAGAGCGATTTGGGAGAGGAAATGTTATACATGATATTACTGATACTGCCTTGGCGAGTCGGTGTGGCGATTAAGGTTTGTTGGCCCGTCGTTAAGTCAATCTGGTAGATGTCATCGGCCAAGGTGTTGGCCACGCTACGATCAATATCAGCGCCATCAGGCAAATTGCGCGGCACGGCGCAATAAAGCGTGTCATTGCCGGCAAAGGTGCATTTATCAGGCCAAGTATTGAGAGAAAGCGCTTGGCGGTTGGTGCCGACGTTGTCACCGTAGGCATCGGAAATCCATAATTGCGGTTTAAAATCCGTCATATTATGTACGCTGTAAAGCAAACGTCCGCCATTAGGCGACCATTCGCTTTGGAATCCTCGGCCTTCTACAATCATGGATTTGAAGTTTTCACCGTTGAGACCGACAAAATAAACCTCAGAGCGATTAAGATCCTTGCCTTCATTGAAGGTTGCTACCATTTGATTATTGGGAGACCAATTTGTTTGAATCTGGTTTTCTATGCCGCCAATGCTTTCTAATATTTTGGGGCTGGAACCGTCGTATTTGGCGGCAACTAAGAAACGATTTTCTGTGTCCAGCGCCATGTTTTTGAATAGTATTTGCTCATCATTGGGTGAAAATTCAAAACTCTCCCAATGTTTGGGCAGGGTGATTTGTTTTTGGGTATTAAAATCAAAAACAATATTGGAGCCATCAGGGTATTCCAATACGGCTTTGCCACCTTTATTATCCCAAATGGCATTAGAGACATTATAGAACACCTGATCGCTTAGGGCGGTGATATTGCCGTTACTGTCCACGCGATAGAATTTGCCGTCTTTGGTGTTGTAATAATTAATCGTTCCGCCGGAAGTCATGGAGGAAAAATAAACCGGATCCTTGACTATGGCGTTTATGGCCGTTAATCCGCCTTGAGCTGTTTGAGTAACCGTGGGCACTGAGGCTGGTGTCTGTCCCGGTGACTGAGGTAGGGAACCGGATTGTGTTGCTATTTGCTGATTACCGGCGCCAGCCTCGGGAAATTGGCTGATAGTGGTGGTAGCGGGCTGTTCAATGGGTGTAATAGCGGGAGGAGCGAAAAAAGGCAACCAAAAGAACCAATAAATAAAGAATATTAGTAAAGCGGTAGCGCCGATGATCAAAGCAAATACTCCAATTTTTTTCCAATCAAGGTTCATATAGTTTTTATTATTAATCACTGGCTTCTCCTTCGCCTTCGCCAGATGTGGCACCACTAGAAGGTTGCGGACCGGGGTCTTGAGCGCTGGGCGCGGATGCGGGAGTGGCCGCCGGAGAACCAGTTTCGCTTTCTTGGACGCACTCCAAGCTGCCGCTAATTAATTTTTCCGGGTCATTGGTTAAATAACTTATGGCGCCGTCAAGATAAAATGACCAGCCGCATTTCTCATAAGCGTAATACATACTGCCACCGATCATAATAGTAACAATTAAGATCAGAGCGATTACCCAGAGCCACCATGTTCCCGCTATAAAAGTTATTGCCATCCAGATATACTTGATCGTTTTAACGGCTTTCATGGCTTGTTGGATTTTTTCTTCCGCTTCGGCAGTTTGCTTAGTGGCTTCAAAAGCCGTATTAGCAGCTTGTGCTTTTTGGGCACTAAGCGAATTGGCCTGGTTATCAACCGATTGCCGGCGATCCTGGGGGATTACTTGGTGTATTGAAGGGGTTGTGTCTAATTGATTTTTTGTGTTTTCCTGTTGGTCTTGGGATTGGTCGGAGGGAATGGAACGGCGGCTTAGGGCGGTGTCTACCGGAGAAAAAACATTGGCGCGAGCCAATTCGTTACGTTTAATGTTTTTTTGATTGTTTATTTTGTTAGCTATTGTCGCTTCGTCCATAGCTGATTCATGATCCGTCATAGTAAAGGCATAAAGAATTACATCTTTATTATACCATTTCCTGTTTATAGTCGCAAAATATTATTCACTGGCATCTTTCTTGTAATAATCAGTTATGAAGATATTGCATTAAATAGACGTTTTATGTTGTAATCAATAATCATGATTTATCAAAATGGTCAAAATGTTGTATAATTAATTATAGTTAATGCTTGTGGATAAGTTATAAAACAGCCAGCTTTATTATTATGCAATTCTTGAAAATTTACGACCAGCTCTGGTAATTAAGAGTAAGTCAAGTTTATCAGGGATTCATAAATAATTGAGAACCATGGGGAACTTTATAACAACAAGGGGATTTGTTCTCCATAAGCAAAATTAAAGGTGACAAAAATATGCTGTTAAAACAGCCCATTAAGTTTTTTGGGGTCGCGATTTCAGTCGTGAGCGGCCTGTCTTTATTTTTAGTCTTATTTACCCCAGTTTTAGCCTGGACTGGTCCTACAAATGATCCGCCTAATGGCAATGTTGCGGCGCCACTTAATCAGTCAACACTTTTTAGCGGCGATGTCATTTCTGGCAGATGGAATACATTAACAGTTACTCCTGATAACTGCAGTATTGCTTCCTTGGTTGGTTGGAGTGGGACTAAACTGGTTTGTACTTCTACTTTACCATCATCCGGAGGAATTAGTGGTACGGTTAATTATGTATCTAAATTTACCGGCACTAACACACTAGGTAATTCTTCTATTTTTGATAACGGTAATGTCGGTATAAATGACTCAGCTCCTATTGCTACTTTAGTGGTAAAAAAACCTAGTAGCGTTGTTACTGCCACCTGGTTGCGAGTTTTTGATGATACCAAAAATCCCGAGATTCAATTGCAGTATTCTAGTGATGTTAATGGTCACTGGGGTATTTATAATAATCAGACTGAAGATGCTTTTAGGATTTGGGGCGGTGGCAATGATCGTCTGGCTATCAAGCAGAACGGTAATATTGGTATTGGCATAAATAATCCTCTTACTAGATTGGATGTGGCTGGCGTAGTCAGTTCTACTGGTTTACAAGTCAACGGTGCAATAACGGCAAGCAGTCTATCTGGTAGTGGGAGTCGTTGTTTGCAGGCCAGCGCTACCGGTCAGATTTCTGCTACGGCGTCAGCTTGTGGCACAGGAGGTAGTACTGGTGGTGGAGTCAATTATGGTTTGGCCGGTCAAGCCGCTTATTATCCCGCTAATGGCACTAATGTTACCGGTACTTCAGCTTTGATTATTGATAATGCTAATGGCCGGGTGGCTGTTGGTACGGCTACGTTGGCAAATCATCGTTTTTTAATTAAATCGGCTAATTTGTTGGGTTATGCTATGAAGATAGTGGATTCCAGTGGTAGTATACCGCTTTTGTCTGTTATTGATTTTGGCACAACAGCTTTTAATGCTATGGTGGGCATTGGTGTTGAGGTCCCCGCTGAAATGCTAGAAGTAGCAGCTCCTGTTAGCGCTAAGACAGCTAGAGTGCGCATTACTGACAAGGTTAATAACCCGGAGTTACAGTTGCAATATGGCATTGGTAACGAGCATTGGTCTATATATACTCGCAATACTGGAATAAGTGGTTATCCTGGCACAGCAGATAGTTTGAATATTTGGGGAGGTGGAGTAGATAGGGCAACCATTAATCAAGCGGGGATGGTGGGTATAAATAATACTGATCCGCAGAAACGATTACATATAGGTTCTGGGCCGACCTATTATCCGGCTTCGGCAATGGCCATTACGGAAAGCGGGGCTGGCGCTTGGAATCCCAGTGGTGATTCAGGTATTGAATTTAGTGTTATGGGAGCTGGCAATTATAGAGATGAGGCTGGGGCCATAGGGTACACCGCATCATTAACAAATGAGGCCGCGAGAGGGTTTGATTTCTATGTCGGTAGAACCGATCCTTCTACTGTGCATGGCTGGGGCGATAGCATACCGGCGATGAAAATTAGGAGTGAAAATGCTTACGTCGGAATCGGAACTTGGGCGCCCTTATCATCACTGGTTGTTTCTAACCATTCAATAGTTACTTCACGTCCGGCAATTGTCAATAAAGATGTTTTTGTTGATATTAACACTAATACTACTAATTATTCTAACGGTTTGAAGTGGTCTGTTGGCACGGTTACAAGCTCTCAAGAATTATGGTGGTTGTATCGTCCGGCTAATTCCGCCAACTTGGTTTTGGCGACCGGTGATAATACCCCTTCAAATAGCGTGGTGACTTTCTTGTCCAATGGAAAGATAGGTATTGGAACCAGCAGTCCAATATCCACCTTAAGCGTTGTAGGCGATAATAAATCACCTTATGGTATCACTCAGGGCGATGGTGCTACGCTTTATGTTAAAAACAGCCATATCACATCAGGGTTGGAGTTTTCTTTTGGCGTTATAGCTGAGGGGTATACAGCAGGAGTGTTGGGCATATCTACTGGCAGTGAAGGTATCGGCGTATATGGCAACAGTCCAGGAGGGACTGGAATACAAGGACGAACGGAAAACGGAACAGCAATCTCGGGTAGCTCTGATACTAATAATGGTTGGGCAGGTGTTTTTAGGGGTGGGACGGGTTTGATGGTTGGACGCTCTATTAATGAAAAGGCAGGGGGATATGCGGTTATAGGTCCGTGGCCGGACAGCTCGCAAAGCGGCGCCTGGATGGCTTTGCAATTATCAGGAACTGAAATTTCTCAAGGCACTTATAACTTATTGTCATCGCCTGATAATACTAATCTTTATGTTAATCGTCCTTCCGGCAGAAATATATATTTCAGAGAAAACAATGCTGATCAAATGATATTGCAAACCGGAGGCAATGTAGGGATAGGCACTGTAGCGCCGACGCAAAAGTTGGATGTAAACGGCATGGTTCGTTTTAGAACCAGTAGTGGCAACTCTTGTTCTGGTACTTGTACTTGTTCTACCCAAGAAGGGAGTATTAAGTATATCGCCACTGGTAATGCCGGTCATTTTTGCGGTTGCATTAGAACGACAGCCTCCGTTTGCTCTTGGAAACAACTTGATAATCTATAATGACTAATCATGTTTTTAAATACGGATCACTCGTCATGTTTACGGCCATTATTATTTTGACCGGAGTGTTGGCTTGTCGGTTGGCTTTTATGCAGGAAACAGATGTGGCCTACGACATAGCCGGCTGGCTTTGGAGCGATAATTACGGTTGGATATCATTGAATTACCAGAATCCGGAGTTTCCAGAAAGTGGAGACGCAAAGATGTATAAAGTCCAGTTGGATAGCAATAATAATTTAGTCGGTTATGGGTGGTCAGAATATGTGGGTTGGGTTTGTTTCGGTTTTACTTGCTCTAGTTCCGGTATCGGCGGTACTCCATCGTTTGATGATGGTTGGAATGCCAGTTATGATCCAATATCCAAGAAGATTACCGGTTGGGCCGGGGTTGTTTCTTTAGGCGGTGACGGTTATTTGCATTTGGGTAGTACTGTGGATAGTGGTTCCTTGGCTAACGGCGTCGGTCAAGCCTGTTATGATTGCAATACCAATAATGAAGATGGAGCATTAAATTGTCGTACTTGTTTTGCCCGTGTTAGGGTTGATGGGGCGAATATTCCTGACGCCAATATTACTTCAACTAGCGCCGGTAGCGGCTCAATCTGTTTTAATTGCAACGGCTGTCAGACTTCAACTAATCCCTTAGGCACTGCCAGTCGTATTGTTTGTAACAGTGGTTGCACCGGCGGCTGTAAAAAATACGGTACGGTAGTCAATGGAGCTAACGGTACAATTCTGGGTTGGGGTTGGAACGGTGATGTTACCAATTTGGTTGGCGCCGGCTGGGTGGAATTTAATGGCGCGGCCGAGATTGTTTATCCTTGGTTGCAAACGCAGTTTGGTTCAGTTTATGGTTCTAATTATATCAGGCAAAGGTTTGAAAAGGGTCGTAACGCCACTTACTGTATTTTTGCTAAGGATGTCTACAGTTTTACTTCCACTAATTGCCAACAGCCGTTTTTTTCTGACGTTGCCATTGCTTACCCGACGTTTCAGAATGGTGTTTATAGGAATGCTTTGGGACAGATTGATTTGGTCGGCTTGACCACGGAATACAAGAGAATTGGCAATACTCGCTATAACAAATATGATCAAGTTTTGAATATCTATAACAATGCAACGACTTGGAAAAAAAGCGAAGTTTTTAATAATAGCGTGTATGTTATTAATGGTAATCTGACCATTGATAACGGATTCGTTATTACTAACGGCGGTGATGGCCAAAGAGGCAATGGCTTGATAGTGGTTAATGGCGATTTGAATATTAAAAGCAATTTTGGTTATAGCAATGGTTCTTTGCCGGATGACTTAAAAAAACTCGGCTCGGTGGCTTGGGTAGTTAAGGGAGATGTCATAGTTGATCCAGCAGTAACCCAGATTGTCGGAGCTTACTTGCTTTTAGGCAAGGACAATATCTTATGTCAAGCGGAAAGCGGGTCATCTGTTGATTATCCTAAATATGTAGCCAATAGTTGTGGCGTCTTTTTCTCTAACGAAAGCCAGGATCAGCTGGTGGTACTGGGTTTGATTATCGCTAAAGCTTTTGACTTCCGGCGTACTTATTCTAAATTAATTCAAGGATCGGAACGGATAATTTATGATGGACGTTTAATCGCTAATCCGCCACCCGGACTTAAAGCTTTGGCGGAAAATTTGCCTGTAATTCGTGATTATCAGTATTGAACGGTTATTTAATTATCAATTATTAGTCACCATTTTTTATTTTTTATGTTTGGATCAAAGAAAAACAATTATCTCGGTGTCGATCTGGGATCTTCCTCAATTAAGGTCGTGGAATTAGCTAACTATTCAGGTCGGCCGCGTTTGGTTACTTACGGTTTCACAGAAAAAAGCCCGACTAACATCTCGGAATCGGGAATAATCTCTGATGTTGAAGAAACTGCTGCTATCCTTAAGGAAGTTTGTAAAAAATCAAAAGTAACAGCTAACAAGGCCGTAGCCGCCTTGCCTAATTTTTCTGTCTTTACTTCTATCCTGACGTTGCCTTCATTATCTAAGAAAGATTTAGCTGCGGCAATAAGTTGGGAAGCTAAAAAGATTATTCCTATGCCACTGGAAGAAATAATTTTGGATTGGAAGATCGTAGAGGAATTTGAGGTTGGCGGTGATACGGATAAATTGCCCGAAATAAGCCAAGAAACTAATCCTTTGAAAAAAATATTTTCTAAACCTAAAAAGAATGTTCGAGTGCTTCTAACTGGAGCCAGTAAACAGTTGATTAAGAAATACATTGATATTTTTGCTAAGTGTGGTTTGACCTTACTTAGTCTGGAGACTGAGAGTTTTGCCTTGGTTCGTTCGCTTTTGGGTGATGATAAATCAACGGTAATGATTATTGATATGGGAGCGGCAACTTCGAGTTTAGTCGTGGTTTCCAAGGGAGTGCCAGTACTGAGTCGTTCTTTGGAATTGGGCGGCCAAGCTTTGACTAAGGCTATTTCTATGGCTTTAAATGTCAATTTAGATCGTGCTGAACAATTTAAGCAGGATTTGTCATTAGATTCGGAAACAAGCGAAAACTCTTTGCCTCAAACTGTGGAAAAATCTTTTGCTCCAATTTTAAATGAAATCAGCTATACTGTTAATTTATATCAGGATAGCAATAATACCAAAATTGATAAGTTGATTTTGACTGGCGGTACGGCTCTTTTGGGCCATTTACCGGGTTATTTGTCAAACACCTTTAATATTAACACGGTTATTGGTGATCCTTGGGCGCGAGTAGTTTATCCGGTTGATTTGAAGCCTATTTTAGACCGCGTCGGCGCACGTTTTGCTGTTCCTGTCGGTTTGGCTATGCGAGAAATAGAATAATCATTAGCGTGTAGTAATAAAAAATGTTATAATATTAGTACATGTCAGATGTTAATTTGCTTCCGGAAGAGTTAAGGAAAAAAGAAAACGAAGAGCAAAGGCGGCGATCCAATCGAACGCTAAGCTTTGATATTAATCTGACTAATCCGGAGGAGACAAAATTGGAAAAGTCTGGTTGGTTAAAGAGGATGTTCGGTAAGCCGGTTTCGCCAATTGTTTCTTCATCTCGTTCTCAGGTGCCGATCAGTGGCAATCAGGCAATTGCTTTGCCAACCTTCAAATCTTCAGCGCCGGTTAATTTGCCGGTTGGCGGAGAAGTCGGCCAAATTAATTTTCAGCGACAGGCATCAAGGGGATTGACAGAGTCAGTTAATTATAAAAAGCAGGGGCAACCGGAATCCCGGTCCGTCTCCCGAGTCGTTGCGTCATCACCAGATAATCTACTACAGACCCAGAAAAATAGTTGGTGGAGAATATTAGCTTCTTTGTTTTCGCGCTCCAATAAATCTGAGCCCAAGATTAATTTGGCTAGAACATTGGAGACAACAGCGCCTTTAGCATCAGCTCCTTTAGTATCGGTTAAACCTAAGGAAGAAAAAGCAGAATTAGAAAGCGCCTCGATTCAGCCGATTAAAGAGCGGATGGATAAAGTTGCCGACAGCAAGATTGAACCAGTCAAGAAGGATAAAAAGCATAAACATGACAAATCAGGCGGTTACCATACGACGGAGCCAATCACACATAATCGCCATACTTACATTAATCTAATACCATCAGAGTTATTAAAAGGGAAGGCGGGAGGCATTAATTGGTTGCGGATAGTTATGGCAATGATTTTACCGGCAGTAGTGATTTTTTTATGTTATTCGGGCATGAGCTGGTTACAGGGCAATATCAGTCAGAAAATATCAACCAACCGTAATGAACTGACCCAATTACAGAAGAGCATCGGTGATTATAACGAAAGAGCTAGAATAAATAATGATACGGCTAATCGCGTTATTACCCTTAAAAAAATATTAGATAATCGTATTTATTGGAGTAAGTTTTTTGTATTATTGGAAAAATATACTTTGGACGGAGTATATTTTAAGGAATTTAAGGCTGACATCGCCGGACTTATTTCTTTGCCTGCTACAGCTGATAACTATGAAACATTAGCTCGGCAACTTGTAGCATTAAAGAGCGCTAATGACTTTGTCAAAGATGCCAGAACTGCTAGCATGCAGGTTTCTACCGATCCCAAGGCTGGAGTTACTGGTGTTGATTTTCTTTTACGTCTAACTCTAGCTGACGGTGTTTTCCGTCGTTTGATTAAATAATTTATGCCCGATTTAAGCTATAAAAAAACTATTATTGATATTTGGAGTAAGTATGAGCGTTTTTGGCTGTTTTCAATCGCTGTTTTGGTGGTTATTTTTGGTTATCTATTGGTTCTAAACAAACAATTGGCGAATTATAATGATAGCCGGCAAATATTAGCCGGTTTGCAAGAAAAAATTTCTATTGCTAATTTTCAATTAGATGAGTCGCAAAAGAACGCTTCTCAAATAGTTGAATTGACAACGGAAGAGAAACGCTTGCTGTCTTTAGTTTTGCCCTCGGCGCCGGATACCCCCAGTATGATCGTGCATTTTACCAATTTGGCTAAGCGCGCCGGATTTGTGGCTAGCAGCTTGTCTTTTAGTGACAGCGTTAGTGCCTTACCTAATACTCCGATTACGGCGGCCGGCGTACAAAAAATGCTAATCAAGTTACAATTAGTCGGCGGTAATTATGATTCTTTTAAACTGTTTTTGAGTCTTTTAGAAAAATCAGCGATTGTTGCCGATATCAATTCCATTAGCGTTACTGATGACGGTAAATCTTATAATATTTCCCTGGTGACTTATTATCGGCCTTAATTTATGGATAAGATAGAAAAAAAATCATCTACGCGCCTGTATGTTTTGTTGGTCATTTTGATCATTATTCTTTATGGCGCCTTGGCTTATTGGCAGAAATTTTGGCCCTTTTCTTTATTGCAAGAACAGAATGTGGTTAATTTGGGCAGTCAATTCGTTAAAATAAATCGCGACATTTTTCCCGATGTTAAACAGTTGAATCAATGCAGTGATTGGCCGATCGTCGGAGTCGAATTAAGCTCCGGTCGCGGTAATCCGTTTGAGCGCAAAACAGCCGATGTTAATGCTATTGTTAATACTTCAACCGCGCAGTGTCGCGAATTGGGGGAATAAAATTTATGCCCGATATCCAATACAACGAAAAAATGAAGAATTATCTGGCCAGCCATAATCTGGTCAATCTGTCTATCTTAGAAGAAGTTTTGATTGCGGCGAATAGGGGTAAAAAGATGATTGAAGAGGAATTAATGGATCGGAATGTCTTTAATCGTAATGATCTGCTTAAGATAAAAGGCGAGGTATTTAATTTACCGGTGGCTGACCTGGCAACCAGCCAGATTAAGTCGGAAACTCTTAATTTGCTATCTCAGAAAGTGGCAGAAAATTATAAAGCGATTGCATTTGCACAGGAAGGCAAGAAAGTCAGCGTCGGTTTGGTTGATCCAGGTGACTTTATGGCTAATGAAGCGATTGAATTTTGGTCTAAGACTTCCGGTTTTCAGGTTAGTTACTTTGTAATCTTATTAGAAGATTTTCGTCGTTTTATTAAAAGTTACAGCGGTTTTACTAAGGAAATAGGCACCGCCTTACAATCGGCGGAAGAGAAATATGCGGAGAAAGAGGAGGGAGTGGTATTGGAAGGTGGAGCCGCCCTGGAAGAAAAAATAAAAGCCGCCCCCGTAGCCAAAATCGTCTCCGTTATTATTCGTCATGGCATTGAGGGCAACGCTTCAGATATTCATATTGAGCCGGGTCGTAATGAAAGCCGGGTGCGTTATCGCGTGGATGGTATCTTGCACACCTCGCTGACTTTGCCGGCTTATATTCATAATGCCGTAGTTTCGCGTATCAAGGTCATGGCTAATTTAAAACTGGATGAAACGCGCCTACCTCAAGATGGGCGTATTCGTTCGCAAATAGATGGTCAGGAAGTGGATTTGCGTATTTCCGTTCTGCCCATGCTTAATTCAGAGAAAGTGGTAATTCGCGTTTTGGACACTTCCGCCGGCGTTCCTAATTTGGCCCAGCTTGGTTTTCTTGATAATGAAATAGAAATTTTAAACCAGAATGCCAACAAGCCGTTTGGTCTGATACTTTTAACCGGTCCGACCGGTTCAGGCAAAACGACAACCTTATATTCCATTTTGAACCAAATCAAAACAGAAAACAGTAATGTTACTACCTTGGAGGATCCGATAGAATATTCTATCGCCGGCATTAATCAATCTCAAATAAATCCGGATGTTGGTTTTACTTTTGCTTCCGGTTTGAGGGCGATTTTGCGTCAAGACCCCAATATTATCATGGTGGGAGAAATTCGTGACAGTGAAACAGCCGAATTAGTCATTCATGCCGGGTTGACCGGGCACTTGGTTTTTTCTACTTTGCATACTAACAATGCTTGGGGCGCTATTCCACGCATGATTGATATGAAAGCCGAGCCATTTTTGCTGTCTTCCACGCTTAATTTAATCATGGCGCAACGTTTAGTCAGGAAAGTCTGCCCCAGTTGCCGTCAAGAAGTGTCGTTGCCTGGGCCATTACTTAAACAAGTAGAAGGCGAAATTAAACAGATTCCGCCAGAATTGCTTAAGCAGTATGTGCCACAAGTCAAGTTCTATCGGGCAGTTGGCTGTGATCTTTGCGGTAAGAGCGGTTTTGCCGGTCGGACAGTGATTAGTGAAATTATCTCTATTACTCCGGAATTGCGAAATATTATCGCCAAAGAGAATTTTTCTAACGAGGTGGTTATGGCGGAGTTAAAGAAACAGAATTTTGTCACCTTAATGCAGGACGGTATAATGAAATCAATGATGGGCTTGACCACGATCGAAGAAGTGATGCAAGTAACATAAATGTAATTTAATTATCAACTAAATTGATTTTATGAAAGACAAGAAAATAAACATTCTTATTGTGGAGGACGATGTTTTTCTGGCTGATTTGTATAAAACCAAATTTGCCCTGGAAGGATTTAAAGTAACTGTGGCTTATGATGGAGAAAGGGGCTGGGAAACAGCCAAGAAAGGTTCGCCGGACATAATTTTATTGGATTTGGTTTTGCCCAAGATGAGCGGATTTGACATCCTTAAGTCGCTTAAAGCTGATAGTAAACTGGAGAAAATCCCGGTTATTCTTTTGACTAACCTAAGCCAAAAATCTGATGTGGAAAAGGGATTAAAGTTGGGTGCCAAAGATTATTTGATTAAGGCGCACTTTATGCCGTCCGAAGTAGTGGAGAAGATTAAAAAGTTAATTGCTTAACTATGGATACCAGTCAGGATTTGTTTTTAAGGCAGGTATTAACAGAAGGAATAACAGCTAGCGCTTCCGATTGGCATTTTACCGTCGGCCATTTTCCGATTATAAAAGTTAACGGTGAATTGCGTTATCTTGAGGATAAGGGTGTTATTACGGCAGAATTCATGATTAAACTGGCTGAGGCATTACTAACGCCACTACAGCGGGAAAAGCTGGCCAAGGAGAGGGAAATAATATTAACGTATAACTTTGATAAGAATCTTCGTTTTAAGATAAATTTGTTCTATCAGAAGGGTTTTTTGTCTTCTACTTTTCGTTATGTGCCAGTAACGATTGTTACTTTAAGTCAGTTGGGTATGCCGGCGGCAGTCAAGGAACTAATTAAGTTAAATCGAGGATTGGTTATTGTTTCCGGCGCCTTTGGTTCTGGTCGTACTTCTACCGCAGCCTCTATGATCGAAGAGATAAATGTCAGTCGCAAGAAGTATATTATCACTATTGAAGATCCGATTGAATACATTTTTGCCAATAAAAAAAGCGTTATTGAGCAACGTCAAGTGGGACAGGATACTAATAGTTATGCTGATGCCCTAAAATATTTTCAAGAAGAAAGCGGCGATGTATTGTTCTTAGAACAGTTAAACAGCGCCTCTATTATTCCGCCGGTTTTAGAAATAGCTCGTGGTAGCGCTTTAGTGATTACTACTATGGCCGCTGATACTTGCGCCAGGTCGTTAACTGCAATTCTTGATTATTTTCCGGCTTTTGATCAGGATCGTATCCGTGATTTATTGTCCGGCGCCTTGAAAGCTGTGGTTTGTCAGAAGCTCTTACCCAAAATCGGCGGTGGAGTAGTCCCGGTTTGCGAAATTCTTTTGGTTAATGACACAGTTAGAGCGACTATTGCCAGCGGCAATCTTAACCAATTAGACAATATTATTGCCACCTCGCGCCGTGAGGGTATGATATCTTTTAATCAGGCCTTGGGCGAGGCGTTAAGGGCTAATCTGATTACTTACGAGGAGGCGCAGGAACATTCTCCGGATCCTAAAGGTTTGGGGAAAAATTAATTTTTATCAATCATGCCGATATACAAGTATAAGACTAAGGATCGCCGAGGCAATATCGTTGAAGCAGCCATGGATGCGGTTTCTGCCGAAGCCGTAGCCAATTTTTTGTTGGATAAAAAGTTGGCCATTATTGATATTCGTCCTCAAGCCACTTTAAGTGTTTGGTATTGGCAGAAATTTTTATTTTTTAAACGAGTTAGTAGTAAAGATTTAGTCATATTCTTTCGTCAGTTGGCGGTAATGGTGGAAGCCAACATTCCATTAGTTCGGGGTTTGCGTATTTTGGTCCGACAAACCAAGAATGACTACTTACGTAACGTAATTGACAAAGTGGCAGACGAAGTGGAGGGTGGGTCAAGCTTTTCCTCAGCTTTGGAAATTTATCCAGACGTTTTTACTAAATTTTATGCCAACATCATGCGTTCCGGTGAAACTTCGGGACGATTGTCTGAAGTAATGAATTATTTGGCTGACCAAAAAGAGAAAGATTATGATTTGGAATCCAAGGTTAGAGGTGCGATGATTTATCCAGCTATGATTGTCTTGGTCCTGGGTGTGGTGGGTTTTATTGTCGTGGCTTTTGTTATTCCCAGTATTACTAAAATGTTGGTGGAGTCAGGCGCTCAAATTCCGTTAATCACCAGATTAATGATGAATCTGGCTAATTTTTTAAGGAATTTTTGGTGGTTGGTGGTACTTTTAACTATCGGTTTATTGATCATATTTTTTGTTGGCCGGCAGACGCCGGAGGGTAGACGTTTCTTGGATTGGGTAAAACTTAAGATTCCAATTTTTGGTGCTATTTTTAAAGATATTTACATCGTGCGTTTTACTCAAAGCTTCGCCACGCTTATTAAAGGCGGCGTTCCTATCGCCCAAGGATTGGCTGTGGTTAAGGAGGTTGTTGATAATAAATTGTTTGAAGAAATGATTAATGATGCGATTGCGAGCGTTAATGAAGGTAATCAGATTTCTGAAAGTTTGGCCGCTAGCCCTTATCTACCCCAAATCGTGGCTAATATGATCAGTATCGGCGAGGAGTCGGGAAAGTTGGAAGAAGTATTGGATAAAGCCTCAGATTTTTATTCTAAAGAGATAGACAATTCAGTTCGGAATTTGTCTAACTTGATTGAGCCGATCATTATGATTGTCCTGGGAATCGCCGTGGCTCTGTTCGTTATTGCTGTTATGTTGCCGATGTGGCAATTGTCGTCGGCCTTCTAGGTTTTACTAATAGCGTGTATTTCCTGTTTTTTTATCATTTTTTGTGCTATAATTATGTTATAAAATAGCTGTGGATAAGCTAGATAACCCATTTATTAAGGGAAAAGGTCGAGGAAAAAGCTTAGAAGCAGTTTAATTTTATTCACTCGCGAGTGAAATTAAAACGTTAAATATAAAATATAAACCTATGAATAAGAAAGGTTTTACTTTAATTGAATTATTAGTGGTTATTGCCATTATCGGCATCTTGTCCTCGGTCGCTATTGTTTATTTACAGGACGCTAGAAACAAAGCTAATGACGCTAAGGTTCAATCTAATGTTGCTACTGCTTCTACTCAGACAGAAATTGCCAGAGCTAACGGCGAAAGCGTTGACTCTGATACTTATAGGGATTCTGTTATCGCAAAATTGGGCACTTATCCTTGCACTGCCGCCGGTAAGGTCAGTTGGACCGCTTCGCCCTCCACTACGGCATCTGTTGTTGCTTATTATGCTCAACTATGTACCAGCGACTCCTATTTCTGCGCTGATACTAATGGCTTTAGAGGATTGAATTCAGCCGTGCCTGCTGCAGCCGGACAATGTAATGCTAATTAAGATTTGAATTAAACCCTCCCGATTCAACGGGAGGGTTTTTTTGTCTCTTTAATTATGGTATAATATTAGGGTAAATATAACTTATGCGACGATTATCTTATAAAATCATTGTTTATTCCATGTTGCTAATCTTGGGGCTGGTTTTTACCGGTTTGGCTGTTTGGTTTTATAGCGGTCAAGCGCGGGACTTTGAACGTCTTAAAGGTTTAAAAGTCTGGCAAGATATTATGGCCGAATACTTTTCTAAGTATAATACTTATCAAGTTGTCAATTGTAATCCCGGCATGGTTGTCAGCCAGTGCTTTAATAATCGAACCACTCCGCTTGATCCCGTTAACCGGGGCAATTATAAGTATTTGGTCGGCGCCTTGGGTGAAAACGATTATGAGATTAATTTTTATTTAGAACGTGGCATCGGCGGTCTCAAGGCCGGCGGTTATATTTGGACTAAAAACGGCGTGAAATGATTTTATTTATTTTTATTATCGGGTTAGTCATCGGCAGTTTCCTTAATGTCGTTGTTTGGCGTCTGCATTCCGGCGAACCGATTGTTTTTGGCCGGTCAAAGTGCCCGCACTGCCAAGCTGGATTACAGCCAAAAGATTTAGTGCCGCTGTTAAGTTTTATTTTGTTGCGCGGTCGTTGCCGGTATTGCCGACAACCAATCTCCTGGCAATACCCTATTGTGGAATTAGCTGGCGGATTGCTTTTTGTTTTAGCCTATATTCTCCATCCTCAGTTGTTAGTTTTTCTTAGGGACATAATATTGGTTTCAATCCTGATTATCGTTTTCGTTTATGATTTGCGTTGGCAACTAATTCCTGATCAGGTAACTATTCCCGCTATTATTTTGTTGTTTATTTTTAGTTTGCTTTTAGGCAGTAACTTGTGGCTTTTAATTTTTGCTGTTCTAGTTGGTTTTGGTTTTTTTGGTTTGCAATACTTGGTTTCTTCCGGCCGATGGATCGGCGGCGGTGATCTGCGCTTGGGTGCTTTAATGGGCGCGGTTTTAGGCTGGCCGCTTCTAATAGTCGCCCTGCTGGTTGCTTATATTGTTGGCGCTATAGTCTCTGTTGTATTGTTAATTTCAGGCAAAGCCAAAGCCAAAACGCCCGTCGCTTTCGGCACTTTTCTGGCTTTGGGCACTTTAGTCGCCCTATTTTGGGGCGAAAGAATAATCAACTGGTATCTCGGTCTATTATTATAATGTATGCCTCGACATAAATTACAGAAAGGTTTCACCTTAATTGAGTTACTTATTGCCATCGCTATTTTTACGATGCTTTCTTCTTTTATGGTAGTCAGTTTTACTAATGATGAGAAAATTCGCTTACTGAAAGAGCAGGCGGATTTGGTTTTGGTCGGTATTGACCAGGCGCGTAATTTTTCTTTGGCCGGCAGTGGTCCGAGTAATATTTATTCCCAACAGTTTGTTTTCACTATTAGTAATTGCCAAGCTGATTGTTTTTATGAAGTCAGCGGCCGAGATCCGAATCAACAAGTAGTCAAGAAGAATTTAGAGGGGGTAAGAGTTGCTATTAAAAATGAAGCTAGTAACCAATTGTCAATTTCTTTTGCCGTACCTCGGGGGCGTATGACATTATCCGGTGATGGCAATCCCAGCGAGGCTAAAATAGAAATCAGCAATAGCTCAAATGCTTTTTGTGTCCAAGTTAATAGTATCTCCGGTAAAGTTGAAGAAATTAAAGGCAATTGCCCTTAGTTTATGATGAGATTAAGAGATAACCAATCAGGACAAAGCCTGATTGAATTGATTGTTTCCATCGCCGTTATAACTATCGGTTTATTTTCCGTTTGGTTTTTATTTCTAGTTAATTTTAATGCGGTAAAAGAGTCGGAAATGCGTATCGTGGCAGCTAATCTGGCGCGTGAGGGAGTGGAAATAACTAAGAACATTCGTGATAGTAACTGGTTGAGAATGGCTAGAAATATTCCTGATGAAACTTATCTATGGTTATGGGATAGGGGACTGGGAGATGGCGTTTATACCGTTGATTATAAGGGCGGTTTGTCTGAGGTTACAGCCAATCAGTCCGGTAAGCTGTTTTATGATGCCGATGGTTATTATTCAGCTCAAGTATCGGATGATACTTCTTTCTTTTCTCGTCTTATCACATTGACTTCCATTTGTTGCAACGACAATAATCCTGAGGATTTAAAATGCGATGATACGACTTATTCCTCCCCAGCAGATGATGGCGGTTGCCCTAATAATACCCTTAAAATTGGTATTAATATCAATTCCCGCGTTATCTGGACTTATTCCGGCCAACCGCGCCAGCTTACCGTAGAAGATCAATTGTTTAATTGGCGTTAATCTATGAAATCAAAGCTAATTCGTAATCAAGGATTTACCCTGGTAGAGATGTTAATTACTGCCGGTTTGTTTGCTATCACTTCAGTTTTGGTTGGTGGAATCTTTATTAATGTCAATAATCTTCAACAGCAAACCGCTAACATGGAGAAATTGCAAAATGACGGCCGGTATATGATTGAAAAGATAGGTCGGGAAGTCCGCGGTCGGGAGTTGGATTATGAAAGAACTTTGCCGCCTATTGATGGTAAGGTTGATAGATTGATATTCAAAAAGGATGAAGCCGGAGAGGTTTGGCAATTAGCCTATGATCCGGAAGATTTTATGGCTAAGATCTTCATTACCACCATTAGCCCTGACAGCACTGTTTTTGCTTCCTTAAATGCCTCTGACGTCGGCGTAAGTAATTTGCAGTTCATTGTTAGCCCGATTTATGATCCCTATGCCAATGTTACGACCGATGATTATATTTATCAACCGAAAATCACTTTACTTATGACGATTTATAATAAGAACGTACCGGATCGCTATCGCAAGGAGCTGCGATTGCAAACCACTATTTCTTCCAAGGTTTACCGTTAATTATGATTAATCAATGCCGACAAGATGAACGTGGCGTCATTATAGTCTTCACCTTGATACTTCTAGGTGTGCTTTTATCCGTCGCCCTAAGTTTTTTTTATTTTATTTTGTTAGATATCAAAAAGGCGCGAGCCATTGATAATTCTACAGTGGCCTATTACGCGGCTGATGCCGGCGTGGAGCGCTCTTTGTATATTATTAAAAAACAAGAAGCCGCTTCTTCAACTTCGGCTTTGCGTAATATTTATAGCCAGTCCACAGTTAATGAAGATGGAGTTTTTTCTTTAACTAATAACGCGGAGTGGGATATTAACGAATCATCTGACTTTGAAAAGAATTTTTTTCGTCAGCGTTTAGTTAATGGTGAAAGCGTTAAACTATATTTTCTCAATCGCCAAGCCCAAAATAGCGACCCGAAGAGTTTTGGTTTGAGGTGGTACAGATCATTGGCAGCTTCTCCCAATCTCAAGATGCAAGTTGCTATAAACCAATTAATGCCCCAATTTTATCAAAACGAACAGACGTTGCAGACCTTAGTGTATTATGCCGAGGATAATTCCATTATAACCGATGATTCATCCGATGCCGTCACTTTTTGCTATAATTTCCGTGATTGCGATATTAATAGCAATAATTGTGAGGCTACCCTGCCTAATCCAGTTGATTACGTGGTAGAACTTAAGGCTTTGGGTGAAATAGAAACTGATGACGTAGACCATTTATCTGTTATCGCTTATTCCGATGCGGATTGTCTAACCACCTCAACTTACGGTGTGACTAATTTGACTTTGAAATCACGGGGGATATTCAATAATAATCGACAGATAATCGTCGCTCATATCCCGCCATTAGATCCGCTTTCCGGCTTATTCGGTTTTGTGTTATTTTCAGAAAATGATATAACGAAAGAATAATTATGAACAGGGCAGAAGCGAAAAAAAGAGTAGACAAGATCAAGAAGCAAATGAAGGAGATAGACTATGCTTATTATGTTTTGGATAAGCCGATTGTTTCTGACGCGGCGCGCGATTCCCTTAAAGATGAATTAGAGAAGTTAGAAAAGCAGTACCCCGATTTGATCACTAAGGATTCGCCGACTCAGCGTATTGGCGGCAAGGCTTTAGGTAAGTTTGAAAAATATCGCCATAAGATCCCCAAATGGTCTTTTGACGATTTGTTTTCTTTTGAAGAAGTCAAGGAATTTGATTTAAAAGTTAAAAGATTTTTGGGTTGGCCGGAAGACAAGGATATTGAATATTGTTGCGAACTTAAGATTGACGGTTTGAATTTATCTTTCATTTATAGCCAAGGGCTGTTATCCAGGGGCGTAACTCGTGGTGACGGCATAACCGGAGAAGTGGTGACGCACGCCATTAGGACAATCGGCAGTGTGCCTCTAAGGTTAGAGGAGGCTATTGATATGGAAATCGGCGGCGAGGTGTATATGTCTAAAAAAGCATTAGCTAAGGTCAATAAGGAACAAGGGAAAAAAGGTGAAGCGCCGTTTGCCAACCCGCGTAATGCTGCGGCCGGCACGGTACGTCAACTTGATCCGCAAGTGGCGGCTGACCGTGAATTGGATACGTTTATGTGGACGATTTACGAGCCATTGAGATATGGCCTTAAAACCCAAGGTGATATCATGGAAAAGATGGCCAAATTGGGGCTTAAGGTTAATCCACATTGGAAGGTAGTCAAAAACATTGGCGAAACAGTTAAATATTTTCAGTATTGGCATAAGCATCGGGAACCGCTGCCTTATGAAATTGACGGCATTGTTTTGAAAGTCAATGATTTAAAATTACAAGAACGGTTAGGTCGCACGGCCAAGTTGGTGCGCTGGGCCGCCGCTTATAAGTTTCCCGCCGAACAGGTTACAACTGTGGTGGAAGATATCGATGTCCAGGTTGGCCGAACAGGCGTTTTAACTCCCGTGGCTCATCTACGACCAGTGCCATTAGCTGGTACTGTGGTTAAACGCGCTACATTGCATAATGCGGATGAAGTCAGGCGTTTGGATGTTCGGATAGGCGATACTGTGGTTCTGCAGAAAGCCGGGGATATTATTCCTGACATTATTCAGATATTGCCTAAAATGCGCAGTGGCAAGGAGAAGAAATTTGTTATGCCCGACAAATGTCCGGTTTGCGGTTCG